>NZ_QNUD01000070.1:0-2319 GCF_008042405.1 Bacillus sp. SH7-1
AGTAGGACGTCGCCAAGCAAAAACCTAAGTCGATTCGACTTAGGTTTTTTGTGTTTATTTTTATTTACCTTTAGTTATCTTACAGAGGGAAAAGAATAAAATAGAGACTGTTTAAAACGAATTTTGGACGATAATGCCGTAAAAGATTATAAAATAATATGTTTACATGTTATCTTAAGGTAAGAATTACCTTTTTGTTAATTAAGTTGTAGAATGACTAAAAACATTTTAGGTTTTATATGAAAACGGTATGTGAAAAATAGCTATTCAGTTGTTTTTACATACCGTTTTTTCATTTCTAAAGGATTTCACATGGAAAAAACTCTATAATTAAGATAGTTAACATATATCTTTTGATGGGTGTGGGGGATTATGAAAGAAATATGCATGTTATTAATGGCTGTTATATTATGGGGGACAGCTATTGCACCAACAAAGTGGGCATTAGAATCTATTCAGCCATTTACTTTGTTATTTATTCGTCTTTTATTCGCTGGTGGAATCTGTTTACTATTCTCATTTAAACAATTAAAAAGATCAGTTGCACATAAACAAGTCCCGTGGAAAAGAATGAGTTTACTATCTTTTACTGGCGTAGCTGGGTACTTTATGTTCACATCCTACGGTATTTCTTTAACAAGTGGATTGCATGTTAGTATTATTGATGCTGCTTTACCGTTAGTTACAATTCTGTTTTCTGCGTTCTTTTTGAAAGAAAAAATTCAGCTTAATTATTGGATCGGTATTGTACTCGGGGCTGCCGGAGTACTTCTTATTACAATTCCATCTAGTAAAGTTGATCAGGAAGTATCTTTAATAGGAGATATCCTTATTTTATTAAGCACTTTCTTATTTGCTTTCTATACAGTATTGCTGAAAAGACCAAACCAAGAACAGTATCTATCAAACAAGGTTTTTACAACATTAACTTTAATTATTGGGGCTGTTATTCTATTACCATTTGCAATGGCAGAAACTTTTTACTATGGTTTCCCAGAAATTGAAACATGGAAGACGGGATTTAGTGTAATGTATCTTGTTATCGGGGCAACAATTTTAGCGTATTGGTTTTGGAATAGAGCATTAGAGACAGTCTCGGCATCAGTAAGTGGATTATATTTAAATGCCTTACCGTTAATAAGTATTGTTGCTTCAATTGTTCTATTAAATGAATCTTTAACGTGGAGAATAGTAATAGGTGGTAGCTTAGTTTTATTTGGAGTGATATGGGCAGATAAGCAAAAAATAAGTAAGCTATTAAAGAGAAATAACTTGAATAGTAAGGACTGCTAAGTAACATATTGTATATAGTTTAAATATAAAAAACACCTTATATATTAGGTGTTTTTTATATTTGGCAAAGATAATGGATTGAAATCAGTATAGGTATTCTCTACTATATTTATACGTATTGAAATCATTTTGAAATATTGTTTGAACGAGTTGTATACATTCGGTATCATAAAAACTTTCGAAAGTAGGGTAGCGAGGAAATAAAGGATCAGTAATATCGGCTTCGCTAAAATTCCCTTTATAAATCATGGCGGGAGTTTGATGATGCCATGATGTTGAGAACTCATTTATTGGTGCAGTTTTTAATTCGAAACGCTTTTCTAATGCCTTCATTTCCTGATAAAAGTTTTCTAAGTATATATAATTGGTTACATATTCTTCTTCACCAGCTATATATTGTTGTGTAAAATGCGGGTTAATATCATTTCCTTGAGCATCATTAATAAATAGATAGTATAGAAATTGTTTAAATGAGAGGCCCTTGGAGGAATTTTCATCTTGATATAGAAACTTTCGGATGGGCTTCCATTCGGGATTCTCTATATAGGGAGGTGCGATTAAGGATACGAAAGAGCTCACTGCTCGTCTATAAGGGTTACGAACAAGTTTAAAAGTTTCTTTTTGTTTTTCTCGTAATGCTATACCTAGTCGTACACTATAGGCAGGTGTACTTTTGTATATATCATATTCATAATTATGAATGAAAGGACTATAACTTAGAGCTGTTTGTAATAAATTAATCTGGTAAAAGAACCACTTGGCAAGAGAAGTACAACCACTTTTTTGGCTCCAAAATAGAATGATAGGAAAATTCTTATGATAATGTGGAGTTCTTGAATGGGCATTGATGATGTGTAATAAGGGAGGATCGAACAATCTCTACACCCCTTTCAAGTATTTTAATTATATGTATGAAAAATAAAGAGAAATATGAGTAACTGTTTCATCTTTTCTAAAAAAGTGAAAGATTAATATTGACTATTACTGAATAGAGGTGTAATATAAGACAAGTCGCCGATGCAATAA
>NZ_QNUD01000071.1:0-1298 GCF_008042405.1 Bacillus sp. SH7-1
CCAACCTGTCTTCATCACACCAATTTTATTTGGGTCTGAATCTGTATCTAAATAATAGTATTTTCCTTCTACGTTTATCCAGCCTGTTTTCATAGATCCACCGTTATTGGCATCTAGGTAGTACCATCTATCATTATCTTTCAGCCAACCCGTCTTCATCACACCAATTTTATTTGGGTCTGAATCTGTATCTAAATAATAGTATTTTCCTTCTACGTTTAACCAGCCTGTTTTCATAGATCCACCGTTATTGGCATCTAGGTAGTACCATCTATCATTATCTTTCAGCCAGCCTGTTTTTTTTACACCATGTTCAAAGTAGAACCATGTTCCATTTCCATCTTTTACCCAACCACTCTGTTCAGTAGCTTGCATATTTTGAGCTGTTTCGGCTGAACTTACAATTGGCTGAATGCTCAAGCCAAGAGTTGTCGCTAATGTAAGTGCTGCAATCTGTTTTTTCATATTTCCCTCTCCATTCTTACTACTACATTTTAATATATTACTCTTTTAAATATTAAATCTTAACTTCTATTTAAATGGTAAATATGGTGTTGGATTAATCTGACCAAATTTATATTCCGTTTTCAATTCAAAGTGTAGATGAGGACCAGTAACTCTCCCTGTGGCTCCTACCTTACCTATTACTTGACCTTGTTGAACATAATCCCCTTTACGAGCTATTCTCTCACTCATGTGGGCATATAACGTGTAATATCCATCTTCATGTTTGATAACTACAACATTTCCATAATCATTAAATGAGCCAGGTGAACCAAAACCAGAGAATTCTACAGTTCCAGATTTAGCAGCCATAATAGGTGTACCTGTTGTTGCTGCAAAGTCAATCCCCTTATGAGATTCATTCCAACGAGGTCCGTACCCTGAACTCACATTTGGATTTTTTATAGGCATCTGGTAACCATATGCACTAATATCTCCAGCATTTTCAATCCACTGACCATTATCAGCAAATGTATAAGTCTTTCCATCTATAGTAACTTGTCCAGTTACCATAGATCCGCCGTTATTGGCATCTAAGTAGTACCATTTTCCTTCTACTTGTACCCAGCCTGTTTTCATTGAACCATCTGCACTTCCATCCAGATAGTACCATTTATCATTATCCTTTACCCAACCCGTTTTCATCACACCAATTTTATTTGGGTCTGAATCCGTATCTAAATAATAGTATTTTCCTTCTACGTTTACCCAACCTGTTTTCATTGAACCACCGTTATTGGCATCCAGGTAGTACCATCTATCATTATCTTTCAGCCAACCTGTCTTCATCACAC
>NZ_QNUD01000072.1:0-672 GCF_008042405.1 Bacillus sp. SH7-1
TTCCGCAAGACATGTTTGAGTTATTTTATTAAAAGTGCGGGTGAAGGGAGTCGAACCCCCACGCCAAAGGCGCTAGATCCTAAGTCTAGTGCGTCTGCCAATTCCGCCACACCCGCATATTTTGTTAAAATGGTGAGCCATGAAGGACTCGAACCTTCGACCCTCTGATTAAAAGTCAGATGCTCTACCAACTGAGCTAATGGCTCTTAATGGCTGGGCTAGCTGGATTCGAACCAGCGCATGACGGAGTCAAAGTCCGTTGCCTTACCGCTTGGCTATAGCCCATTAATTAAGAATGGTGGAGGGGGGCAGATTCGAACTGCCGAACCCGAAGGAGCGGATTTACAGTCCGCCGCGTTTAGCCACTTCGCTACCCCTCCGACATATATGGTGGAGGATGACGGGATCGAACCGCCGACCCCCTGCTTGTAAGGCAGGTGCTCTCCCAGCTGAGCTAATCCTCCATTTTGCCTGGCAACGTCCTACTCTCACAGGGACAAGGTCCCAACTACCATCGGCGCTAGAGAGCTTAACTTCCGTGTTCGGTATGGGAACGGGTGTGACCTCTCTGCCATCATCACCAAACTTAATTGAAGGCATATTCCTTCAAAACTAGATAACATTTGACATCAATAATTGGTTAAGTCCTCGATCTAAAACTCAGCTCCACAT
>NZ_QNUD01000073.1:0-8744 GCF_008042405.1 Bacillus sp. SH7-1
AACATATACAGCTCGTTTTTTGCATTATACTTATTTCACTATTCTCTAAATATAATTTTCATATAAAATTTATTTATTTTTAATAAAGTTATTATTTTACGTAATTAAATTGAATTTCTTCTGTTCCCTCATGATAACCTACAACTAAATCATAGTTTTGAAAGTACCAAAGATCATCAACATCCACAAAAAATAGAATGTCTTCTTTCTCAACTGACACGATTCCCCCATCTGGTTTCTCCGCAACAATCCCTAAAGAATAGCCAGGCTGAATCGAGCTATCTCCTCCGTATCTTACATTAAACCGTATAGATTCACCATGCTTTATACGTAACTCTTCTTTAAACCATTGTAGAGCTTTATGATCAATTGAAATTTTCATCTTTGTTCCTCCAGTTTACGCAAATTCTTTTTTACTTAATCGTTGTTTTACAAGAACGACAAAAATAATTAAAGCAATTAATCCTGAAATTGCACTACCCGCAAATAAAATACGGTAACCAAACATTTGCGAAACAAATCCAAGTAAAATTGCCCCCAATCCAATTCCTAAATCAAATGCAGTAAAAAATGAAGCGTTAGCAACCCCTCTTTTACTCGGATCAACTATTGTAAGCATCGCCGCCTGCAAAGCTGGTTGTGCTGAGCCAAATCCAATACCGTATAATATCGCTGCAATCATTACACCCGTCAAACCGTTTGAAAGAGTTAATACAACGATAGCTAAAATAGTAATGCATAATGCTGGGAGTATGATGAATACTTCTCCAAATTTATCTAATAATTTCCCTGAAATTGGTCTTATAATTGTTAATGCGACTGCATATACAAGAAAGAATGTCCCAGGATTCACATCAATTGACGATGCAAATAGCGGTAAAAACGTCGTAATCCCTCCATAGGCAAATGATAAAAAGAAAACGACAATCGTAATGGATAAAACGGATTTTTCAAACAATTGTATTTTCCCTTTTTCTTTTTGTGGTGTAAATGGCATTTTCGTCATTAACGATAATACGACTGCCATAAAGGATAAAAGAGTTGCTAACAAGAAAAGGCCTTGAAATGAATAATTTTGTACAACCGATAATCCAATCATCGGGCCGATTGCCATTGCAATTGTCATAGCCATCCCATACCAACCCATACCTTCACCACGGCGTGAATCTGGAATCATATCAGTTATTGCTGTTCCAACAGCTGTTGTAGAAACAGCCCATGTTACTCCGTGAATAACTCGTAAAACAGCTAAAAGGACAATAGTCGACGCTAAATTATAAGAATACATCGTTAACCCAAAAAAGATGAGTCCGAAAATAATAAAAGATCTTCTACCATATCGATCTAACATCCCTCCAATAACCGGTCGTATTACAACTGCAGCTATTGTAAACATTCCCATCATAAGTCCAACTTGTGATTCATTGCCACCTATCTCTTTAATAAAGAGCGGGAGCGTTGGAACAAGTAAATAAAATCCTGTAAATAAAAATAACATTGCGAAAGTCATTTGAATAAATGATTTCGTCCATAATCGTTCCATTAGAATTCCTCCAAAAACACGTAAGTTATTGCAATTAATACCTCCATTTTACAGCTTCTTTGTTCCTTTTCCTTCCGTAAATAGACGTATCTTTTTATAATAAATGGTCCATCATCATTTTAAATTGGTCTTACAACTTTATACGTATGTTTTAGCCTAAAGTCCTATCTATATGTACCTTTATATGTGTGAAAAGAATATACTACTTTATTATCAGAAATTAGGAGTGATTACTTTATGTGGGTATCTTCAAGAGTAACTGCCGTAGTCCCTTCGACGCCTGGGATACACGTTCCTGCAATTCATACTGCTAGTTCCGATGTAGGAATTGAGCTTCCCGCAACTTGGCAACAATATCAAATTCCCGGTCAAGTTACTCCCTCATTTTGGCATCATGGCGCACATCCAAGTAGTACCACCTTTCATAGCCACAGTTATCCTCCACTACCTCAGTCTCAAGTTCTTTATCATTTCCCTTCAATTTATTTCCAAAACTTCTATGGTACATTTAATATTTAATATACATCGTCTCATAGCTACTGCATTTAAACGAAAAAAGCACTTAAGATTGTAATTTTTACAAACCTTAAGTGCTTTTTAATATTTTCATGAAATTTTCTTATTGTCCATTATTGGCAGGGGCTTCTCCTGCATTACCACCTGTATCTGGTTGTGTTGTCGCTGGTGGAGTTGTATTCCCTGGACCTCCTCCGTTATTTGCTGGAGGTGTCGTATTTCCTTGGCCCCCTCCATTATTTGCTGGAGGTGTCGTATTTCCTTGGCCCCCTCCGTTATTTGCTGGAGGTGTCGTATTCCCTTGGCCTCCTCCATTATTTGCTGGAGGTGTCGTATTTCCTTGGCCTCCTCCATTATTTGCTGGAGGTGTCGTTCCTTGGCCATTACCATTATTTTGTTCATTTTGTTTCTTTTGTTCTTCTTGTTGCTTTTGCTCTTCTTGTTTCTTTTGTTCTTCTTGCTTCTTAAGTTCATCTTGCTTCTTAAGTTCTTCTTGTTGCTTTTGCTCTTCTTGTTTTTTCAGTTCTTCTTGTTTCTTTAATTCTTCTTGCTTTTTCTCTTCTTCAGTTTTTTGCTGCTGATCTTGTTTTGGTTGTTCTGTCGTGTCTGGTACGCTCGTATTTGGAGAAGAATCACGTTTTTCACCTTTTATACGTAGCTCACTGCCTTCTTGAATTACACTACTTGGCATTTTAAAGCGTGATTTATCAGTAGCCATTTCACTCATCATTTCTTTAAAGATCAACTGTGCAATTTTTGTATTTTTACTACTAATATACTCGTCTTTACCATCTTTCATATACCCAGTCCATACTGCCATCGTATACTGCGGTGTATAACCTGCAAACCAACTATCACGAGTTGCACTTTCTGGAATGTTAAATTTCGCTAATTGTTTTGAATCATAGTTTGTTGTACCCGTCTTACCAGCTACGTCTAAAGAACTAATATTTGCTGCTGTACCAGTACCTGATGTTACTACTGAGCGAAGCATATCAGTAATCATATATGCTGTAGAATCAGCTATAACTTGTTTTGGTTTTTGCTCAAAGCTTTGTGATTTGCCGTCTGGATAAACTATTTTCTTAACAAAATGTGGTTTTGCATACTTTCCACCATTACCAAATGTCGCATAAGCACCCGCCATTTCAGTTGGTGATACTTCGTTTGTACCAATCGCTGTAGATTCTTTCGGTGTTGAATCAAATGTAATACCTAATTTCTCAGAGAATTCTTTTGATTTATTAAGTCCTACTTCTTTTGCAGTTTTAACTGCTGGAACGTTACGTGACATTTTTAACGCTTCGCGCATCGTAATTGGGCCTAAATGAGTTCTGTCCGCATTTCGAAGTTCTTGTCCAGTTGAATATTTAAATGGAGAATCATCAATTTGATGATACGTAGCCCATTTTAAGTATTCAATTGCAGGACCGTAATCAAAGATTGGCTTCATAGTTGAACCAGCTGCACGATCTAATTCAATTGCCATATTATGCCCTTTAAATACTGCTTTATTTTCACCGCGACCACTACCTATAGCACGAACCTCACCTGTTTTCGTATCCATAAATGTGAAAGCACCTTGGAATTTATCATTTGGATAATTAATAATATTTGTATTTAAAATATTGTCAGCTAATTCCTGTGCTTTTGGATCCAAAGTTGTATGAATTTCTAAACCATCAGAGCCAATATTAGCATCGGGCAATTCTTTTTCTACTTCTTTCACAACTGCATCCATAAATGCAGGGTATGGCATTGCTTGAAGTTGAGTTGCAGGCTTGAGTCCCTTTTCTACGTCAACTTTTGATGCTTCTTCCATTTCCTGTTTTGTTATATATCCATGTCGATTCATTAAGTTTAGAACAACATTTCTTCTTTCTGTTGCCCTTTGAACATTTTCCTTTTTCGTTGGATCATAGTTATTTGGTGCTTTCGGTAACCCTGCAAGCATCGCAACTTCTGGTAATGTTAAATCTTTCAATTCTTTACCATAGTAGTTTTGTGCTGCTGTTGCGATTCCATATGAACGGTTTCCTAAGTTAATTTTATTTAAATACATTTCTAAAATTTCATGTTTTGAATATTGTTGTTCTAGCTTATACGCTAAATATATTTCCTGAACTTTACGTTTTGATGTTTTTTCCATCGATAAGAAGTAGTTTTTAATAACTTGCTGTGTTATCGTACTTCCACCTTGTGAACCGTAATCTCCTTTAAGACTCACCAAAACAGCACGGGCAGTACCTTTAAAGTCTACTCCGCTATGCTCGTAAAAACGTGCATCTTCTGTTGCTAAAAATGCATTTTCTACTAATTTAGGAATTTGATCATACGTAACATTCGTCCGTTTTTCTTTCCCGTATTCATATACCAAATCGCCATTTTTATCATAAATTTTTGAGGATAACGGATTAACAAGTTTTGCTTTCTCAAGTTTTGGTGCATCCTTAATCATTACAAAAAAGGTAGCAACCCCCGCCACTAAACCAACAATACCAAGTAATAAACAAGTAATTAAAAACTTGCGAAAAAATGATGTTTTACCTTTTGGTTTTTGTGTTTTAGAAGCTGGTTGTTTTTTCTTTTTAACTTGTCGTCGCTCCTCTCGAGAACGATAATTTTCTGACATGTTACTTTCTCCTGCCTTTCAATTCTCCCGTTGATTTACTTAAAAATATTGAGGTCACTTTCTAAAATGAATTAAATTAAGAAAGTATATTGACCTGGAGCATTCAATATTTTCCTAATTCACAGATTATAAATTTTAGAATGCTTCTTATACAAAGTATTTTCACTTCTATTTTTCTAATAATGCTGCCCCTTTAAGCATAGAATGTAAAAAGTGAATTTTTAATACCTCGTATAAATAATATACCTTTTTTTCAAATGGTCAATATTTTCTTATTTATAAATCAAAGGTGAAATAAAAATAGCACAACGATATGTACTTCGTGTGAACTTCTTTATAATTACGTATAACGAACATTTAATATATTGCATATAAGTATAATACCTCTTTAATTATAAAGATTTCAACACCACAACCTCAACATCTATAAGAAATTATTAAAAATGAAAAGTGAGGAGTTGCGTAATGATGGAGCTATCTCCCGTGATTTCAAAAACTATAGTTGCTGTTGGCTATAATCCTTTTTCTATGATTTTACGCATTCAATTAAAGAATGGAATGTATGATTTCTTTAACGTTCCTGAAAACATTTACACCGGTTTATTAAACGCACACTCTAAAACGAATTATCACAATACTTATATTAAAAATTCTTACCGCTACACTAAAATTTAAACTTAACCAGAATAAAAAAAAGAAAGGAGGTAGTTCCCCCCTTTCTTTTTAAATCCTTTCACAACTCAGCTATCTTCTGTTCTTCTTATTTATTTCATCATATGCTTGAATTTGTTTTTTTAAACGCCGATCTGCTTTTTTATCATGTACAACTAATATCGCATGAATAACGCCTGGAACCCAAAATATTAATGTTAATATGAAATTAATTATTGCTTGAAATGGTTTTCCGCAAAATAATACGGCTACAGGCGGTAAAAGAATTGCCAACAAATACATCATCTCTTGAAAACTCCTTGTTTTGTATTTTTCTCTCTCTCCATATGCTATAAAAACTAATTACTTTTGCATTTCCGATATTTTTATTAACCACTAATCACTGTTCTACTATTATATATTCTATTTCAATGCCAAAAAACCTACCACTTCAACTTTTCTACTTATGTAAAATTGAAATTTTACATACCATCTTTACATGAACAATTTCATATTATTTTTTCTAACCGTTCTTCCTTCTCTATTATAGTTAATCCAATTGCCGAAATAGCAGTTCCTATCGCTTGTATCCAAACACCAATAAGTGCTATTATTCTCTCGTCTTTCTTATCAACCTTACTGTCTTCATTTTCTATTCTATTCTGCATTACATTAACAATACCTTGATACGCTTGAAGTCCAGCGCCTAAACTTTGCAGAGAATTTCCTATTACTATAATCTTCTGCAACATTTTCATCTGAAGCAAAGCCGCTTCTACTCCTAAAAAAGCTCCAATCGATTGTAAGCTATTCCCTACAATTATAAGATAATCATTCTCTTTCAATTGTTCATTTATATTAAAATATGTTCCTATTACATTTGATATATTCCCTAACGCTAATAACTCAATGCCCGTTTTATCGAGCATTTCACTTTTTTTCTCCAAACACATATTTTGATGTTCTTTTTCACCTTTATCTTCGGTTTCATTACTCGCTATCATTTGCAATATATACCCGAGGGCTTGTAATGAGCTTCCTACAATTACAACCTCCGATTCAACTTTCTCTTCACCTATAAATCCTCTTGTCGTCCCAATTGCCGCTGTAAGATTCCCTCCTACTTGAAGCCATGCTCCTGTCACTTTTAAATCGTTTGGATTCATTCTGATCACCTATTTAGAAGTTTTCTAGTGCTTTCGAAATACATAAATGGCATCCTTTAACTCATATTTATTTTCTATATGTAATTTTGTGCATTCTATAATGTGTTAAAAATACAAAAAAGCACCTTACAGGTACTTTTTTAACAAAGTGTGTATCAATAAAAATATACTAATTAAAAGATACTTATACAATTCAAAATATAATTACATACATTCTGGGCACGTCAATGAAGCTCCATTTTGATCTATTTTTATATTCAATATATATTGAATCGCATGATGTGACCACATTTCAGGTGTTGGTGATTCATTTACATACTGTGGTGCACATGAATACAGCATCGGGGTGCTAATACTTCCACCCGGATCTAATGCAACAATAGCCATACCATAGGGCAATTCCAGTGCCATTGATTTCGTAATGCCTTCAATTGCAAACTTCGAGGCACAGTATGGTGCAAGCTCAGCTTCACCTTCTCTTCCCCAGCTAGAACTCATATTAATAATAATTCCTTCTTTCCTGGCTACCATCGACGGAACAAACGCCCTTATTACATTTACTACACCATTTACATTTACATTCATTATATTTTCGAATTCTTGAGCTGGAACTTTCCACAATTGCGCATTTTTATTTACGATCGATGCGTTATTTATTAATAAATCGGGTGCTTTATTACTATTAAGTATATAGTTTGCCCAACTACTTACTTGCTGAGAATCTGAAACATCAATGATTTGAAAATCATGTGTCTTACCGTAATATTTTTTCAATTCTTCAATTTTATCTTTTGAACGTCCACAGCCAAATATACTCCATCCCAATTCATGAAATCGATCAACCATTGCACGACCTAAACCTTGCGTCACTCCTGTTATAATTACAATTTTCCCAATGTCCTTTCGCTTCAAATACCTCTCCTCCTTTACAACATTTTACACTTTTCCATTTCATTCAACTATTTACTAAAGTATCAACTCATTTCATACTTTAGAAGGAGTTTACGTATACAAAAAAGAGTAACCATAACAGTTACTCTTGCCTATATATCAAAAAAATCATTATTTATTTCGTTATTGCTTTTAAATTTCAACTTCTCTTTCCCGCACTTCTCACACCTATACACATAAGCTACACCTAACTTACCACTTTTGAAATCTTCATTATCTTGTATCTCAATAAAACTATATTTATGTTTACAGTGAGATTCGTCTAAAAAATTTTCAAACCATTTTTTCAACATAGAACAGTTCACCTCTATGAAAAAATCTTCATCTTGTCTTATTACATACTTTTTATTAAATTCTCAATCTCATGTTGCAACTTTTTAAATTGTTCAAAATGCATGGTGATAGATTGACTGTTTCCATACTCAACACCATGCTTCACCAATAGAACACCAGTGTCATGAAAAATTGCTTCAAGTTCTTTTCTGATGGATACTTTCGTTATATGAGCTGTTTTAATAGATGATAAAATTGCAATTTCATTAAACTTTAATTTTATTTCATTTGGACAAAATGCTTCTTCAACCAATATAACTTCATTGCTATAAATAAGTGCAACAAGATTACTTGATTTTGCATCTGTTAAATCTACTTTTTTTATAACATTATTCATTACATTTTGCCTCCTTTGTTTTCGTATATACTAATTATACAATTGTTTTTTAATTACTAAACCTTACATTCAGTTTAACACACTTTTATTAAGAGCTACACTTCAAAGGTTTTACTATTCCACAATTTTTGTTACATGAACCAATTGGACTATACGGCCATATAATAGTGTTAACAAATGATTGTAAAGTGGGTGAAAACTATGCCCTCAGTTGTAGGGAATTTAGTTGTACAAAATAGTAACGGTTCATTTAACTTAGGGGATTTTTACAACGTTTCTCCGAAAGAAAATACGAAGGCTTATAATGGATCTGGTGCTTCAAACGTTGGTTTTGTTGTTAATACTTTTAACGGTGTGAGTGCGACAAATACATTTGATTCTGACCTTGCAGATCAAAATCAAGTTGGTACAGCCTAACCCTATTTTTTCATCGTTCTGTTTAAAAATTTAAAATTTGTCTATACTATAATCAGGCTGTTACACAGCTATTGTTGATTTTTGGAGTACCCTATCTTTTTCTCCCTTTCCCTGGGGCTCAGCAGCTAGTATGAAGCTAGCTGCTTTTTTGTTTCATTTTTTCTATTCTACATCTAACATAACGTAAAGTAAGCTAAA
>NZ_QNUD01000074.1:0-11204 GCF_008042405.1 Bacillus sp. SH7-1
ATTCATATCCACATAAAAGAATGTTAAATTGTTTCTTTTCTTATTAAAAGATGTAATTTCTATTAGGAACTTACAATTCTCATATAAATATTCACAAATAGGTTCTCTATATTTATTGTATAGAAATTATACAATAAATATATTTTTTATATTATATACATTAAATTAAGCTTAACCTCTCTTTTCTATAAGTCTCTTAAATTGACTAACTCCTTACCAATATTCAAAAATGACTGCGTTTTTGAATTTGTGTTCTAGCTTTTTTGGAACAGGTAAATAACTACACATAAACTCCTTATATCTCTAGTTAAACTACCGACTAGCTCCATATAAACTCTAGATAACCTATATAGAATACAAGTTATCAAGGAGGTAAGAAAAAATGAATTTTATGAAACGAGCAATTCTCAGTATGAAAAAAAGGATAGGAACATCATTAATTTTGATGGCAGTTTTTCTGATTGTTACAAACTTGGTTCTTTCAGGTTTCACAATCCAAAATGCATCAAAAAAAGCAGCGGATGCTGCAAGAAAAAAACTTGGTGCAGATGTTACTTTAGGTCTTGATTTCGACAAATTAGGTCAAAAAGCTAAGGAATCTGGAGAAATGCCAAATCCGCCGCAGCTCGATGCAAAAGAAACAGATCAATTAGCGGAGTCCAAGTATGTAAAAGATTATAATTACATAACTAATACTTTCGGTATTTCTGATGGGCTTAAACTAGTAGGGGCTTCAGAAGGAGAAGAAGAAGGAAAAGGTAAAGTGGGAATGGCGGCCGCGCGAGGCGGTTCAAGCTCTGGTACAGAAATAGATATGAATGCTTCTTTTATGATTGAGGGAGTTCGCAAGACTGCATTACAAGAAAGCTTTAAAAATGGAAAAAGTAAAATCATTGATGGAAAACCAATAACAGAGCAAATGAAGGATCAGAATGTAGCTTTAATGGAAAAACGATTAGCGGAATTAAACAATTTGAAAGTAGGAGACAAAGTTAAAGTACAATCAGGGGATAAGAAGGAAACCCTTGAGATTGAAATTATCGGTATTTACGAAACAAATGAGCAAGCAATGGGTCAACAGGCTCCTCCTATTATGGATCCAGCTAATAAACTATATATGCCACATTCAACTATGAAAAAATTAGAAGTAGACCAAGGTATAAGTAGTGTTCAAGTCGTGTATTTCTTGAATGATCCACAATATATTGATGCATTTAAAAAAGAAGCAAAAAAATCTAATATTGATTTTAATTATTATAAATTAGATGCGCATGATTCATTGTACAAGCAAATGATTGGTCCTATCGAAAATATCTCTTCGACTTCTCAAATGATTATTTATATTGTATCGATTGCAGGTGCGATCATTTTAGGATTAATCATTATGCTATCAATTAAAGGACGTCGTAAAGAAATGGGAATTCTATTGTCTATTGGAGAGAAAAAGTGGAAACTGGTGGCGCAATTCGTAGTAGAAGTAGTGTGTGTCGCTATTTTAGCATTTGGATTATCCATAACAACAGGAGCTAAAGTTTCTCAATATATCGGGGATCATTTACTTTCGAATGAAATTGCTACTGCAAGCGAAGAAACAGATACCTCGCAACATGGTACTGTAATGATGGCTGGACCCGGTGGTACTCTACAAAATCAAAAAGAAGATCCAATTGATAAAATTGATGTAAGTGTAACAGGAGAAGATGTAGGGAAAATGGGTGGAATAGGACTAGCTATTGCTATAATAGCAACGCTTCTTCCAGCATTATCTATTCTACGTTTAAACCCAAAACAAATTCTTTTAAAAGATGAATGAGGAGGCTCGATATGGAGACGATTTTACAGTTTAAAAATTTGGATTATTATTATGAAAGTAACGGAAAAAATGTAGCGATACTAGATAATGTTAACTTTTCTTTTCAAAAAGGACATTTCTACACGATTTTAGGACCATCTGGATCTGGTAAAACCACAACTCTAAGCTTAGGTTGTGGACTAGATGTCCCTAAAAATGGTTATGTACTGTATAATGGCAAAGATATTAGAAAAATTGGTTTGGATCGATACCGTAATCAAAATGTATCTGTAATTTTCCAATCTTATAACTTAATTACCTATATGACCGCTCTTCAAAACGTCTTAACAGCAATGGAAATTACAGGTGTTAAAGTGCAAAATAAAACAGCAAGAGCATTAGAATTATTAGAGAGGGTAGGACTCTCAGAAGCTGAAGCGAAACGAAACGTCCTGCAACTAAGCGGTGGACAACAACAGCGTGTAGCAATTGCCCGAGCACTATCGTGTAATGTTGATTTACTAATTGCAGATGAGCCGACAGGAAACCTCGACGAGGAAACCGCAATGGATATAATAGAACTGTTTCAAGAACTTGCACATAAAGAGAATAAATGCATTATTGTTGTGACGCACTCACAGGAGGTTGCTAAAAAATCAGATCGTGCAGTGTATTTAAGTAAGAAGAAGTTGGTCGTAAATGAAATCTAATATAAACATCGTAGCTTTTTAATTCACATAATTTTCAAAATCTAGACCTTTCAAAAGCTTATAATAGTTTGTTGTTCCCGTTGTAATAATATAATAAAAAGAACTTGTAGGATATTCTACAGGTTCTTTTTATTATATTTGGTTACTTATATCATGGGATAATTACATATAAAAAACGGGACATTACCTAGATTTATGACCTAAATACCGTCCCGTTTACCTACTCTGTATAGTTATTGCAGAATTAAACCTACAATCATAATTAAACTAAATACTATCATCCAACCAAACACACAATAGCCAAAAATTCTAATCCATTTAGGTAATTGATGCATGTTAATTTTATTTGTGGGAACTCCTTGCATGAAAAACATCATTTTTTGATCTCTATCTCTATTATTTTGTTGTTCATACATAATATCATCACCTTTCCAGAACTATTGTGTTTATAGTATATCAGCCTAAAGAAAATTATGTACAGAATAAGAGGGGATAGCATATATATTATGTGGTGAATTTTATAAATAAATGCATTTAATTGCCATAGTTCTAAGCAATAATCCGTTATAAATACTGAAAAAGAGCCCTACATAAATAGGACTCTTTTTCTTCAAATATTAAGTTGCTGGATATAAATCAGAACCAAGGTAACGTTCTTTTATAATTTGAAGATGATGAAGCTCATGACCAGCAATGATGTATGCTAATGCACGAACTGTAACTTCTGAATTATTCGCATTTCCTCTTTGTGACCAAGCTTCATTATCTAAGCTTCTAAGTAAATACAGGGTAGATTGTCGAACAACTATTAAATTCTCAAGAAGATCTTGCATAGATTGCTTATCAAAAGCAGCTCTAAGAACATACATATCATCATTATAGCCTGGAAGTTCTGCTGTCTCGCCTCGAGCGATTGATAGCAATCGATACGCCATAATACGTTCTGTATCTGCTATATGACCCATTACTTCTTTTATACTCCATTTAGTAGGAGCATACCGGAAAAGTCCCTCACTATTAGAAATTTCCTTTAATAAAAGATTCGTTTCCTTCATTTGTTGTTCTAGAATATGTATGATATTTCCGTCTGATACCAAGTTAGTATACGTTGCATAATAGGAGTTATATTCACTTACTTGTGGTCTTATTTGCATACGAATCATCCTTTATGTTTTATGTTTAATCTTTACATATAGCTTATCATAAAAGAATTACAAATTAATCTGAAAGTTTGAAATTGAAATCAAAAATCATGCTTACTTCCGTAGGTGAGCTATAAATATTGTTTCACATATATAGGAAGGTTCAAGGCGAATGTTCTGCATCCGCTAAATGAAGGGACTACTTCATCATCAAAATAACAAAACTTGTTTATGACAAAAAGATAAGTTTTTCAAATATTATTATGTTTTATTAGATCTATTCCAGTTTATTCTAGCAACTATATATTCAATACCAAACACAAATGAAACAAGTAGAATGAACTTAATAAAGACAAGAAACTATCCCGTTAGGGCGAGGCTGCATCAATTTTTTAGCGTGGAAAACACACCTAGATTTCATCGTAGCAAACTAGAAGAAGGGGATTAAAGTTCATCCGTTTTTCTCTCTTGAAAACTAGGATTCAACCCTTTGGAGAGTAAAACACAACCATATTTTATAGCATATAAAAGCAAAAAGGATGAAGCATTACCATATTAAAACATCAAAATCGGATAGTGTCATAAATGTATTTACTACATTCAAAATGTGAACACTTATTATTCTTTAGCGTGGTTTCAATTTATTGAAAAAGCTATTCTTTCCTATTATTGTATAGAAAGAATAGCCTGTTTTGTCCGTTATATTTTTTTATGTTAGTTCAATTGCTATACGCAGCATGACGTAAAAATCCTTGAAATCCCAGATTAAGAAATACTTCTATATTGAACTGGTGATGATAAGTTAATTAAAGTTGATGGATAGCCGAACTCCATAGAATCATCGATAAATTCTTCTAACTGATGCACGGATTCAGTGATTATTTTCACCAAATAACTATATTGTCCAGCTAATCTGTGGCACTCAAAAACCATGGGATTTTCTTTGCAAAAATCCCTGAATTGCTTACATTTTTTTGATTCAAACAATACAAAAGCCGTTACATTCTTATTCAACTTTTCTGGGTTTATAACTGCCCTATAGGCTGTAATTATATTTTTATCTTCTAACTTTTTAACTCTTTCTTTTACAGCAGGTGTCGATAAGTTAACCATTTTTCCGAGCTCAGTCATAGATACCCGTCCATCTTCTTGCAGTATATATATAATTTTTTGGTCAATGTGATCCATTCTCAATAACTCCTTTTTATTTAATGTAAAATACGTATAATAAATTAAATTTTTAAGTTTACCAAATGAAATAACTCATAATTTGTATTTAAACAAAATTATTTAAAATTTATAATTTTAAGTATATCATGAAAATAATGTTATTGGAGGAATTGAAATGGGACTTGAGATGAGAAAACATTGCGAGAAATGCAATAAGAAGATTGAGGCGCAATCATTAGCCTTTATTTGTACACATGAATGTACATTTTGTGAGGAGTGTACAAAATTAATGAACAATGTATGTCCTAATTGCCAAGGAGAACTTGTTAAAAGACCTAGAGCCCTGTCGAATAGTGTCTGTCCTATTAGTTTATAACAATATTACTTATTAAGTTTATAGTGAAATAGTTTCTAAAAATACTAGATGGCGACATTATGATTGTAAAAATGAGAAAAGCTATGGATAACATAAATATGTTACATAAAGGAGTTTTTATATTGAAACATGCCTTGCGTATTATTGATGTACAACAAGAATTAAATGTAGATAATTTTTCTGTTGTTCGAACTAGCCACGAGGATTTGTTTCAACCCATTCATAATAATTACAGATAAATCTATACCAAGGGTACAACTCTTGCTGAATAATTATCGGAAAGGATAGTACTTTTTATTTAATATACAATAAATCGATGACTTTAATATCATTGGGTTTGAAACTGAAAAATTACTTTCTCAGATACACAAAATCAATGGATTGTGAAATAGATTTTCACGAAATGTTTGATAATCAAATTGCAATTGTAGAGGATGCTTTAATACACCGAAATACAAAAGAAGAGCAAATTCAGTCTGCGAAGAGTGCCTATGATGATTGTATATTAAAGAATCGTAAACAAGAATATCGTTTCATTTAAAACGAAAAGCCAGCCTATTAGTTCCTGATAAGTCTATAGTTACTACAAAAACAAACAAACTCGTCCTACTAAGAGGGGAGATTGTTTGTTTTTGGTCTTGATAATGGAATCCTTATGCAAAATTGCACACTATGTTCCATATTTTTTATTGAATACTTTATATCTAGCGTTTCAAGAATTTGTTTAACAATATATAGCCCCAAACCACTTCCTCCAGTATTTCGATTCCTTGATTTTTCAATACGATAAAATGGTTTGAAAATTTGTTGTATATCTTCATCTTTAATATTGACACCTGTATTTGTAATTTGTATTTCGATTTGATCTTGTTTAGAATTCTCGCTTAACTTTATATAGACTTTTTCATTATGTGGTGAATACATAACCGCATTATGGATAATATTTTTACATGCTTTTTCTAAAAGAGCACAATCTGTATAAATAGAAAGATCAGAATCAATTTCTTTTATTATTTCGATGCTTTTTTGAGAAGCAAAAAATTCGAGATCTTTTGTGATTGTACCTATTAACTTTGAAGGATTAACTTCCTCTACTTTTAGTTTGAAGGTGTGTTGTTCTAATTTCGATACGCTTAAAATTTCACGAACTAATTGTTCCATACTTTCAATAATTTGATGATTTTTCTTTAAATATTGATCGCGATTTTGATAAGGGCCAATATTGTATATCATCCCTTCTAAGTATCCTTTCATTACAGTAAGAGGGGACTTTAATTCATGTGCTACAATCGCAAAAAACTCTCTGCGTTTTGTTTCTATTTCTCTTTCTTTTTCAATATCATTTTTTAATTGTTCATTTGCTTTTTTTAAATCAAACATAGCTTGTTGTAAGTTAATAGACATGTCATTTAAACTATTAGATAATTCTCCTAACTCATCTGTAGAGCGAACCTCAATTTTTTCGGAGAAATCTAAATTTGCCATCTTTTGTGCACCTTCATTAATATAAATAAGTGGCTTTGTAATAAACCTAGAATAAAAATAAGCACTCCCTATACCAATAACGAGCACAATGATACTAATATAAGGGAGAAAGCGCACTAAAACCTGTGAAGCTTCATCAATCGGTTGAAATGTAGCAAAGACTATAAGCGTTAAACTACCATCTTGGAATTGAATTGGTTTCGTAACGTTATATGAATTGCTAAGGGTACTTGCATTCTCGAATCGTGTTGCTTTAGTAACTACTGTTTTTTGCGTACCACTTTGAATAAAAGAAAATGAAGGAGAGTAAATAATTACTCCTTCTTTATTTTGAAGATAAAGCATCGCATTATTTTTTTTGGCGTATTCATCAAAAAGTGGTATCGCATCTTGAAACGTAAGATTTTTAGACTTATCAATGATTTCGTTTATCCCTGTTTGAAGTTGATCTGTTTTATATTGCTCATAAAACGTAGGGAGAAAGAAGTATAAAGTTAAATAAATCAATACTGCAAAGGATAACAAAATGAGAGAGGTAGTCATAAAGAGTTTATAAGTAATTTGCTTCATTTTCATGAGTTTCACAATACTATTCATCAATTTTATAACCAATACCCTTTATTGTTTTAATATAAGGGATAGCTAATTTTTTGCGTAGGTTTTTAATATGTGTATCAATTATTCGTGTTTCTCCAAAATAATCGTAACCCCAAACTTTCTCTACGATATTTTCTCTTGTAAGTACTTTTCTCTCATTTTGAAATAGTAGTTGTAGAATTTCAAACTCTTTTGTCGTTAATATAATTTCAACGTCATTTACATATACTCTATATGCATCCACATCGATACGCACTTCTTTAAATATCAAATGACTATTTACATTTTTATCATAACTTCTTCTAAGTACAGCTTCGACTCGTCTAATCAAAACATGAAATGAAAAGGGTTTTGTTATATAATCATCGATCCCAAGATCGAATCCTTTCATTTGATCTTCTTCTTCTTCCAACGCAGTTAGCATAATAATTGGTACGTTTGACTGACTTCGAATCATTTTAGAAACTTCAAACCCATTAAGATTGGGCATCATGACATCTAGAAGAATTAAATCAAATGATTGCTTATTAAATTGTGTCATACCCTCTAGTCCATCTGAAGCGACTACCACTGTATAATGCTGTGTCATTAAAAATTGTTTAATTAATTCCTGAATTTCTTGATCGTCCTCAACCACGAGGATATGATAGTTTTTCATAATATCACCTCTGGTAGTCATTATAGCCGTACAATCTGGAGTTTATGTGGAGTTACAATAGGAAAGTTCATAGAACGTTTACTAGCAAAAAGTATTATTAGCTATATTACTTTTTTATGGAGAAATAATTGCTTAAAAAAACTTATTGTATGAATTGATGTACGATTAATATTTACGAAAAACTAATGTATAATAATGTGAATTGTATGTAGTTTCTTGAAATTTGCGAAAATATACTTTTTCTTCTTTACCAAAAGAGGAAAAGGAATTTCAATATAGAAGAAGCTACCATAATACTAGAGTGTGTGCCAAGAACTTTGGATTTCTTTCATCTAGTTTCTATTTAATCGTTAATCACTACATAACAATGTTCTTGCTAAACCAAAAGTTTAAAGGTACAAACTTGGAGAAATTTATATAATGCTAGAAAGGTTGTGAAATGATTTGATGGGTTATAAAGCGATACTGTTTGATTTAGATGATACATTACTTGATAGGGATAAAGCAGTAGAGGCATTATTTTTAATTGTTTTAGAAAAGTGTTATGAAAATGTAGATGGTGCGGCTAAAAGCAACATGTTACAGAAATTCAAAGAATACGATAAAAGAGAATATGGCATAAGTAATAAAACGACAGTTTTAGAATCATTGTTTGATGAATTCATGCCGAGGTATAGATTGCCACGCAATTATATCCAAGAGTTTTGGAATAATAATTTCCCTAGATGTTTTTCAGTAGACCAAAATACTATTCATTTCTTAAATCAAATAAAGAAGCACTTTAAAGTTGGAATTATAACAAATGGCTCAACTCAGAGGCAAAAGGCTAAAATAATTAACACGAATTTAAACAATTACTTTGATACGATCATTATTTCTGAAGAAGTGGGATTTAGTAAAATATTCGAACTAGCATTAAATAAGCTAAATTTACAGCCGGAAAATACTTTATTTGTTGGGGATGACTTAGAAAAGGATATTGCTGGTCCTCAAAATGCAAATATAAAAGGTGTGTGGTTTAACCCTCAGAAAATCAAGAATACTACCAAAATACAACCATATGCCGAGATTAACACTTTGGATTGTTTGTTAAGATATGTTACTCCACAATATTTTTATAACAAGTAAAAGTAATTCTATATATATATATTCAAAAATATAAAAAGAGAAATTATCATTAATTTCATTGACCGTATTAATACTAAAAAATATATATTTACAATAAAAAATAGAGACCATTTTAATAGCTGCGGCTAATTTAATCTATGATTAATACGAAGTTTTGTAAAATAATTTTACTCATACTGTGTAAATTATAAAGGGGTTGGACTATGGAAATAAAGAAAGTAGTAATCGATGGAATCAATATCGCGGTCATTAGAAACGATAAGGTATTAATATCGGATGTTCAGTCTGCATTAGATACTATGGCAACAGTTCAATATGAGGTAGATGCGAAACATATTATTATCCATAAATCTTTAATAAGTGAAGATTTCTTTGATCTAAAAACACGGCTTGCGGGCGATATCCTTCAAAAGTTTATAAACTACAAGGTAAAGATTGCTATTGTTGGTGATTTCTCTATGTATACTAGTAAAAGCTTAAAGGATTTTATTTATGAATGTAATAAAGGGAATGACATTTTTTACTTAGCAACTGAACAACAAGCAATTGAAAAACTAAGTACATTAAAGTAATAATAATACCCCATTAAAATTCCCCTCTTTTTCACATCCCTTATTATTTATAACATATAAGAACTGATGTTTGTGTTAAACTAAGAAATGAATAAAGGGGGAGTTTTCTTGAACAGTTATAATGATACGATACGAAATTTAAACAATATAATTTACAAACCTAACAATTTACTGATTACAAATGTAAAAGAAGAAAAGCAAAACGCAGAATATGCAGGATGTTTATTCCACTTAAATAACAAAACCATTCGTTTTAGAAAATCAAAAATTACTCCTAATAAAATTGGTCAATTTGTTTCTTTTTGGGAGAAAGATGACAATATGCAAAATCAAGCGTTTTCTTATGACGCTGCTCCTGACTTATTAGTTATCACTTGTATAGATGATAATAAACTAGGACAATTTATTTTCCCTAAAGAGATTCTTCTTAAGGAAAAAATCTTGAGAACACAAAATCAAAAAGGCAAGATGGCTATGAGGATTTATCCGATCTGGGATAGCCCTGTTAGCAAGCAAGCTAAAAAGAGCCAAATGTGGCAGCTTCAGTATTTTGTTGATTTAAGCGATCATAATAATTTACCTATAGACAAACTATTAAATTTGTATTCGTAGCTTCTTATCTTAAGTAATCTCGTGAATTAGACTTTTTGTACCGGTACAGTTAAACGAAATGTACATTGTTTCAGTACTCCTTCAAATTTACAATCAGCATATACTATTTTAACTTATACATTTTAAGGGGTGCTGACTATGACAAGTCTACAACATAAGCTTTTTACAAGATTGAATCTTGCAAAGCGTACTGAAGTGAAGTTTGAAGAATTAAATACAATTCTCTTTGCATTTGCACACACTATACCATTTGAGAATTTAGATGTTATAGCAAGTAATACGAATACAATTACTATGGAAAATTTACAGGATAAAATTTTAACTAGATCCCGCGGTGGACTTTGTTATGAATTAAATACTCTTTTTTACTACTTTTTAAAAGATTGTGGTTATGATGTACAACTCGCATTAGGTACCGTATATAAAAATGATATAAACGCTTGGGCACTTGAGGATGGACATATAACGATTATTCTAAATTATGATAACGTACGATACGTAATTGATGTAGGTATTGCTTCTTTAGTACCTCTAGTTCCTGTATCTTTTACTGGTGAGTCTGTTTCTTCTAAAAATGGTACGTATCGAGTGAGACGAAAAGATACGAGTAAAGGGAATTACGTTCTAGAAAGAAAAGAAACGAACGGTGAGTGGAAAGTATGTCATGCTTTTTATAATCGTATCATTGATGAGGCAGTAGTGAATGATGTTCAAAAAAGAGTAGTAGAAGATGAGAAATCTATTTTCAATAAAGGACCAATTGCAGTCAAATTGACGGAATCTGGCCATGTCTCTTTAACGAATACTAGTTTCACTGAAATAGTTCATGGCGAAAAAACGAAACGTGAAATTACAGAAGATCAATATAGAGAGCTTTTATATACTTTATTTGCTATTGAGTTATGATAAAACAAATAGCTAGCCGGTTCTGAATAAGAACCGGCTATTTTATTAATTTAAAT
>NZ_QNUD01000075.1:0-5278 GCF_008042405.1 Bacillus sp. SH7-1
GAGGGACATTTTATTTATTTATTTATTTATTTATGTATGATTAATTTGACGGTTCATTTAATGTTGCAATTATTTCATTTGCAGTGTTCTTTCCATTTCCAATACACGCACCAATTCCGACACCGAAATAGGAAGCGCCAGCTAAGTATACATTCGGATAAAGATCAGTCATTTTTTCTTGTAATGTTTGAACTGCTTGATTATGTTCTAAATGATATTTCGGCATTAAATCTTTCCAATTTGTAACTTCAACTACTTCTGGTTCACCTTTAATTCCGAGACTCTTTTCAATATCATATAAAGCGACTCGTACTAATTCTTCTTCACTATAATTTTTAATCGTTTCATATACTGGATTGGTACTCTTATAAAACATTCTCACTAATAGCTTTTGTTTTCCAGATGTATGTTTCCACTTTCGGCTTGTCCATGTACAAGCGTCACAATGTAAATCAATGTTTTCCGTTACGATAAATCCTGTACCGTCCGCCGGTAATTGTTCATCTAGTATGTCAAATCCTAAGTAAATACTTATAAGAGATGAGTTTTTAAATGTATGAAACTGCTCGTTTAACTCATTAGACTGTAATAAAGTTTGGGCGATATCATGCGGAGTTGCTAAAACAACATAATCAGCTTGGATTGAATCGTGATTTGCAAAGGAAATTTCATAGCGATCACCTTTTTTACTTACAGCCGTCGTTACAGCACCTTTCTTAACAACCGTCTCAGGCAGTACTTCTTCTAAACGATCAATAATCGTAGATAGTCCATTTTTGAATGATACAAACTTTTTATTTCCTGCTGATTGAAATTGTTTTTTATTCTCTTCAAAACCTTTAATAATACTTCCATACTTATTTTTATACTCCAGTAAATACGGTAATGTAGATGCCATCGTAAGCTCATTCAATTTACCAGAATATACACCTGAGAGTACAGGTGCAATTTGTCTTTCCACTAACTCTTTCCCTAAGAAGCTCTCTAAAAATACAGCAAGTGGTGTATCTTTCGTAAACTCTTTATTTTTCGTTATGTAATCTTTTAAAGCAACAATTTTTCCTTTCGTTGATACTAGCGTACTACTAAACAACGATCGGGCACTCATCGGTATCCCAAATATAGTGTCAGAAGGAATTGGATGTAAAGCATTATCAGAATATATGTAAGAAATACCCGTTTCGTTATATACCATTTCTTCTTCTAAATTTAAATCTTTTATTAGAGGCATAACATGCTCATTACGAGCAACGATAGAATCTGCTCCTGATTCCATAATAAAATCCTTTTCTTCTACACTATGGATTTTACCACCTAAGTACTTTTCTTTTTCTACAAGGATTAAATTTAAATCAATATTATTATCCTTTTTTAATTTTTCTAAATAAAACATAGTAGAAAGTCCCGTTATACCTCCACCAATAACAACAACTGTTTTCATATGTGCTGCGCTCCTAACCGATACAATTAATAATTCCTTTATTATTATACCCAAAAGTCCTTATATTCGACTAGCAGCTTGCGCATTCTGTAAGAAATTAGACATTATATTCGAATATATTCCCGGTTGATCATTATGTACTAAATGACCAGCAAAAGGAATAACAGCAATATGAATATTATCGTTTAATTGTTTGAACGTTGTAGCAGCTGTAACTTCATCTTCTGAATCTCCCCCAGCAATACAAAGTGTAGGTACTTGAAGGCTAGCTACATCACCAGTTTCATCGAATGGGTACCAATCCTTAACTTGCCACGATTCAAGCAATGCTTTCCAATCACTTTTTTCATGAATCTGATTCATATAAGTTACAAATTCTTCATTTTCCATCAATTGCTGATGGTCCCTCGCTTCATACTCCTGTGACTCCTCCCAATTTTCTCTCTTAAGCGGAAAGATACCTGACAAAGTTAATGTTCTCACCTTTTCTGGATACTTTTTGGCAAATAATAAAGCAACTAATCCTCCTAGTGAAACACCAGCTATATGACATCTATCAATTTGTAAATGCTCTAACGTATTATGTAAATCCCTTACAGAACGTAGGAAATAATTCTCCAATGCTCCTCCTGATTTTCCATGCCCTCTTAAATCAGGGCGAATGACTTGATAATTTTGTTCTCGAAAAAATGCTACCTGCTCTTCATATTCTACTAAACCTGTCATACCACCAGAATGTAAAAGTACGATTGGTTCCCCTTCACCTGAAATGTGCGTATATAATATCATATTTCCCCACCTTTAAAACAGAATATTCTATTAATTATTAGTATATAGAATTTACATCGGAATTTCCAAATAAAAAAGAACTATTACACATTCACACCATGTCATAGTTCTTCCTATTTTAAAAACATAAAGTAATTAATCAATTTGTCTATTTCTTGACTTAAAGCCAATACTTTTTCATGTTGAATTCCATAATCTGATACTAAATATAAAAGTTCTTCTTTCTTTATTTCAATTACCTTTTCCAATTTCACTAATTCCATGTCGTTTTACTTCTCTCTCCAATAATAAAATGTATGTATTTTAGTATATCCTATTTACATAATTAGTAAAAGTGAAATACGTATGTAAAATCTTGCATATTTTTAAATAATATACTAGCAACAAAGAAATTTATATTTTAGCACCTTAATACAGATCATTAGACTCCATTACGTATTCATAACAAATCGGAATTTCTCTAAAGTTATATCTTTATATTTTGGAGCCCTCTTAATATGATCAAAATAGCTAAATGAGAATTTAAAGACATGTCCGAAGTCCCAATCAGACGCACTATAGTCTCTTAGCCAAAATTGATTTTCTGTTGGTAATACATGAGCACGTTTAGATTCGATTAAAGGTAAAGAATCTATCGGTGAGTCCAAGTTTATTTCACTATTCGACGTAAGATTTTGACTAGCACGTAACACGTAAACTAGTTTTAACAGTGGACGTATCGCTCGATAGAATATATCTCTGTGCCCTAAGTCATACATAATATTAATTGCATGAGAAAAAGTAAGTAAATGTCCAATTAAATCATGATGCGATTCCGCTCTATAAATAATATTAAATTGCGATAGCTCCTTTAAAACAAACTTTGATAATTGTTTTGGATTTCTCAATTCACCTTCTATCTCATTTCGTATACTTAATTGCTTTACTTCCTTTGTCGTAAAACCAATCCACGATCTACCAGGAATTGTTTTTTGAAACGATAATATAAGATTAGCAATCCCTTCAATTGCTTGATTATCGCCCCATTTTTGTAACTCTTTCATAGCTAATAAACTTAATGCAGCATAAATCACATTATGCCCTACCCAATGAAGTTCATCAATTGTATGTTCCAATGATTTAATAATCATTTTTTCAGCACTTTGAAAATCAATTTCTTCTTTATTTTCGATAATTCCACTTAAGTTTTGCTTGTTCAGCATCATTTTTGTTTGAGAATACATACTACGAAGTATTTCTTCTTCTACATTGTTATCTTTTATGAAAAAATAACTAGCAATTGCAGCTGTTCCGAAATGTGCATGCCAAATATCATTTGTTTCTTTTTTACATTGAGAAATAATTGAAAGGCCACCTTTTAAAACAGTTTTATTTTCCATCTATTTATCCCCCGTAATAAAAATCGCTTTATACTCATCCTATAGACGGCGTCAATACGAATAAAATGTGATTCAATTCATCACTTTTATTCAAAAAGCGATGCTTCACATTTGGTGGGATACGTACAACATCCCCTTCTTCTAAGAAATATTCTTTTCCTTCTAACTCCACATACACTTCTCCTTTCATGACAACAGCAATTTCTTCTTTATCTTCATGTGAATAGTGACTTTCCGTTGTGTTTGCTTGTTTATTTAAGTCCATCATTAACATTTCAATACGTGCTTTCATAAAATCAGGTGTTAATACATCGTATACTATGTGATCGCTATTTTCTCGATATACTTTCTTTCTATCTTTCTTCTTAGAAATGAGTGAATCTGTATCAATCTCATTAATAAACAGTGTAAATAGTGGGACATTTAATGCTTTCGCTATTAATTCCAATACACTTAACGAAGGATTCGCATGTCCCCTTTCAATTTGGCTAATTAGTGACGTACTAATCCCTGCATAATCAGCAAATTCACGAATTGTCATCTTATTTTTCTTACGATAACTTAATACAGTTTGTCCGAGTCTATCATGTATCATAGTAAAAACTTCCTTTCGTCCATCATATTGCATCTTTCGTTGTCTTTGTGCTGACTTACTAAACAAAAGCAAATAATCCTTTCCTATCGCCCACAAGACTTATATACTTACCTTTGTAAATTATATCGTATTTAGTTTATTATAATAGACAATTTATCGGAGGGACAAACTTTGAAATCACCTATTCTTTCATATTGCATCTTATTTTTCGGCGTATTCGCCCTATCAACTTCAGCGATTTTTGTAAAATTGGCTGATGCTCCTGCAGCTATTATTGCTTTTTATCGATTATTTTTTGCTGCATTAATTTTGTTACCATTATTACTATTTAATAAAAACAATCGATACGAACTAAAAACATTAACGAAAAAACAATGGAGATTCGGATTCATTTCTGGACTATTTTTAGCTGCACATTATGTACTATGGTTTGAATCGTTACACTATACTTCTGTAGCAAGTTCCACAGTTATCGTAACATTACAACCTTTATTCTCAATGATTGGTGGTTATTTTTTATTCAAGGAGAGGTTTACGAAAGGAGCGGTTATTGGTTGCCTCATCGCTATTTCAGGAAGTATCGTCATTGGATGGCAAGACTTTCAAATTAGCGGAGAAGCATTATACGGGGATATTTTAGCATTTATTGCGGCAGGAATTATTACCGGTTATTTTTTCATTAGTCAACATGTTCGTAAAGATTTATCACTTATACCGTATTCGGTAATTAGTTATGGAAGTAGTGCCTGTTTTCTTGGTATATTTGCTTACTTGCAACACGAATCTTTCATCCACTACTCTACACAAACTTGGATGTGCTTTATTGGATTAGCGTTTATTGCAACGATTTTAGGACAAACAATTTTTAATTGGTTATTAAAATGGATGAGTGCTACTGTAATCTCTATGAGCATTTTAGGAGAAACGATTGGAACTTGTATACTAGCGTACTTTATTTTAAGTGAGATCATTTCTTTACAACAAGGAATAGGTATTACAGTTATTTTTATTGGTCTTGCATTATTTTTATTACAAGCAAATTCCAATAAAAAAGCATGACAGTATACTGTCATG
>NZ_QNUD01000076.1:0-999 GCF_008042405.1 Bacillus sp. SH7-1
TATTGGCATTAAGAGGAGCGACCTAATTAAGGGCTTCTCTTTTTTTATAAAATAGACAACCCCTTACGTATTAAATGACATTTTATTTTTTATCCTTGTACTCGATCTCCACAAATTCAGCTAAATCAATTTCTTTCATTATCAATTCTTCTAGAAAGTAAAATGCCTCTTGTTCTCCTTCATTTTCTCTTACATTTTGAAATTGTAATTTTTGTACTTCATCCAATTTAAATTTTACTTTTGCTTCTATAACCATCATTCATCCCCCTCAGCTAAGCAAATAACGTTTTTGTATAAGATAATAGCTCTAGATCCATTGGACACATTTACCAATATATTCACCACTAAATCCATGTTAAAATCTCTTGTGAGTACGACATAACTCAGTCTTATGAAGCCCTGTAACATTTTCTACGGGGCTTCTTTTTTTTTAACAAGACGTTAGTTAATTGTGCTGACTACCTTGATTTACAAAATTACTTTTTGTTCACTTTTTTGATACATTTACGAAACATTCATGTGTTATCTTCAGTACGTTCTATTCTTTTTATAATACCGTGTGAAGTATACCAAACCGAGAATCCCTAGCCCCCTAAGCCTAGGGATTCTTCATTTAAATACGGATTTTGTTAAAAACTTACATGTACATGTATTTCGTTATATAATTAAATAATCAATATATTAGGAGTGTTAACTATGACAGAAACAATAATGATTTTGTTATATATTTGTTTCGGATTGAGTGCAGTTTTTAGCTTGATAAAGGAACTTCGAAAGCCACAGAAAAACCAGTTCTTGATTTTAGTTGATTCTCTAATTTTGCTAGGAGCCTTAATCCTAGTAGGTAGTATCTTCATCTAAATTACATAACTAGAACTTCAGTTGGGAGTGGAGCAGTTAGCGAAAGCTAACTGCTTTTTATAAATTAACTATTTTGTTTAAATTTACCTTAATTTATATCGTTTTTTCTTAACGTTCAAATCAATAATCGTATAATAT
>NZ_QNUD01000077.1:0-1533 GCF_008042405.1 Bacillus sp. SH7-1
CTATTATATAGAAGGTGGTGGGTGATATGGAGTGAAACAAAAACACGAGTTAGCTCAAGAAGATTACATGCAAGGTATGAAGTATAAAGAACTGGCTGAGAAATACGAGGTCAGTATTAATACAATTAAGTCCTGGAGAAAAAGGCATGGTTGGAATCGAAAAGGGGTGCACCCAAAAGATGAAAAAGGATGCACCCAAACCAAGAAAACAGGTGCACCCATTGGTAATAAGAATGCAGTGGGTAATTCGGGTAACAAGAACCCTAAATGGGGTAATAAGAATGCTCTAGGGCATGGCCCACCAAAAGGAAACCATAACGCTATGACGCATGGATTGTTTAGGAAGATAATCCCGAGTGACGATCCGCATGCAATGGAATTGCTAGATGAAATACAAAACCATACTGAATTAGATATACTATTCCACTCTATTCAACTGCAATACTTCAATATCCTTAATTCACAACGTATTATGCATGTTCGCAATCAAAACGATATGTCAAAAGAGATGATTAGCGAATCACTGAATGGAGACGCGTACACAGTGCAGTTTGCATGGGATAAACAAGCTAATTTACTTACAGCTTATTCGCGCGCTATGACAGCGTTATCCTCTATGATTGAGAGGTTCGATAAGTTAGCAAATGCTGATGATGAGAGACGATTGAAGTTAGAGCAGATGAAAGTTAACATTGAAAAAACAAAAGCTGACACTGCACGTATTAAGGGGGAAGATGGCGATGAGTACGAAGATGATGGTTTCAAAGAAGCGCTAGAAGGCAAGGTAGAGGAAGTGTGGGATGGCCATGACGACGATTCCGAAGCGTAAAAAGAAACCTGCTCCATTCAAATTTAAGCCATTCTCCAAAAAGCAGCTGAAGGTATTAACCTGGTGGAAGCCTAACAGTCCCGTTAAAGATTATGACGGGATTATTTGCGATGGTTCTATTCGTGCGGGAAAAACAGTATCGATGGCTCTTTCCTATGTTATGTGGGCAATGGAATCATTTGAAGGTGAGAACTTTGGTATGTGTGGTAAAACGATTGGATCACACCGTCGTAACGTTATAACGCCACTTAAAAAGATGCTGAAGTCACGCGGGTATAGGGTTAAAGATCATAGAAGTGAGAATATGCTTACCGTTACTAAAGATAGTGTAACAAACTTCTTTTATATTTTTGGTGGTAAAGATGAAAGTTCCCAGGATTTGATCCAAGGAATCACTGCCGCTGGCATGTTTTTTGATGAAGTGGCACTTATGGTACAAAGTTTCGTTAACCAAGCAACAGGCCGTTTGTCTGTAACTGGTTCAAAAATGTGGTTCAACTGTAATCCGGCAGGCCCGTATCACTGGTTTAAAGAGAAGTGGTTGGATCAAAAGAAAGAAAAGAATCTACTGCACCTTAAATTCTCCATGGATGATAATTTGTCATTAGATGAGAAGACGAAAAGAAGATATCATCGCATGTATAGTGGCGTATTCTATCGTAGATATATCAAAGGTGAATGGGCAGCTGCTTCTGGACTTATAT
>NZ_QNUD01000078.1:0-823 GCF_008042405.1 Bacillus sp. SH7-1
GTACAATACATAATAGTAATTTGAAAAATATTGAAATAAAAAATTGTGATATAACCGGTATGAAAATAAATGGGATTCAAATTGAAAAGCTACTTGAGTTATATAATAAAGTAAAAAGTTAACTTGATTTTAGTTAGTAGTTAGGTTAGGTAGATAAAGCTGTTCTTAAATTGAATGTTATATCGAAATAATTGTGTAAAAATAACATAAAGAAATACACAGGAGAAGGGGTTTTATAAAGCATTCTAGAATGAGAAATGTATTGTGTATTTATATGGAGGGAACAAAATGGGGATCAAAGTTAGAGCGGTAGAAATAAAAGATGCTAGAGCAATTCATCGTATATGCATACAAGATGATGTTTTACCTTATATGGTTTTCTTACCTAGCATGCGTGTAGATGCAATGGAAAATAGAATTCGAAATTTAGCACCAAATCAATTTGAATTTGTTGCAGAATTTGAAGGAGAAGTTGTAGGTTTTGTTGGTTTAACACAAAGTCCAGGAAGAAGATCACATTCAGGCGATTTATTTATCGGCGTAGACAGTGAATATCATAATAAAGGCATTGGGAAAGCACTTCTTACAAAAATGCTGGATTTGGCTGATAATTGGTTAATGTTAGAGCGAGTGGAACTTGGTGTTTTAGAAACGAATCCTAAAGCGAAAACTCTATATGAAAAATTCGGATTTGTAGAAGAGGGAGTAAAGATAGGGAATTTGAAGGCTCACGGAAAGTTTATTAATGAAATTATGATGAGTCGTTTTAGACCTGACGGTTTAATCGTACATAATGGATAGTGAAAGCATGACAGTATACTGT
>NZ_QNUD01000079.1:0-1452 GCF_008042405.1 Bacillus sp. SH7-1
ATGAATAATTTCCTAAACACTGTAGCAATTTCATATGTGCCACTACACGAAAAGGCAGTCGAGATTGCAAAAGAAGTTGGTATAGTTGAAGTAAAACGCGATAATAAAAAAAACAGTTTGCTAAATGCTTCCGAAAGTATTCAGAAAGAACTTGATAGAGGCAGACTTGGTTTCAAACGTAAGTATGTAAGATGTTAAAAAAGAAAAAGGTGGTATCAATCTTTCCTGATTGATACCACCTTTTTCTTTAACTACTGAACTCTCTTCTTAGAAAACATTCATTTACCTCTGGACAACTTATATGTTAGAAACTTCTTCATTTAATTTATAAACTCTATCTCTTTTCTCATCGCTTTTGACAAAAATAAGCTTTCCTTCTTTAACAAAATCTTCTAATACTAAGCATACTTGTCCATATGCTTTCGGCTTATTCGTTGTGAATCTTTCATCTGATATTTTGCCAGATCGTATTAATTGTTCACATAGCTCAAGTGCACTTATTTCTTCAAAATCCACTAATTCCAATATATCTTTTTGTAATGGCGATAAAGGTACTGGTATATCAGCTACCTCCACCTTTTCTGGTTTGTTTTCTTCTTCAAATAAATCTTCAAATGAAATTTGATTCATTACTTCTTTTCCTTTCTAACGATTGATTTGTATAACATGAACTGAATTCTATAGCGTAGTTATTATTATGTAGTACGTACCTTAATACATAAATGTCAAACTCATGTACATCGTTGCATATAGTATATTTCGATTATACCAAATATACGTTCTGTTTTCTATTACAGATTGGAAAGCAGCATGTTTTACTTAATATCCATTATCCAAATATTACATTTTCAGTTATATTATCAAAATTTTATCCATATTACGGAAATAAATGACAAATAATTATAATTTACATGTTATAATTACGATGCATGCATTTAGTTGTATTACATGCATATGTGTAATGAGTATATTTAATAAAGTTAAATGAAACTGGGGAGGCTTTCGCAAATGGGCAAGAAAACAAGCAAAGCTAAAAAATTTTTCGGATTCGTAATCACCGCAGCACTAGCAACTACAACGATGGTAGGTACAGTAAATGCACAAACAACTACGAATAGCTATAAGGTAACTAGCAATACGAACACTGTATTTACAGATGTACCAAAGGACCACTGGTCAAAAGATGCTATTGATTACTTAGCGGCAGCAGGGATTTATAAGGGATATGGAAATGGCAAATTTGGTTTTGGGGACAACATCACTAGAGGACAGGTAGCTTCTTTAGTCAATCGACATTTAGGTTTAATAGCAGACGATAAACAAGGAAATATGTTTAGTGATATTGCAAATCATATGTTTGAAAAAGATATTAAAGCCATTGCGCAAGCTGGAATAATGACAGGTGATGGAACAGGTACATTCCGTCCAGATGATGTATTAACTCGATATGAA
>NZ_QNUD01000008.1:0-1123 GCF_008042405.1 Bacillus sp. SH7-1
GTATTCGTAATGTCATAACCTTGAACCTCTGATTTATATCCATCTACTGGCTGTTCTTTTACTTCATACTTGTATGCATTTCCTTCGGTATCATATGCCGCTAAATCTGTAAACACGTACTTCCATTCACTTGCTTTACTTACCTCTTGTGTTGCAATTACTTTGCCATTTTGTAGTAGATCAATCTTGATCATTTCCGGACGGTTTTTTACATTTCCATCCTTCCATGTCTTCGTTCCTTCTACCTTTGTTTCGCCTACTTTTGTATTCGTAATGTCAGTACCACTTACTTTTGATTCATATCCTGGTACTGCTTGCTCTTTTATTTCATACTTGTATGCTTTACCTTCGGCATCGTAGGCTTTGAGATTTTCAAATGTGTATTTCCATTCTGTTGCCGCTGTTACTTCTTTTGTATCCACTACTTTACCGTTTTGTAGTAAGTCTACTTTGATCATTTCCGGACGATCTTTTGCGTTATCGTCTTTCCATGTCTTCGTTCCTTCTACTTTTGTTTGACCTACTTTTGTATTGGTTATGTCATAACCATTTACTTTTGGTTCATATCCAGCTATTGGCTGTTCTTTTACTTCATACTTATACGCTACTCCATTCGCATCGTATGCTTGTAGCTTTTCAAACGTATACTTCCATTCTGTTGCCGCTGTTACTTCTTTTGTATCTACTACTTTACCGTTTTGTAGTAAGTCTACTTTGATCGTTGTTGGACGGCTTGTCGCATTTCCGTCTTTCCACGTCTTCGTTCCTTCTACTTTTGTTTCGCCTACTTTTGTATTTGTGATGTCATAACCGTGTACATCAGATTGGTATCCCGCTACTGGCTGTTCCTTCACTTCATACTTGTATGCTACTCCATTTGCGTCATATGCTTCTACATCCGCAAATGCATATTTCCAGTTTGTTGCCGCTGTTGCTTCTTTCGTATCTACTACTTTACCGTTTTGTAGTAAGTCTACTTTAATCGAGCTTGGACGATCTGTTGCGTTGTTATCGTTCCACGTTTTTGTTCCTTCTACTGTTAATTTCGCTACTTTTGTATTCGTAATGTCATAACCTTGAACCTCTGATTTATATCCATCCACCGGTTGTTCTTTTACTTCAT
>NZ_QNUD01000080.1:0-1073 GCF_008042405.1 Bacillus sp. SH7-1
AATACAAATCCCCTAGTAGTATCACACTACTAGGGGATTTGTATTTTGCTAGACATATTGCGAAAAAGTTAACTTGATTTTTTTCTTTTATCTTTTACATTTCGATAAAACAAAGCAGCACTCAGCGGCATAACACCAAACCACTTATTCATAAATGGCTCTTTTTCAGCACGGCGTTGTTCTTTCTTTTGTTTACGATCTTCTTTTGGAGCATCCATATATGACACAAATTGCTGTGTCACAAAGCGAACATAATCATTAGTAGACATATTATCATCACCTCTACTTGATTAGTATGTCCACTTTTTTATCCATTAATCTTTTCTTTTAATTCATTCATAATTTGCTTTACAGACTTATTCGTCGTATCGATATGAATATGAGCCTCTTCATAATAAGCTCGGCGCGATTCAAATTTCATCACAAATGCCTCTATATCTTTCTTCTGAAATAGTGGACGCGTCGTATCTTCACGAAGCCTTTCTGCAATTACATGTGGATCACAATATAAATACACGACAGTTCCATTTTCCTTCATCCACTTTCGGTTTTCCTCTCGTTCAATGATTCCACCACCAGTTGTAATGATTACATTATGAACAGGTAATGAACGTAACATTTCACTTTCATATTCCCGAAAAGCCATTTCGCCTTCTGCGGCAAAAATATCACGAATTGCCTTCTCTTGCTTCTCTTCAATTTTTTGATCGGTATCTACAACATTCATATGAAGTTCTTTACTTAATGCTTTTCCAATTGTTGTTTTCCCAGCTCCCATATAACCGGTTATGTATATAGATTTCATGTTCGTTCCTCTCAATCATCCGTTATTATTTGTTATTATAACGAAAGATTACATTATTTAATAAAAAAACGTTTTGTTCTCATTATGCAATGATGAACAAAACGTCACATACACCCTTTTACTTATAAGTACCTCTTCTCACCCACTGCGTTGCAATCCATTTCTCACCTTTCGTTACAGGTGCCCCTCCGTGTAACGTAAGCTCATTTAGTGATTGATCTTGATAGAAATACTCAAAGTATACTGCCATTCCCTTTCTAGGGTTCAC
>NZ_QNUD01000009.1:0-311027 GCF_008042405.1 Bacillus sp. SH7-1
ACGGGTGCTACCGGCGCTACTGGTGTAGGAGTTACTGGACCTACTGGACCTAGCTTCCCTGTAGCAACAATTGTTGTAACAAACAACATTCAACAAACAGTACTACAATTTAATAACTTCATCTTCAGTACTGCAATTAACGTAAACAATATTATCTTTAATGGCACAGATACAGTTACAGTTATCAACGGTGGTATTTATGTAATTAGCGTATCTATTTCTACAACTGCACCAGGATGTGCACCACTCGGAGTAGGAATATCAATAAATGGAGCAGTCGCAACTGACAACTTCTCTTCAAATCTAATAGGCGACTCGCTTTCATTTACTACAATCGAAACGTTAAGAGCTGGCGCAAACATTTCTGTCCAATCTACTCTTAATGAGATCACGATCCCTGCCACAGGAAACACTAACATTCGTCTAACTGTATTTAGAATCGCTTAAATTTCACTATTTATTGTTTATGGCAAATAAAAAAAGAGCGAGAAACTCGCTCTTTTTTTGTTATGTACAATAATTCATTACTACTCTAATTCAATTGAAACATTTTTTTGTGGAACGAATGTAGAAATTGCATGTTTATAAATAAGCTGTTGCTTACCTTCTGTTTCCAGTAGGACTGTAAAATTATCAAATCCTTTAATTAATCCACGAAGCTGGAAACCATTTAATAAGTACAGCGTAACAAACGTATTCTCTTTACGGAGTTGATTTAAAAACTGATCTTGAATATTGATTGATTGCTTCATGTCGAATCCTCCTCTTTTTCTCTACTTACTATTATTCGACTTTAGTTGTAACTTTCCTTCTATGTATCGTAAAATTTCTGACGTTTTTTCACCGTCTGTAACATCAAACCATGTGACATCCATCTTATTACGGAACCACGTTAATTGACGCTTTGCATAACGACGTGAATTCGTCTTTAATTGTGATACCGCTTCTTCTAAAGAGACACGATCCTCAAAATAATCATATATCTCTTTATACCCAATTGCTTGAATAGATTGACAATCTCGTATCCCTCTATTATACAATCCTTCTACTTCTTCTAATAAACCTTGGTCCATCATTATATCAACTCGTAAGTTAATGCGATCGTATAGCATTTCTCGATCCATTGTCAAGCCAATCAAGGAAACATCGTATAACAACTCGTTTTCTTGTTTTTCAAGTTGATCACTCATTTTTTCACCCGTCGTGTGGAAAATTTCTAACGCTCTAATGACACGGCGTACATTATTTGTATGAATACGCTCAGCGCTTTCTGGGTCTACTTCTTGTAATTTCTTATGTACATATTCCACACCACGTTCTAATGCTAACTTTTCCATTTGTTCTCGGTATATAGCATCACCAGCATCATCCGTAAACTGATAATCGAATAAAACAGATTGTATATACAAACCAGTTCCACCAACGATAATTGGCAATTTACCACGCTCTGTAATCTCTCGAATATGCTTACGAACACGTTCTTGAAATTCGGCAACTGAAAATGACTCTTCTGGATTTTTTATATCGACCATATAATGTGGAATTCCGTCCATCTCTTCTTTCGTCACCTTTGCGGTTCCAATATCCATCGTACGATAAATCTGCATGGAATCTCCACTTATAATTTCACCATTTAACGCTTTGGCAAGATCAATACTTAACTTCGTCTTCCCAACAGCAGTTGGTCCAATGATGACAGCAACTTTTTCACGTTGCACTTCTCCCATATCATTCAACTCTCTTTATGTAATGTACTCCATCTATTGATTATATCCAATCTTACCAATTTTAACGACATGATTGCAAGTTCTTTCATTACGGTACATGAAATTATAAATAAAAAAAGAACATAGTTTGTCCAATTCCGCATATACATGATTAAAAATACCTCCGAGAGGATGAGTTAACTATGAAACAATCCACTATCAATTTTTCATCTTTGACAAAAGACCTCATTTTAGCTACTGCTACAAAAGAACAAAATTGTTCACAGGAAGAATTATACTTCGCCTTAAATTGTTTACTACGTTCTTTTCATTCTACTCTTCAAGAAACAACATTACATCCAGAAAATAAAGATACAGAGTATATACAAAACCAATTTTGCAGTGCCTATAAAATTATTACAGGTAAAACGATTTATCCTTTTCAATAATCCATAAAAGGCGGTTGCTTACATACTTTCAAGCAACCGCCTTTTATATTAATACATATACACTACTCTATAACTTTCACTTTAACAGATTTGCGCCCCCAGCTATTAGCACTACCATCTGAACCAACTAGAACATCAATACGATTTCCTTTAATCGCACCACCAGTATCTCCAGCAATCGCTTCTCCGTATCCTTCTACCCATACTTTTGATCCAAGCGGAATTACTCTAGGGTCAACAGCAATTACTTTCATATTTGGATTCGCTGTTAAATCATGCCCCATTGCAGTTAATACACGACCACCATACGAACCATTCTCACTCGGATCTGCTGTATACGCTGTCGCCTCTACTGTTATTTCACGTCCACCAGCAGGTGCACTTGTTCCATTAGATTTTGCAACTTGTTTCGTAGTTGACTGCTGTTTTGCCACTGATTTACTTGATTCTACATTCTTAACAGACTCTTTGTTCTTAACTACTTTATTATTTTTAACCGGCGTATTTACTCTTACCGGCGCTTCTTCTTGCGTTACAACTTCTTTCTTTTCAATCACTGGTGCCGTTCCTGTTAAAAATGGTACGTGAACATATCCAACTTTTCCATTGTAGTCGAATTGTAACCATTCATTTTGAACCTGATTTGTCGTTTCAATTACATCATCTTTATTCAGTTTACCAAGAATTTCAGAGTCAGTATTCGCTCCGGCACGAACATTTAACACACCTGCCGTTACATAATATGTACTTTTTGTAAATTCAGCACTTACAAACGCTTCTTTACCATTTACTTTAATTTTTGTCCATCCATTTTCTGTATTTATAACGTCTAATTTATTTCCATTTAACATTTTACCTACAAGCTTTGACTCTACAGTTGGGTTTTCTCTAACATTTAATACGTCTGTTGTTACAATCGTTTCTGCTTTCGCAGAACCTGCAAAAATCCCAAGACCAAAAACTGCCGCCGTTGCTATACCTAATAATTTTTTCATGAATAGCCTCCATTTGCTTTGTTTTCGTATTTTCATTATAGCAACGGATTTTTAAGATTTTTAGAAAACACACAATTACAAACCATTCGTAATATACGATTAATGAGTTGTAACATAAATTTCCATATTAATAAATTACATTTCCAATAGAATCCCCAATAGTTTTCATATATTTTCCACATACAAGCACCAGAATTTTTTTCCAAAAAAAATTACAGTATTACTTTTTTGTTACAAAAAAACCAGATTTCATTACATCTTTTACCAAAATCCATCATTCTCCAATTATTATCCTCTTTTTTTGTAATAAAAAGGAGCAGCTAATAAAAGCCACCCCCCTTTCATGCGTTATTTAACTTTCTTTTTCCAAATTCCCATCATAAGAGCAGAAACTACTGCCCCTATCAGTATCGAGAAAATATACAACACTGGTTTATTTACTAATGCGATAACAAACAATCCACCATGCGGTGCCGGTAATGTAATTTGGAATAACATAGATAATGCACCTGCAATACTTGAACCAACAACACAACTTACTATTACTCGAACCGGATCTGCAGCTGCAAATGGAATCGCACCTTCTGTAATAAACGATGCTCCCATAATATAATTTGTTAAACCAGATTTACGCTCCGCTTCTGTAAACTTCGATTTAAAGAATGTAGTGGCTAATGCAATTGCTAGCGGCGGTACCATACCACCAGCCATAACCGCTGAGTGCACCCCAAAGTTCTGTGCTTCTATTGCAGCAATACCAAATGTAAATGCTGCTTTATTAATTGGACCACCCATATCAATTGCCATCATTGCACCTAAAATAAGACCTAGTAATATAGCATTTGTACCGTTCAAACCATTTAACCATCCTGTTAACATTTCATTCAATGCTACTACAGGTGGAATTACTACTTTTTGCATAACAACTCCTGTAATCAATAATCCAAAGACTGGATATAACAAAACAGGTTTAATTCCTTCTAACTGTACTGGTAACCCTGAAAATAATTTTTTTAATCCTAAAACAACATATCCGGCTAAGAAACCAGCAATTAATCCACCTAAAAATCCAGCATTCGCATGTGCCGCTAAAAATCCTCCGACAACACCAGGCATAAAACCAGGACGATCAGCAATAGAACTCGCAATAAATCCAGCTAAAATTGGTACAAGGAATAAAAATGCCCCTGTTCCCCCTCCTCCAATAGACATGAACAATTCAGCTAAAGGACCTTCCGCCTTTATACCACCAAACGAAAATGCTAGCGCTATTAAAATCCCGCCACCAACAACGAATGGAAGCATATTACTTACGCCGTTCATTAAATGCTTATAAATTCCTAATCCTTTATCTTTCTCCGTATTTTCTGCCTTTCCATCCTCTTTTACACCTTTAAAGATTGGCGCATCTTGTTTTACAGCTCGATTAAGAAGCGTTTCCGTTTTTCTAATCCCATCAGCGACTGGCACTTGAATAACATGCTTCCCAGCAAAACGGTTCATTTCTACTTGTTTATCTGCCGCAACAATTATAGCCGTCGCGCGTTCAATATCCTCTTTCGTTAAACCGTTTTTTATACCTGTTGATCCATTCGTTTCAACTTTAATTGCAATTCCTAGCTCTGCTGCTTTTGCTTTCAAGCTATCCGCAGCCATATATGTGTGAGCGATTCCAGTTGGACACGCTGTAACAGCTAATACGTACGGTTCATTCCCTTCTGGTTTTGCAACTTCAACCTCTTCTTCTTTTTCATTTTCTTTTTCATCAAATAAGCGAAGAAGTTCCTCCTCATCCTTTGCTTCTAATAATTGCTTACGAAAACCCTCATCCATTAATAATGTAGAAAGACGAGACAATGTTTCTAAATGGGTATTATTTGCCCCTTCGCTTGCAGCAATCATAAAGAATAAATGCGCAGGCTGTCCGTCAAGCGATTCATAGTTGATACCGCTTACACTTCTACCAAAACAAATCGCTGGTTGCTTAACAGCTTTTGTTTTCGCATGAGGTATAGCAATCCCTTCACCAATACCCGTTGTACTTTGTGACTCCCGCTTTAAAATAGCTTCTTTAAATTCAACTTTACTATTTAAACGATTTGCCTCGTCTAATTTCTCAACTAATTCATCTATGACAGCTTCTTTATTTGAAGCTGTCAAATTCATAATAACTGTATCCCTTTTTAATAGTTCTGTAATTTTCATATGTTGCTTCCCCCTATCGCTTAGTTACAATTACTTGCGACAATAATTCTTCTACTGTTTCCTTTTCACATAAATCTGCTGAAAATGCTGTTGCACTCCCTGTCGCAACACCATATTGAAATGCCTTTTCAATATCTTTTGTTTGTTCATATTTACCTACAAACCCCGCAACGAGAGAATCACCGGCTCCAACTGAATTAATTACAACACCTTTTGGAATAGTTGCTTCATATATACCTTCTGCCATAAATAATAAAGCTCCATCTCCGGCCATTGATACGATAACATGCTCTACACCTTGCTCAACTAATTTTCTTCCATACGGTAAAATATCTTCTACTGTGGAAATCTCTACTCCAAATAACTCACCAAGTTCATGATGATTTGGCTTTATTAAAAATGGTTTATTTTTAACTACATGCTGCAGTGCACTACCACTTGCATCTACTACTACACGAATGCCTTTTTCAGCTCCAAAAGCTGCGATTGATTCATAAAAAGTAGTGGGGATAGACGCCGGTACACTTCCAGCTAGTACAACACAATCTCCCTTTTGCATACTTTCAATTTGTTTCATTAATTGTTCAAATTGCTCATTTGTCACACTTGGTCCTTGCCCATTTAATTCTGTTTCTTCTTTCCCTTTTATTTTCACATTAATTCGAGTATCGTCATTTACTTGAATGAAGTTTGTTATTACCCCTTCATCATGTAATACATCTTTAATAAATTGACCGGTAAATCCACCAGTAAATCCAAGCGCTACATTTTCAACACCTAAACGATGAAGAACGCGAGAAACATTAATACCTTTCCCTCCAGGAAACTTCATATCTTTCTCCGCTCTATTTACTGCTCCTAAATCGAAAGAACTAACTTGCACTACATAATCAATAGATGGGTTTAAAGTAACTGTATAGATCATTGTTTATCAGCCTCAATTACATTGGTTTGTCTTTTATATTTTTCTAAATCAATTTCTAAATAGTTTGTAATAATATTTGCCTCTTCAACATTAGCAATTTTCGCAAATGCAACTTCTGAAAACTTGCTTTCATCAATTAAGAAATATCCTTCGTTTGCCAATGTTAATGCCATTTGCTTTAAAAGTGCTTCTTCTGGATCTGGAGTTGTAAAACCAAGCTGTTCATGTACACCATTCGCCCCTAAAAAACATTTATCAAAACGATATTTCTGCATACTTTCCTGTGCCATTGCGCCAATTAAAGCTTTCGTCCTACTCTTCATCATCCCGCCTAGTAAATATGCACGAATATTATTTTCAACTAAAGCTTCAATATGCATAAGTCCATTCGTAACGACAGTAACATCTTTATTTATTAAAAATGGAATCATTTCAAATGTTGTACTTCCTGCATCTAAATAAATACAATCACCTTGTTCAACTATGTTAGCCGCATACTTCGCAATTTGTTGTTTTATTTGAATGTTTTTGGATGATTTTTCAACCATCGTTGGCTCCTGTCCTTTTCCTGTTAAAACAGCGGCACCACCATGAACTCTTTTTAATAACCTTTGCTTTTCCAATTGTGCTAAATCACGACGAATTGTTGATTCAGAGCTTTCTGTTCTTTCTACTAATTGTTGTAACTTAACAACCTTCTGCTCTTTTACAAGTTGTAATATCATTTGATGACGTTCAGGAGTTAACATTTTATTCACCTCTTCTTTGATTACAGTATAATGAAAATGATCACAAAAATCAACCACAAACATTCAAAAATAATCAAAACCGGTCAAAAACAGTTATAGAAAACAAAAAAGAAACCCATTTGATATAACAATCAAATGGGTTTCTTTTCTCGATTCGCTTATAAAGAAGCTTTATATATGCTTAAAACATCATCTTTATTTAATTTTTTAAAGTTACCAAATTCACCATAAGCCATCGCTTTATCCGCCATTAAATCAATTTCATTTTCTCCAATAGCGTAATCAGATAATGTTACTGGTGCCTCAATTGAAGTCCAAAATTGACGTAACGCCTCAATTCCTTCTAACGCAACTTCTCGATCAGTCTTTCCATCTGTTTCTACATCAAATACGCGAATAGCAAACTGTTTAAAACGACTTACATTTTCATCTAAAACATGCTTCATCCAGTTCGGGAATAGAATTGCTAAGCCGCCTCCATGCGGTATATCATGAACAGCTGAAACTGCATGCTCAATATTATGAGTCGCCCAATCTCCTTTTACTCCCATCGCTAAAATACCGTTTAACGCCATAGTACCGCAATATAAAATAGTTTCTCTATGCTCATAATTTTCTAGATCACTTAAAAGCTTAGGAGCTGTCTCAATTACTGTTTTTAAAACAGATTCACAATAACGATCTTGTAGTTCTGTATTTGTTCCATGATGGAAATATTGTTCTAATACGTGCGACATAATATCTACCATACCGTAAATTGTTTGATCTTTCGGTACAGAAGCAGTATGAATTGGATCTAAAATGGAAAACTGTGGGAAGGTAACTGGGCTACCCCAGCCATATTTTTCATTCGTTTCCCAGTTTGTAATTACAGAACCAGCATTCATTTCAGATCCTGTTGCTGCAAGAGTAAGCACAGTACCAAATGGTAATGCCTCACTAGCAAATGTTTTTTTCGTTACAATATCCCACACATCTCCATCGTACTTACTACCAGCTGCAATTGCCTTCGTACAGTCGATTACACTTCCTCCACCAACTGCTAAAATAAATTCAACACCATTATCTTTACAAATTTGAATTCCTTTCTTTACAGTTGATACACGTGGATTTGGTTCAACACCTGTCAATTCAAATACTTCTGCATTTATATCCTTTAAAATAGAAATTACATTATCATAAATACCGTTTCTTTTAATGCTGCCTCCCCCGTATACGAGAAGAACTTTTTTACCGAACTGTGGAATTTCAGTTTTTAACTGTTCTAATTGACCTTTACCGAAAATAAGTTTCGTTGGATTACGAAATACAAAATTTTGCATATTCCTTTACCATCCCTTCTATATGAAAAGCAACTATACTTTTGTATAACATATTTTTTTCATTTCACAAAAATATTTGCTCAATAAAAAAATCCCAGCCTACTGGCTGAGATTTTTTTATTGGTAATAAGGTGAAATCATTAAGTAAACAATAACACCAGATAAACTTACATATAACCAGATCGGCATCGTCCAACGTACAATTTTACGATGACGTGTTAATTGATTTGTAAAACCAAATACAAGTGCAAACAATGCAAGTGGTACAATAATTGCTGCTAGGATAATATGTGTAATTAAAATAATGAAATACACATATTTAATAAATCCTTCTCCGCCAAAATGTGTTGCTGGCGCTAAGTAATGATACGATAAATACGAAACACAAAATAGCAATGTCGTTGTAAATGCTGCTAGGATGAAACCACGGTGCATTTTCACATTCTTCTTAATAATAGAGTATAAAGCTGCTAATAAGAATACGAACGTAAAGCTATTAAAAATTGCGTTTAACATTGGTAAAATCGTTACATCAAAATGTAATTCTCCTTCATAGCCAACAGGTCCAAAGAACAAAAATAAAATAATCGCATTTACAATTACAGAAAGCGTTATCACAATAGGAGCATAGCTTTTCTGATTTGTTGATTGATCTACCAAAATGGTCACTCCTTCTTCCTTCAAATATGTATACTTAACCTCACTATTTTAACATACTATTCACAGTGTAAATGTGACAATAGTTTGACACAGCAAGACAAAACAAAGAAAAAATCCTTCTTAATAAAACTTCTTAAGAAGGATTTTATCGCTTTATTATTCAAATAGCAACGCGATTAGTTTTTGTTAAAAAATGTATCGCTATATGCTTGAAAAATTTCAGACACTTGATATCCCATTAATGAAATTGCTGTTAATGAAAAGAAACCAATCATAAGAAATCGAAACCACATATAAATCTCCTCCTTGTATTTAGCTTAAAAAACATTCGCTATATTACAAGTTGAGTGGCACTCTTCATCGTCACTTTCCTTTTTCTTTACAATTGCTGTAATAAATCGAATCATAAAGAAAGCTACAAAAGGAAATTGTTCGTAATTTACCTTGGCATAGTTCAGCAACGGCTCGCGTTGCACATCGAACGGGGATGAGAATGAATAGAACATACCTTGCTCTTCCATATATACAATTATAATTTTCATACAAAATACTATTCCTAGAAACGAAACAATATCTTGCCATTCTGTCGTATATAACAGGTTATACAGCTCTAATACGTACTCTTCCATCGTCATCCCCCCTTCCTTTTTTATCATTTTGCTCGCCTTCGTATAAAAAGTCAAGAAAAAAGTTTATATTCACTATGACAATAGTAATTACTCTTTTCTTTACTTATATATGAATCTTTTCTATCAATGATTGGATGTAGCATTTCTTAGAAAACAAGAAATTAGAATCGAACAGATTCCTCATTCTTATTTTTAGTATTCAACACTGTACTATTTTTATTTCTATTAAAAATAAAATAAGAAATGATTATAAGAACCGTAACAAGCGTCGTCAAAAGTGCTTGCGAACGTAAAGATTCAATTGCAAGCATCGCAACTAAAACTGCTATAATAGCCGCGATTGTAACATACGTCACATACGGGAAGAACCACATTTTCACTTTCAAATTTTGTTGTTCTACTCTTCCCATTTTTTTACGAATCTTTAAATGCGAAACAGCTATAACGAGATAAACGAGTAACGCAATCCCGCCAGATGCATTCACTAAAAACAAAAATACTTTATCTGGAGATATGTAACTGAAAACAACTCCAATATAAGCGAAGAACGTTCCGAATAAAACTGCCCGGACTGGAACACCACTACTGTTCAATTTCAAAAATGCCTTTGGAGCATCTCCTCTTTCTGCCATAGAAAAAAGCATTCTTGAGTTTGTATATAAACCCGAATTTAAACAAGAAAGTACGGCTGTTAAAACGATAAAATTCATAATTTGCGCTGCTGCCGGTATTCCAATATGTTCAAGTACCGCTACAAATGGACTTTTTAGTATGTTCGCTGAATTCCATGGAAGAAGTGTAACAACTACAGCAATAGATCCAATGAAAAATACGAGAATACGCCAAATCACGCTATTTGTTGCTGTTTTGACTGCTTTTACAGGTTCAGCAGATTCACCAGCTGCTACTGCAACAATCTCAGATCCCATAAATGAAAATATTACGACAGTAATTCCAAGTAGCACCGAACTTATACCGTTTGGCATAAATCCTCCTTGTCCTACTAAATTGGAAGTGCCAGGTGCTTCCGTTCCTGGTACAAATCCTAAAATAACAGCTAGTCCAAGACAAAGGAACAAAACAATACTTATTACTTTGATAAAAGAAAACCAATATTCAAACTCTCCAAATGATTTCACCGAAAAAACATTCGTCAATGTTAATAAAATCGTTAATATTAGGCTTAATAACCAGAGTGGGATTTCTGGAATCCAGTATTGAATAATACCAGCACCTGCTGTAGCTTCTATTGCAATAACAATTACCCAAAAAAACCAATATAGCCACCCGATTGTATAACCTGCCCATGGACCAATTGCTTCTCTTGCATATGTTGCAAATGAACCACTTGTCGGGTTAATAGCTGCCATTTCTCCTAACATTCTCATAACGAAAATAACTAGTAAACCTGCTAAAGCATATGAAACAATAGAACCCGGTCCTGCAGAATGCACAACCGCACCACTTCCAACAAACAAACCAGCTCCTATTACGCCACCAATTGAAATCATTGTAATATGGCGTATTTTGAGGTCTTTCTTAAGATTTTTTTCCAACTCTTGTACATCCCCTTCCAAACGTAATTTTGAAATTTATGTAAGAGTATTATGCGAAAAACCTTGTCCTATACTTTAAAATATATCAAAATATTCTGAATTTAACAATTGTAATGCAAACTCCTACAGAAATTATTACATTAGGTTTAATAATTTTCCATATACAATTGTTGAGAAAATTATAGTCACCTTACAAAAGAATGAATTTTCAGATATTATTAAACAAACAAGATTATACATCTAGACAACTTTTTGTATAGGAGTGTTGATATGTTAAACAAGTTCAAATTCATTTGTTGTACGTTAGTAATTTTTTTACTGCTACCACTAGCCCCCTTTCAAGCACAAGCAGCAAACAATTTAGGATCAAAACTACTCGTTGGATACTGGCATAACTTTGATAACGGTACTGGCATTATTAAATTAAGAGACGTTTCACCAAAATGGGATGTAATCAATGTATCTTTTGGGGAAACTGGTGGTGATCGTTCTACTGTTGAATTTTCTCCTGTGTATGGTACAGATGCAGAATTCAAATCAGATATTTCTTATTTAAAAAGTAAAGGAAAGAAAGTAGTTCTTTCAATAGGTGGACAGAATGGGGTCGTTTTACTTCCTGACAATGCCGCTAAGCAACGTTTTATTAATTCCATACAATCTCTGATCGATAAATACGCTTTTGATGGAATAGATATTGACCTTGAATCAGGTATTTACTTAAACGGAAATGACACTAATTTCAAAAACCCAACTACTCCTCAAATCGTAAACCTTATTTCAGCTATTCGAACAATCTCAGACCATTATGGTCCAGATTTTCTATTAAGCATGGCTCCTGAAACAGCTTATGTTCAAGGCGGTTATAGCGCATACGGAAGCATCTGGGGTGCATATTTACCAATTATTTACGGAGTGAAAGATAAACTAACATACATTCACGTTCAACACTACAATGCTGGTAGTGGCATTGGAATGGACGGTAATAACTACAATCAAGGTACTGCAGACTACGAAGTCGCTATGGCAGATATGCTCTTACATGGTTTTCCAGTAGGGGGTAATGCAAATAACATTTTCCCAGCCCTTCGTTCGGATCAAGTAATGATCGGACTCCCTGCAGCACCAGCGGCAGCTCCAAGTGGCGGATATATTTCTCCAACTGAAATGAAAAAAGCTTTAGATTATATCATTAAAGGCATTCCTTTCGGAGGAAAGTATAAACTTTCAAATCAAAGTGGCTATCCTGCCTTCCGCGGTCTAATGTCTTGGTCTATTAATTGGGATGCAAAAAACAACTTTGAATTCTCTAGTAACTATAGAACATATTTTGATGCTATTCCCTTGCAAAAATAATAAAAAAACAACAATAGGTTTTATATGACCTATTGTTGTTTTTTATTTATGTAAATTACTTTTTCACTTCTACATGATGAAGAGATTCTTTTCCATATCTTACATAACTATTTACAAGGCTTAAAAGTAATTTACCACCAATTAACATCGCGCGTTCATCAAAATCAAATTGATGATGTGGAATTGAATACATTAGTTACTATTTTGCTTCAATACAAATACTGAAAGTTCAGGTACACTCCAAAATCTAACAGGCATTCGAGTTGTCCCAATACCACGATTTACGTATAAATGTAATGGCTTATTCTTTCCTTCTAATTCATACATACCTTCAACATGACTTTCAGCTAGTTTTGTAGTAATTAATGGACCTATAAAAGGAATTTGAACTTGTCCTCCGTGACTATGTCCTGACATTTGAAAATCAACCGGATAACGAGCTACTTTATCTACAACATCCGGCTCATGTACTAATAGCATATTGAAATCTTGTTGCCTTACATGTTTTAAAGTCGAGTCTATTTGCGGCTTACCTAATAAGAAATCATCCAAACCTGATATTGTAATATATTTGCCGTTTTCCGCTTTAATTTTCTGCACTTCATTGACTAACACAGCGAAACCAGCTTCCTCCATATATTTTTTATAAAATAAACTACCTCCACCGCCCCTGTCATGATTCCCAAACACTGCATATTTCCCTAAGGGCGCATGTATTTTCTGTAAAATATTTTTCGCTTCTTCTCTTTCTGCTTTATACGATCCAAACTTATCTATTAAATCCCCTGTGAAAACTACTAGATCTGGACTTAATGCATTCATCTTCTCCACCAAATTTCCTAGTTGTTTCAATGTGAATTCTGGCCCTAAATGTACATCTGAGAACTGCAATATTTTTTTATTATTAAACTCTTTAGGAATTGTAGAAGCTTCTATTTCATGCCACGTAACTGTTACTAGTTTTCGTTCTATTTCTGTCGCATAGAAATACAAACTTACTGAGATCATTATTATACTTATAAAACTAATAATACATATCTTAACCATTGATTTTTTTGGTTCTTTTTTCACATGATGCGTATTCATGTTCTCACCTCTAGAAATACTTTAAAGCCTTATTGTTACATTAATGTGACAACACGAACAATGTTAGTTATATCCAATTCCATCCCTACTCACTTTGACAAATTTATACAGAAGTCATAACATATTTTTATAATACATAGATTCTTAAAATTGTTCCATTTATTTTTATCATTTTATTAAGGAGAGATTATTCATGTCTGTATTTACACCAGAAGAAATTACGGAACTTGCTGCTAATTCCGGAAGAAAAAAAGCTCATTTATCATTACTCCCTATGCTAATTCTCGGTTTTTTTGGCGGTGCTTTCATAGCATTAGGGTATTTACTCGATATTCATGTTATTGGAACAATGCCAAAGTCTTGGGGATCATTTACTAGTTTTCTAGGTGCTGCTGTATTCCCTATCGGACTTATACTCGTTATTCTTGCAGGCGGTGAGTTAGTAACTGGAAATATGATGACCGTTTCAATGGCGTGGCTTCATAAAAAAATTGACTTATTTCACTTCATTCGAAATTTAGTTATTGTTACGTTTAGCAACTTCATAGGTGCTGTATTCGTTGCTTATTTTTTCGGTCATATCGTCGGATTAACAGAGGGAGCTTTTTTAGCGAAAACAGTTTCTATTGCGCAAGCTAAACTACAAGATACACCACTACAAGCTTTCATTTCTGCAATCGGATGTAATTGGCTCGTTTGTTTAGCTGTTTGGCTCAGTATGGGAAGTAAAGAATTTATCGGAAAGATTATCGGCATTTGGTTCCCAGTTATGACTTTTGTTGCGATTGGATTTCAACACGTTGTAGCCAATATGTTTGTCATCCCAGCTGCAATTTTTTCCGGTCATTTAACTTGGGCTGAATATTTTCCAAACTTCATTTTTGTTTTCTTCGGAAACTTAGTAGGCGGTATGTTCTTTGTAGCATTACCTTATTTCATATCTTATAATAAAAAACTATCTCTAAATAAAGAGAAGACTGAAATAAAGAACAAATCTGTATCGGCTTAAATTAGAGGTCTATAAAGTGACTCTAAAAATATTACAAATTTCATTTTTTTTGCGAATATATGTACGTACACTTGTTCTCGAATGTTTTATACGTTATAATAACAACTTAAATAGCATTATTTACATATGAGGTGAAAAACATGAACAAAACAGAATTAATTAAAAACGTAGCACAAAATGCTGAGATTTCTCAAAAAGAAGCTACTGTAGTTGTACAAACTGTAGTAGAATCAATCACTAACACTTTAGCTGCTGGTGAAAAAGTACAACTTATCGGATTCGGTACATTCGAAGTTCGCGAAAGAGCTGCTCGTACAGGCCGTAACCCACAAACTGGTGAAGAAATGCAAATCGCAGCTTCTAAAGTACCTGCTTTCAAAGCTGGTAAAGAACTAAAAGAAGCTGTAAAATAATGAAAAAATAGCCTTCTCGTTTACGAGAGGGCTATTTTTTTCATTACATAATTAATAAAAATCTGACCATTATGCTGTTTCTTTTGTCCCTTTATGCAACTAAAACCTTTACTTTCAAAGAAAGGTTTTGCTGTAATACTCGCCTCTGTATATATCTCCCTATGGCCCAAGTTCACTGCTTCTTTTTCTAACTTCTGTAATATGGATGAAGCTATCCTTTTCCCTTGATGATCTTTATGTGTAAATAAGCGATCTACGTAATGATTCTCATTATAATCTCCAAATCCGACTATCACACCGTTATGATCCGCTACATAACTACTATTCTTCTCTAAAGAATGTAACCAACTTTCTCTATCTAGTCGCTCTGGTGCCCATGCCTGTAGCTGTAACACGTTATAATCTTTTGCATTAATTGTATGAACTGTTTCATAGAACAACTGTAATACTTGTTCTAAATCTTCTTTATGGAATGTTCTAATGATCATATCTTTTAACATATATGAACCTCCTTACTAAACTATCATTTAACTTTTCTATCATCTAGTATTCAATATTTCCGCTTTATTATTTCTTTGTTCTTTCTATATAAACAAAAAACAATACTTATTTCAAAGTATTGTTTTTTGTTTAAAAGTATATTCAATTACTCTATAGATTTACATTTTTATTATTTTAATTTCACTCTTTGCAATCGTAATGCATTTAATACGACCGATACAGAACTAAATGCCATAGCTGCTCCTGCAACCCAAGGTGCTAAGAAGCCGAACGCTGCAATTGGGATTCCTAAGCCGTTATAGGCTAGTGCCCAGAATAAATTTTGCTTAATATTTCTTATCGTCATCTTACTCATAAAGATTGCATCAGCAATACTATTTAAATCACCACGAATTAACGTAATATCTGCTGCTTCCATCGCTACATCCGTTCCTGTTCCAATTGCCATACCGATATCCGCCGTAGCAAGAGCAGGTGCATCATTTATTCCATCTCCAACCATTGCCACTTTCTTACCTTGCGCTTGAAGTTTTTTCACTTCTTCTGCTTTTCCTTCTGGTAATACTTCTGCAATTACATGATCAATACCAACTTGCTTAGCGATTGCTTGAGCAGTTTGTGTATTATCTCCTGTAATCATAACAACGTCTAGACCCATTTTCTTCAGTCTTGCGATAGCTGCTTTTGAAGTATCTTTTACAGTATCTGCAACGGCCACTATACCAGCATATTCTTTATTGATCGCAATAAGCATTGCTGTTTTTCCTTCTCGTTCTAGCTCTTCCATTGATTTAGAAATTTCTTCAATATCAATATCGAATTTCTTCATTAATCGACGTGTACCAATTAATAGTTGTTTCCCTTCTACAACTGATTCGATACCGAATCCCGGAATCGCTTCAAACGTTTCTGAACTTGGGATATCAATTTTCTTTTCTTTAATTCCTTCTACAATCGCTTCTGCGAGTGGGTGTTCAGAATTTTTTTCTGCCGCACCTACTAAACGTAGTATCTCTTCTTCGTGAAATCCATCTGCTACAATTACATCTGTTAATACCGGTTTCCCATTTGTCACAGTACCTGTTTTATCTAGAATAACTGTATCTAATCGATGCGTTGCTTCTAAATGTTCCCCGCCTTTAAATAAAATGCCATACTCAGCTGATCTTCCTGATCCAGCCATAATAGATGTAGGTGTCGCAAGACCTAATGCACAAGGACATGCGATAACAAGTACTGCTATCATTTTCTCAAGTGCCCCGCCAAAATCACCTGGTGTAACAAATATCATCCACACTGCAAATGTAATAATAGCAATTACAACTACAACCGGTACGAAAATACCTGAAATTTGATCTGCTACCCTTTGAATAGGAGCTTTTGAACCTTGAGCCTCTTCTACTACTTTAATAATTTGAGCTAATGCAGTATCTCTTCCTACCTTAGTTGCTTTCACTTTTAAAAATCCATTTTTATTCATTGTAGAACCGATTACTAAATCCCCAATTGTTTTATCAACTGGAATACTTTCACCCGTTAACATCGATTCATCAATTGCTGATTTTCCTTCTACAATCTCACCATCTACCGGAATTTTTTCACCAGGCTTTACATAAACGATATCACCAGCTACTACTTCTTCGATTAAAATTTTCATTTCTGTTCCATCTCGTACAACTGTAGCTGTCTTTGCTTGTAAACCCATCAACTTTTTAATTGCTTCTGATGAACGTCCCTTTGCTTTTGCTTCAAATAATTTACCTAAAATAATTAGTGTAATAAGTACCGCGCTCGTTTCAAAATATAAATCTGTCATATGTTCCGAAGAACCGATAGATTGAATGCTTAAATATACACTATAGAAATAAGCAGCCGATGTTCCAAGTGCCACAAGAACATCCATGTTAGCACTTTTATTACGTAACGCTTTATAAGCCCCAACATAAAACTGTCCACCAATGATAAATTGAACTGGTGTTGCAAGAGCTAGCTGCACCCAAGGATTCATAAGCATATCAGGTAAATAAATAAACGATGTAAATGAGAAGTGACTTACCATTGCCCACAGTAACGGGAATGATAAAATAAACGAAATGATAAACTTCTTCTTTTGTCGCTCAATTTCTTGTAAGCGATGATCAGTTGATCCATCTTGCTCATCTGATTTCACTTCCAATTTATATCCTAATTTTGTAATTGCACTCTTCATTTCATTTACATTAACTTCATCAGGATTATAATCTACTGTAGCCGATTCCAAAGCGAAATTTACTGTCGCTTCGTTCACACCTTCTAATTTATTTAAACGCTTTTCTACTCTATTGGCACATGCTGCGCATGTCATTCCTGAAACAGTAAATTCAGCTTTATCACTTACAATTCCATATCCTAACGATTCAACTTTTTCCTTAAATTGTTGTGGATTTGTTTTTTGGGGATCGTACATTATTTTTGTTTTTTCAAGTGCAAAATTTACATTTGCATCATGAACACCTTCTACTTTTTTCAGACCTTTTTCAATTCTATTTGCACACGCCGCACATGTCATTCCTGATATTTGAAGATTGACCTCTTTTTGTTCATTCATGTCTCTCACCTCTACATACCCTTATGAGGTATAATTATTAGCAAAATAAATCGTACTTCCTATAAAGTACGATTTATTTTCATATCTAAAAAATAATTATTGAACATCGTATCCTTGATCTTCGATTACAGCAACGATATCTTTTAGTTTTATAGCAGACGAATCGATAGTAACTTCAACTGTTCCTTCTGCCAATTGAACCTTCACTTGTTCAACACCGTTTAACTCTTTCACACTGCTTTCGATAGCATTTACACAATGTCCACAAGACATACCTTCAACTTTTAATGTTAACTGTTCCATTTAAAATCCTCCTCTTGTTTATTCATTGTTTGTTAATCACAACCTCATCTTACCATACCCCCCTAAGGTAATCAATAGTTTTGTGTCATGATTTTTCAATTATTTTCTAAAAGTTTATTTTACACACACTTTTTCACACCAATACCCCGAAATCCTATATAGAGGTAAATAAAAAAACAAGCCAGTTACATACTAGCTTGTTCTTACGCTTTTGAAAAACGTTCAAATACTGTCATTAATTCTTCAATTGCTTCGTCACCATTACCGTTTTTAATAGCGCCCGAAACACAATGACTCGTATGGTTTTTGAGGACACCCATCCCTACTTTTTTCATTGCTGCATTAATCGCTGAAATTTGCACTAAAATATCCACGCAATAACGATCATTTTCAATCATATTTTGAATACCACGAACTTGTCCTTCGATTCTCTTCAATCTATTTATAATTTGCTCTTTTTCTTTTTCTGATCTATGTGTTACTGATTCATGCTCTTTATGATCCATATTATCACCTTCTTAAAAGTTCTCTTCATCCAATAAAACAATTGATTTTATGAGTATACCAATTATAGCATTAAATATCTATGTTTGATACCCCATATGAGTATATTTTCACTTTATGATTATTCTTAACACATTATTAGCTTCTCAGTCTCAATTTTCATGATACCCTTTCCTTTTTGTCAAAAAATCATTATATGTCCGATCAAAATCCAATAAATTAAAACAATAATAAGCGGGGATTATCCATCCCCGCTTATTATTCGTCTACAAATATAAAAGCCTCAATCTTCACATATTTGAATTGAGACTTTTTTCTCCCTATATATAATTATTGCTGATCACATACTTTTGTATCATTCACTACTGAAGTTCCTTCAACGGTTACCGTATGAAAACAATCATTCACTCGAACTGTCACAACATTATCTTGCCGATCAATGATATGATATTCATTAAAATTTTTATTCAGAGCACTGCGAATTTGTTCTCCTTCATAAATTGGGATGCCATGCGATAAAACCCAAATAAGTCCAGCGATAGCAAGAATAGTTTTCATACGATCTACCTCCTTGGGAATATAGTGAACTTTTCATCCATGCTTTTTCAGCTCTACGAATCCTGATTGTAATAAACCAAGCCTTTTGGAAATAAGTTCATTTCGTCTATTTTATGTTTATGCTAATTGTGACCGAATTGTGACAACTTTTTGTCTCTTTAGACGAAAAGTTGAAACAAAACTTTCAAAAAGGACAATTCTACTTGAACAACACAAAAGGCTATGGAGAATTTCCCCATAGCCTTGCGTTTGCATTTTATTAGACAATCACTTTATTAACTAACCTAAAAATGTGGATTCACTCCAATCACTAGCCTTTTAATCACTGGATACATGACTAATAAATCTCAACCCTTTACTTAAAGAAGTCGGCACAACAGATGCATGATTCTCCCCTTCCGCCTCATAAAACGTAAATCTAAACTGATCGTGTTTTACCTGAAGAAGGCGCTTTGATAATTCGTTTGCACCTACAACCATATGCTCTCGTTCTAGTGAACCAACTGTAAGAAATACTCCTGTTTTAACTTTTGCATTGTTTAATTCATTTATAAGATTCTCTTCTTTTTCAAGCACAGATTGGTTATTCCACCAAATAGATGGACTACTAATAAAATAATTTTGAAAGGCATTTACGTTTGTAAATAATATATGTAAAGCAAATAGACCACCTAAAGAATGCCCAAATAGTGTTTGCTTTCCTTTATCAATTTCAAAATTCTTTTCAATTTGCGGCTTCAATTCTTTTTCAATAAAAGTAAAGAAATGATGTGCTCCTCCTGTTTTAGGCCAAGGTTTACCATCTGGTTTTAAAGCCGCATCTTTTGAAATTACGCTAGGCGTAAAATCATAACATCTTTCTTCACCTGAAAATGCCTCTTCAATACGATAACCAATACCTACTATAATGGTTGGTGAAACACCTGTTTTTTCTGCTCTAACTGATTGTATTTTAACTGCTTCATGGAATGTTTGAAAAAAGGCATTGCCATCTAATACGTATATAACAGGATATCCTGACTCTGGTGCTGGCTGTCTCGGCTTTGAAATATGAATTTGATATTCCTGACCTTCTAATTTTGAATACATGTTCCACTGCTCTGTATTAGATGTTATAATCTGCTGTTTTTCAATCGTATTGTTCATCTTATATCCCCCCTTTCTAGCTTGTTACATATATTTCTACTTTTTCTTCTTGAGATACAACGCTATCGTATCCAAAACAAACAGGAGACCCATTATACGGATCAATCATGACACGTGCATCAATATGAAATACTTCTTTTAACACTTCATTTGTAATGATTTCTTCTGGGCTACCAGTTGTAACGATTTCCCCTTCCTTCATTGCAATAATTTCATCTGAAAACCTCGCTGCATGGTTAATATCATGTAGTACCATTACGACCGTACAATTATGCTCTTTGTTTAATTTTTCTACAATTTGTAATACATCTAATTGATGAGACATATCAAGATATGTAGTTGGTTCATCTAGTAGTAACACTTCTGTCTCTTGTGCTAACGCCATCGCTAGCCATACCTTTTGCCGTTGACCGCCTGATAAATTTACAATTTGTCTCGTTCGAAATTCAGAAGTTTTCGTTATATCTAATGCCCAGTCAATCATCTCTTTATCTTTTGAAGTTAACTTATTTACATTATTTCGATGTGGATAACGTCCATAAGAAATTAATTCTTCTACTTTCAGCTCTCCTGGCGCAATTGGAGTTTGCGGGAGTAAGGCTAACTGCTTCGCAATTTCTTTCGTTGGAATTGTATGTAAATCCTGTCCTTGCAAATATACTTTACCGCTCTTTTGCTTTAAAATTCTTCCCATTGTTTTTAACAGTGTCGATTTTCCGCACCCGTTTGGTCCTATAATTGTCGTTACTTTTCCTTCTTGTATTTCCACATTTAAATCGCGAAACACTGTAAGCTTTTCATAACTTGTTTCTAAATTTTTTGCACTTAAAATACTCACTTTTATTCCTCCTCTTACGCTTTCGCCTTATAAAGTAAATATAAGAAATAAGGTACACCGACAATAGAAATAACGATTCCAACTGGTAACTCTACAGGTGTGAAAACTGTTTTTGCAATAAAGTCTGAAGCAATTACAAGGAACATTCCGATTACTCCGCACGTAGGAATGATATGCTTATGCTGAATACCGACAAGTCGTTTCGCTATATGCGGTGCCATTAGTCCAATGAAACCAATACTTCCTGAAACAGCAACACATGCGCTCACAAGTCCAATACTACTTAGTAGTAAAATTGATTTCTCTCTTTCTACTGAAACACCTAAACTTGTAATACTCGTTTCTTCCAATTGAAATAAATCTAATAAATAAGCTTTCTTTTGTATAAGAGGAATTAATATAATAAGCCATGGCAACATAGCAATAATATATTTCCAGTTTGCATTATAAATACTTCCAGACACCCATACTGCAGCCATTTCAAAATCAGTTGACTTCATTTTGAGTGATAAGTACATAGAAAAGGCTCCAAATCCTGATCCAATCGCAATCCCTGTTAATAAAAGACGCTGCGAATCTAACTTACCGTTTTTCCAAGAAAACAGATAAATAATGATAGCTGCACCTAATCCGCCCACTAAACCAAACATTGGCATCATCATAATAGAAACCCAGTCTGTACTTTTTAATTGTCCTTGAAAGAAAAACATAAAAATAACGATGGCTGTTCCTGCTCCGGCATTTACGCCTAAAATACCTGGGTCCGCCAATCCATTTCTCGTAATCCCTTGAATTACAGCACCGGCAACGCCGAGACCTAATCCTACTAATCCAGCAATTACAATGCGCGGAAGACGAAACTCAAAAATAACTAAATCATGGTCTGGCACTGGATCTATTCTAAGGAGTGTTTTAAATACATCTGTAATCGTAATATCAAACGTTCCATTCGTTAAACTTATGTAAATAGCACATAGTATTAAAAATATAATAATCCCCATCGTCATTCCAAAACGTTGACTTGAGCTTTTAAGCATGTCTCTCTCCTCCTCTTGTACGGATTAAATAAAGGAAGAAAGGAATTCCAATTAAAGATGTTACGACTCCGATTGGCGTTTCAAATGGATAGTTTACAAATCTACTTAAAACGTCACATAATGCTAAAAAAACACCACCAATAACACCTGCACATGGTAAAATCCACTTATAATCTACCCCAATTATAAAGCGAGTAATGTGCGGAATAATTAAACCTACAAAACCAACTTTCCCCACTAAAGCAACCGCAGTTCCTGTTAAAAAGATAACTGATAAAATAGCCGTCGCTTTAACTAGTTTTGTACGCTGTCCTAGATTAATAGAAACTTCTTCTCCTAAAGAAAGAATCGTAATAGATTTTAAGATTAACAGAGCTAAAACTATTCCAATTATCCCAAAAGGTATCGTGATTTTAATTATATTAGGATCGACTTGATCTAATTTTGCATTAAACCAAAAACTAACATTTTGAGAAATTTGGAAATATGAAGCCATTGCAGCAGATACACTGCTTAAAAACGTTCCAATAACTGTCCCTATAATTGCTAACCGAACTGGTGATAAGCCATTTTGAAGAAGCGAACCAAAACCAAACACAATACCGGCTCCGAGTGCGGAACCAATCATTGAACATAAAACCATGCCAATTGAGGACATTCCTGGAAGAAAAATCATGCAAAGTGTAATAACAAAGGCTGCCCCATCCGTCACACCCATAATAGAAGGGGATGCAAGATAATTTCTTGTCATCCCCTGCATAAGTGCTCCTGATATGGCTAGAAATGCTCCAACTAAAAGAGCTGCAATTACCCTTGGTAAACGTGAAGTAATAATAATATTATGATTTACATCGCTTGAATCAAAATGAAATAATGCGTTCCACACTGTTTCAGCATCAATACTTTTTGCCCCATACAAAATAGAAAGTATAACTGTAAATAAGATGAGTATGGGTGCTATACATAATATGGTTACTGGTACTGCATTTGTTTTCTGCATATCATTCAACGCACCTTACTTATTATATTATTTAGATAAATTTTTCACTGCTTCTTTTAAGAATGCTGTTTTACTCCAAGCAGTACCACCTTGTGCCATTGGATCAACAACGTTTACAAATACTTTCTTTTCTTTCGCAGCATTCATACTTTGCCAAATTGGATTCTTTTCAATTTCCTCTAGCACTTTCGGATTTTTATTTTCAGTTGTCTCATATTGTAAGAAAATATAATCCGGGTTAAGTTCAGCAAGTTTTTCAAATGAAATTTTCTCTTGTGCTTTTACAGTTTTCAATTGTTCTGGAGCAGTTAATCCAAGATCTTTATAAATTACAGGGTTGAAGTACACTCCTTCTGGATATAAGAATAATTCGTTTGCTCTTAGTCTGATTACAAGGACTTTTTTGTCTTTTAACTTATCTCCTAGTTTTGCTTTTGCTTTTTCAGCATCCGCATTGTAATCTTTAATAATTTTTTCTGCTTTATCTTTTTTACCAGTTAATTCTCCCATTAACTTTAAGTTATATTCCCAATTTGTTGAAACATGTGATACCGGGAATGTAGGAGCTACTTTCGTAAACTTTTCAGCTGTTTCTGCTGGGAATTTCGTACTTGATGTAATAACGTCTGGTTTTAATTGAAGTAATGTTTCGAAATTTGGTTCCATTTTCTCACCAACAGATTTCGCACCTTCTAAATCTTTTTCAAGATACTTCGGTAATTTACCACCAACAGTAATGGCACCAACTGGTTTAATTCCAAGTACTGCTGCATCTTCCATTGACTCTAAACTAGCTGTCGCAATTTTATCTACTTTTGCTGGCACTGTATATTCTTTACCTAAATATGTAATTTTTCGTTTTTCGTCTTTTTTCGTTTCCGTAGCTTTTGTCTGCTGCTTCTGCTCTCCTGAAGTCTTATCCGCACTATTACATGCTGCTAGTCCTACACTTAAAACTGTAACCATCCCTAATGTAAATAACTTCTTATTCATTTATATATATCTCCTCTCGAATTTTCAAAACTATATTCTCAATAAAATTTAACTATATGAAACTTATCTTACATATATATTTCATTAGATTAATAATTCTATCCAGAACTCATTCTCATTCACTTCCCCTAAGCTATAATTCTTTTACACCTCATCCATTGATAATCCTTTTCATTGATAATGATTATCGTTACTAAGTATATATTTAATATGCAATTATTTCAAGAAAGATTTGAAAAATTTTAACAAACTGAATTAAAAAAGAAGTATCCGCCTAACGTTAGGTGGATACTTCTTTTTTTAGAAATTTATATGTAATTCAACTGGGCAATGGTCTGATCCCATTACTTCACTATTAATTTTCGCCTCTGTTATTTGGTCTTTCATTCTTTCGGAAACAACTAAATAATCTAAACGCCATCCAATATTTTTTGCTCTTGCTCCCATTCGATACGACCACCACGAATATGCGCCTTCCTGATCAGGATATAGATAACGATATGTATCAATAAATCCTTCTTCTAAAATACATGTAAACTTCTCTCTTTCCTCATCAGAAAACCCAGGATTTTTACGATTACTTTTTGGATTTTTCAAATCAATTTCTTTATGAGCGACGTTTAAATCACCGCAAAAAATAACTGGTTTCTTCTCACCTAATCGTTTGATATATGCCCTGAAATCATCTTCCCATTTCATTCTGTAATCTAATCGTTCTAATCCTCGTTTTGAATTTGGTGTATATAAAGTTATCATGTGAAAATCTTCGAACTCTAAAGTAATAATTCGTCCTTCTTGATCATGCTCTTCAATTCCTAAACCGTATGTAACAGTAATTGGTTCTTTTTTCGTAAATATAGCCGTCCCTGAATATCCTTTTTTCACAGCATAATTCCAATATGTATAATATCCCTCTAGATTTAAATCGATTTGTCCATCTTGTAATTTAATCTCTTGTAGACAAAATATATCTGCATTAGATTCCTCGAGATATTCTAAAAATCCACCTTTTGCGATAACTGCACGTAAACCATTTACATTCCACGAAATTAACTTCATTTATAGCCCTCCTCTTGATGTTTATTTCCAAATTTCATGCTATCACAAAATAGAAAAACAATCATATTTTCACCTTTGTAATCTTGCTCTTACATTTGTGAATACATACATACGTACATGATTCAGGTTATACTAATTTCAGAGGTGATGTTCTTTGCACAATGAAGGGTTTACGTTAACAAGTGAGCATTGGCAAGCAATTATTCATAATGATTCTTCCTATGATAACAAATTCTTTTATGCCGTGAAATCAACCGGCATCTTTTGCAGGCCGTCATGCAAATCAAGAATACCGAATAAAAACAATGTACGAATTTTTCTTCATGCAAATCAAGCATTAAGTGAAAACTTTCGCCCGTGCAAACGTTGTAAACCACATGGGCTCACTTTACCTAATGAAGAGTGGGTAGAACAAATTAAAAATTATATTGAAAAGCACTTTGACGAATTATTAACTCTCGACATACTTGCGGAAATGTGCCATGGTAGCCCCTTTCATTTGCAACGTACTTTCAAAAAAATAACAGGAATAAGTCCAATAGAATATTTACAACAATTCAGGATTGTTAAAGCAGGAGAATATCTATCAAATACAAATCAATCTATTAAAGAAATTAGTACTGCTGTCGGGATAGAAAACCCGGAGTATTTCGCAACTTTATTTAAAAAGAAAACCGGATTTACTCCTACTAAATATCGAAAAAAGAACGAAATGAAAGAGGGATACAATAATGAGTTCCTACAAAAATAATTATATATATTGGACACTACTTACACATAAAAATTGGCATTTTCATATTGCTGCAACTGAAAATGGACTATGCTTCATTGGATCACAAAACGAAAACTTTGAAGAATTAAATATATGGGCTAGAAAAAAACTACCCCATCATATATTGATCCATAGTCCAGATTACTTGCAAATATATACGAAAGAAATTATCGAGTATTTAGAAAACAAGCGAGAAACTTTTACATTCCCTATCGATGCTTACGGAACTGACTTTCAATTATCTGTTTGGAATACGGTACGTGAAATTCCTTATGGAAACACATATTCTTATACAGAAATTGCTGAAAGACTTCAAAAACCTAAAGCTGTGCGCGCCGTTGCTTCTGCTATTGCTGCTAACCCTCTCCTTATTACTATTCCTTGTCACCGCGTTATTGGTAAGAATGGGAAACTAACCGGATTTAGGGGTGGATTAGAAATGAAGAAAAAATTGCTTACATTAGAAAAGTTACAGGTGGAATTCATATGACAGCAAAATATAATAACGCATTAACTTTAGCAGTTCCAACAGAATTTAGTTTCCAAGAAAATTTGCGCTATCTATCCCGCTCTAACAATGAATGTATGTTTCACATTGAAGATAACAAAATTTATAAAGTTATCCCTGTTCACGATGTAAATCCTTTAGTTGAGATTAGTATGAATACGGATGATACTATTCAAATACGTTTTTTAGGAGAATCCTATATTTCTGAAAAGTGGATATGCAACGCTGTATCTAACTATGTAACTGAATGGTTTGATTTAAATACTGATTTGGCTCCCTTCTATCAATTAGCTAGACTTGATCCACTCCTTCGAGGTCCTATTCAAAAGTTTTATGGACTTCGAACTTTAGGTATTCCTGATTTATTTGAGGCACTTTCCTGGGGAATTATCGGTCAACAAATTAACCTCACATATGCTTATACGCTAAAAAGAAGATTAGTCGAGACATTTGGAAGTTATGTAGAATGGGACGATAGAAAACATTGGATATTCCCTTCTCCTGAAACGATTGCACATTTACATATAGAGGAACTCAAAAGGTTAAAAATGACGACTAGAAAATGTGAATATTTAATCGGGGTTGCAAAGCTTATTACAGAAGGAAAACTATCAAAAGAATCTTTACTACAAATACAAAATATAAAAATCGCTGAAAAACAATTAACTGCTATACATGGCATAGGACCGTGGACTGCCAACTATGTTTTAATGCGCTGTTTACGATTTCCTTCCGCTTTTCCCATTGACGATGTCGGCTTGCACAATGCAATTAAATGCATAACAGGTTCCGAAAGTAAACCGACTAAACATGAAATAAAAGATTTTGCGGCAAATTGGATCAACTGGGAGTCTTACGCAACTTTTTATTTGTGGCGAGTTTTATACTAAAGAACCAAGTAGCACATCCGTACTACTTGGTTCTTTTTTAAGCCTGTTCTTCGAATCGTCTTGCAATTTCTACAATAACTTGAACTGCTTTTTCCATCGTATCTACCGAAACATACTCAAATTTACCGTGATAGTTTTCACCACCAGTGAAAATATTCGGCGTTGGTAATCCCATATATGATAATTGTGATCCATCTGTTCCTCCGCGAATTGGATGAATATTTGGTTCAATGTCTAAACTTTTCATTGCTTCATAAGCAATATCAACAATTTCTCTCACCGGTTCGATTTTTTCAAGCATGTTATAGTATTGGTCATTCATTTCTAAAATGACTGCATCTTTCCCATACTTCTCTTGCATTTGTTTCACAATATTTTCAATGGTATTTTTACGTGTCTCAAAATTTTCACGATCAAAATCTCGAATAATATAATATGCTTTGCTTTGCTCAACATCACCATTTAAAGAGAGTAAATGGTAAAATCCTTCGTATCCTTCAGTATACTCTGGTGCCTCTTCTACTGGTAAATGCCCATTAAACTCCATAGCAAGTTTAGTTGCATTACGCATTTTATTTTTCGCTGTCCCAGGATGTGTATTTGTTCCGTTAAACGTTAACTTAGCACCTGCAGCATTAAAGCTTTCATATTCTAAGCCACCTAATGGACCTCCATCCATCGTATAAGCAAATGATGCACCAAACGCTTCTACATCAAAATGAGCTGGTCCACGGCCGATTTCTTCATCTGGCGTAAATGCCACTCTAATTTTTCCATGCTTAATTTGCGGATTATGTATTAAATAATTCATTGCAACCATAATTTCTGTAAGACCAGCTTTATCATCTGCTCCTAGCAGTGTTGTACCATCAGTTGTAATAATCGTATGCCCTTTATAAGATGGTAATTCTGGGAACTGTTCCGGCGTTAACACAACATTTAGCTCTTCATTTAACGTAATCGCATTACCATCAAAGTTTTCATGAATTTGTGGCTTTACGTTTTTCCCTGTAAAGTCTGTTGCTGTATCTAAATGTGCTAAAAAGCCAATTACGGGAACATCCTTGTCCGTATTAGCCGGAAGTGTTGCCATTACATAACCATTATCATCCATCGTTATCTCTGTTAACCCAATTTCTTGTAGCTCTTCCACTAATAATTTACCAAACTCAATTTGCCCAGGTGTTGTTGGAACTGTATGGCTTTCCTCATTTGATTGCGTATCAATTTTTACATATCTCGTAAATCTTTCAATAAGCTCTTGTTTCAAATTTGTTCACTCCCTTTTATATTTCTTTCTTCATTATAATCCTTAAGACGAAATTTTTTAACTTTTTTGACTCTGAAAGTATATATTCCATTTACATTTTTAAAGATTTAAATAAATCAACAGAAGTCATAACATTTGTACATTTAAACTTTAACATGTAACATTCATAATTATAAAATATAGGAGGTATGAAAGATGAGACTAACCCTCTTTCGCTATTTTCTTTTTTTCTTAGGATTAATTTTCTTTGGCCTTGGAAATGCTCTTGCAGTCAAAGTTAAATTCCTCGGGTTACATCCTTGGGAAGTTTTAAATATGGCCCTCTACCAAAAATTCGGATGGACCATTGGCACGTGGAGCGTCATATGCGGATTATGTCTCGTTCTCATTTCTTTACTAGTAGATCGAAAATATATAAATGTGGGCACATTTTTAAATGCACTACTTATCGGTCCTATTATGGACTTTTTCTTACAATCAAATATTCTTCCAAACGCTACTAATTATTTATGGATAAACTTACTCATTTTATTTTCTGGTATTGCCATTACAGGTATCGGGGGAGGTATGTACGTTGCGGCTGGAATTGGTGCTGGACCTCGTGATGGATTCATGCTTACTATTTCCGACAAAACAGGGTTGTCTATTAGTCGTGCTCGAATCATTGTAGAATGTGTTGTACTAGTTATTGGATTTATGCTCGGTGGTCCTGTTTTTATCGTAACTTTTCTATACACCTTTATTCAAAGTCCAATCTTCCAGCAATCATTTAAGGTGTTTCAAACACTTTTACATACTTTACAAAACAAAGATAAAGTTAGTGAACATATTTAAATTACAACTTAATACAAATCAAACACCCTATTTACGATTCTCACCGCAAATAGGGTGTTTCTTTTTTATTTCATAATTTAAGAATACATACTACTCATTCACAATAAAAGTATATACATCGTCATAAATACAGCCATTTACTTTAACCACATACTTCCCTGGTTTACTAAAACGAATTGTGTATTTATTTAGCTGAATTGCTTCTTTATCTCCAGAAAGAATATCAATGCTTCTGCCACTTAATACATACAATTCATTTAAATTCATCGTTACATCAATTGTATTGAAATTTTCCACTTTCACTTGCTGTGCTTCCGCAACGCTTACACTTGGTTCTAAAAACAGTAGTCCACTTAATCCAATCGTCCCCGCTAAAGCAACTCCCGCAAACTTTTTAATCTTTTTCATCACAATGACCTCCTTATAGATTTTGCGTAAAGGTGATGTCCCCCCTTACACCACAAAGCCTATATGTAATGAAATGAAAAGTAAACGGGGACTGTAAGACAAAATTCTACATCTTTTTCTCCTATTGAATATAAATCCAACGTTTGGAGTTTTGACACATTTAAAATTGTTTCCCTAAACCAATTCCCCCATAATTTATTCAAATACTGAATAATTACTTATTGATTTAACATTCTAAAAATAGTTGATAAAGATGCTTTCTATTGAAATAAAAAAGACTTTGCTATAAAAGTAACTTTTACAACAAAATCCATGCAACTAATTTTATTCAGCTTTCCATAATCTCTCTACATTCATTAATTGTTCTTCTTTAAACTCCATCTTATATATATCCGGTTTTGACGTATTTATTGAAAATTCAAAACCATATTGTTTATCAAAATAGTTCATCATTAATGTCATTACAAGCCCATGTGTGCCAATTACAATTTTTTGCCCTTGAAAATCCATTAATATTTCCTTTAATACTTTCACTACTCTTCTCTGGCAATCTGCATACGACTCTCCTTCCATTCTTGCAAAGTCCGGATTAGAGAACATCTTCTTTACAAGTGGATACACTTCTTTATCTGATATAATCTGATCCTCACTTAAAAATATGCACTCTTTGAGATTTTCATATATTAATACTTCTTTTTCATAGAAATCGGCTGTTTTTTCTATTGTTAACACAGCCCTTTTATACGGACTTGAAATGAAAGTATCAATTTCCTCTGTTTTTAATATATCCGTTACTCTATGAGCGTCTAAACTTCCCTTTTCAGTTAATCCCCGTGTTCTTTCACTCCCTTCTAATTTTGGTGATTCACCATGCCTAACCATATAAATATATGTATTCATACTTCCTCCTTGAAAATATTCATTCGTTTTTTATAAACTTTGCTGATCTGTTCGTCTAATCCATTCTCCTACTAAACTCTCGAATAATTCAGGCTGTTCAATTTGCAAATTATGCCCTGCCCTATCTAACACCGCTAATGTCGCTCTTGGGTAACCATCAATAATTTCTATAATATCTTGATAACCTACCGATATATCTTGTCTTCCGGCTAGTCAACTACCCCCACTGAGATAAAGCGTTTCAGTGGGGGCTTGAGTTCAAACGCTAGGTCTTTTCGTCTATCGCTAGACAGTTTGACGCTCTAGCATTCATGCCACCTTATGGTAACACCCCAAGTATGTTTCTGGTTGGTATTTAAAACGAATAATCGTTCCCCCACTTGCACCACCCTTTCGAAAAAGAGCAATTCTTCCTTACAGAAGAAGCCACCGCTCAGATGAATCTGGCGTGTGCTACAAGCCCCGACAAGTCGAGTACACATGGATGGTTGACGCACCCACTAAGCTATGCACGAAGCAACAGCCTTACGTTTTTGCACTTCTAATAGAATCGGCGTTTTCACTTTAAGACTTTCATCCAATTCTACAACTCTTGATTTTTCCAATGTATTCAGCGCACCATTAATATCAGCATGGATACATGTTCCTGCTTTGCTTTGGTACAGACCACGAGTGATTCGTTTGCCACTAAAGCAATAATGCGTCCTATCATCCTTAGACCAAACAAGAATAGGATCTTTGTCTAGGAAACTAGCTTTAGAAGTATAGCTTTCTTCTTGTTTTAAAAATCGGATACCTTCTTTTATACATTTATTCTCAATTGCCGCAATCAGTTTATGAAAGGGAATTTGAACAAACTTTTGATTATTCTTTTTTCCCATATCAGATTTTTGTTTCCAACCAGTGTTATACCCTACGACAACTGTGTCTATGCCAAATGCTTTCACTTTTTTAAACAACAAGCCTACAGTTTGTGAAATGTAACCATTTATTTGTCGTTCTCGTTTATACCAAAGTGCAGCCATTCTGTTCGTTACAATTCGTTTAGAAAGTCCGTTTTCCACATTTTTCAGTTGGAGATTACGTACCGTTTTGTTGAAGTACTGGTTGATGGATTTTAATTTCTTCCCATCAATTAAGAATGTATCACCTGTATTTGTCACGCAACTTACTAATCTATCTACACCTAAATCGCAACTCAAAGCGTTACTCGTAGTCGTGGATGGTTTCTTCATTTGAGAAACGTGCATCTCATATGTGTAATGCACCTCAAAGAACCGACCTTTTTGCTTCGGTACAATCTCAATATAGGAGATTTTTTTATTTCTTAAGTTTTTAGGCATACGTATTCTAATAGAACCAAATTTTTTTCTGAATGCAACATTCATTGGAATGATCCAATATCCGTTCTCATCCACTTTTGGCACTTGATAGATTTCAATAATTCGTTTGTCAGTGGAACGAGAATAATGCGGGAACTTCGGACGACCTGTGAAAGTTTGAGGTTTTTTCTTCCACTGTTCCAACCCTTTAAAAAAGCTCTTCACTTCTGCATATAAGGCTCTACGAATCGCTTGAACAGAGTTTGATTGCATGCCCCAGTAGTTCATATCAGCTTGCATGGCGGTGTCCACTTCTTTTACAGTAGCAATCTTGTTATTTTTCAGATAACTTTGTTTAATGGTATACAGTCCTACATTTCGCAATGCTTTTGAACTATGCGACATGCGCTGAAGTAAACGAAATTCTTTTGCAGTCAAGCAAGCTCGTCCGATATTTTGTTTCTGCGTGAATCGTTGCATAGTTTCTCTTTTCTTTTGTTTACGTAATACTTTCACTGCTTTCTTTCTAGCCATTGTTTCACCACCTTTCTCAGAGGGATTATTAAAATTATTTTTGCCAAATCAATATTTGGAACGAAACGGGACAAAATGTGAACATGGTCTTCATCATAATTCCTTTTGGCTGAAGTAACCGAATGATTATGATTATCTAATTTCGTTATCTTACAATATACTCCCTCCTTATCTAAGGGCAGATTATATCGCAAGACAAAAAACGAACGTTCGCTATCGAAAAATTGTTATGAATGAAAAAAATGTTTGGTCTGCCTTCTGACGGCAATTCATCTCCACCTGAATTATTTGGTTTCACCCGTAACACAAATCAGATGGAGTCTTCTTGCCGAAAAGGGTAAAAAACCCTCCCTATTTATACATTCCTTTTGAATGGCAACACTATCAAATTTATAAGAATACACGTTCTCAATTTACATCCCCTCATAATTGATTGTCAAATCAAAATTTTCAGACCAAAATAAAAAGCTTCCTTCTATTTTTATTACATAGAAGGAAGCTACTTTAATTTTACCTTATCATAATTTGAAACCTTGTTCTTCTATTTTCATCAACACAATTCTCCAACCGTCTGGATCCTCTATTGTTATCCCCTTATCTTTCCAATATGGGTTTTCTGGTTCGACTTCATCATATCCCATTTCCTGTAGCCTTTTACTCACTTTTTCTATTTCACTATCTTCACTCATATAAAATACAAGTAAATTATCTTTTGTCGGAGCTGGACAAGGACTCCCATCTATATGTCTTGTAAATTCTAAATGATACTCTTCATCTGGGAGTCCAAACATGACCCCATCATAACCTTTATGATCGTAGAATTCACCTATACGTTTTAAACCTAATCCTTTTTCATAAAATGTTGTAACCTCTTCAAACTGATCAGTTGGACGTGCGATTCGAAACTTCACCCAATTCTTCATGCTTTTCCTCCCATACTAAAGATTTCATACATGCTTACGTATTATTGTATATACGTAACGTCTTTTTGAAATCCCTCATTAGTATGAGAATAAATGCATACTAAAGTTTAGTTCATACTTTATAACAAAAACATTTTATATAAAATTGAATGTAGTATCTTTATGCAATTATGCATATTCACTTGCGAACCACTAAAAAACCGTTAATATTCAAAGGATGACTAAATATACAATTTCCATTTAAAATCTTGATGTAATACATACTATCAAACACAATAATTTTTCAATTTTAAGAAGTATTAAACTCTTTATCACTTTCATTATACGCATGATTTTTATAAGGAAATCTGATACAATTCTTAAATAATATTATTATGTATAGATATTACGAATATAGTGCATAATTAAAGAAGGTGATTTCATTGAAATTAAATAAAAATTTACAACTATGTATATTAATTGGAACATTAATATGTTATTCAATCTATTTTATGTTTTTCTATCTGTTCCCCACTCATTTTTCAAATTCAGATGTACGCTTCGCTTCACTTATTGTTGAAGCTATTACATTTGTTTCACTCATTTACTCTATATATTCTAAAAAAGTCAGTTCAAATCCGTTTTGGATATGTATCACAATAGCAATTGGTAGTTTTTTATTAGGGAAAATAGTATATACATATCAAGATAGCTTCTTCGAAATTCCAATACATCGTTTTACTATTTCTGATGTATTTTACATGTTTTTTCTACTCTTCTGTCTTATCGCTTTCTGCTATAAAATCTTAAAAGAATGCGATAAATGGGAAAAAGCGTTCTTTATTTGTGATATATGCATAGTACTTACTTCCATATTCACATTGGAGTGGTATTTATTTAATCAACCAAATTTAAATATATTCTCTCTTTCACTAGGAGATGTTTTCCTTTCATTTCTATATCCAATTGCAGATTTATTATTTCTTCTACTAGGTGTAAGTCTCTTTTTCCGTCCAACAATTTTTAATTCCAAACGGAAAATTTACATCTTTATTTTTGTATTAATAAGTTCTGCAACTTTTAACTATATTTATTTTTACCTAAATAACCATTTATCAACAGAAACAATAACATTATTACGTCTTTTATATAGAATACCTATATTACTTATTGCAATAGCTGGATCTATTTCAGAAGATCATAATAGCCATAAAAATTATTTCATTGTTAACCCTATAATAGGAAAAAAGGCTCTAGTTGTATTTCCCTATCTTGCCGTTGCAATACTAATCGGGTTTACGTTAAAAGAACAAACATCGTCTTCAACTCTCATTACGGGAAATTGTATTACTTTTATTTTCGTACTCATTCGTCATTCTATTGTACGTATGCAAAATAATTCCCTAACCAAACGTTTACAGGTATTTAATGCCCAATTAGAAGAAAAAGTTACTTTACGGACTTCAGATTTAGTTCATAAATCAGAGGCTCTATCTCAAAAGCAACAAAAATTCAAATCATTATATGAATATCACCCTGATCCTATTTTTACAATTGATTTAAATGGCGTATTCTTAAATGTAAATAAAGCTGGAAGTATACTACTTGGAGCACCAACAGACGAGTTACTTGGTGAAACTTGTTTTTCGATTATTTTAGATGAAGATAAACATAAACTAATATCAGCATTAGAAAAAGTGAAACAACAAGAATCGGCATCCTTACAACTTAGTTCTCAATATAAAGATGGCTTTACTTATTTTTTATACGTTACCATCGTTCCTATTATGATAGACGGTCAAATTTCAGGAAGCTATATTATGGTGAAAGATATTACTGCACTAAAAAAACAGCAAGAAGAAATAAAATATTTAGCATTCCATGATACTGTAACGAAAATTGGGAACCGTGCCTTTTTCCATAAGAAATTAAAAAAGGTTATAAAAAGTACTGAAAAAACAGAAAGCGAGTTTGCATTATTATATTTAGACTTAGATCGCTTTAAAGCAATCAACGATACACTTGGACATTCGGCAGGAGATTACATATTAGAAGAAGTTGCAAAGCGATTCCAATCATGTCTTCCATCACATACTCATCTGTCAAGAATCGGTGGTGATGAGTTTACAATCTTAATTGAAAATTATACTGACGAAGATGCTTTATTCGAGTTATGTAACCAATTATTTAAAAGCATAGAAAAGCCGTTTGTCATATATGAGCATACATTAACTTTATCACTGAGTATCGGTATCGCTATTTATCCACACTCCGGAATCGATACCGCTACACTTTTAAAAAACGCTAATGTTGCAATGTATGATGCAAAGACAAAAGAGCTTAACGCTGTCTCTATTTATGACGATGTAATCGCTAAAAAAATTGAAAGACGATTACGATTAGAAAAAGATTTATCAAATGCAATACAAAATGAAGAATTGTTCCTTTTGTATCAACCTCAAGTTGATAGTGAATCTAATAAAATTATCGGTGCAGAAGCTCTAATCAGGTGGAATCATCCTGAATTAGGCGTTATTTCTCCATACGAGTTTATTCCGATTGCAGAAGAAACACTACAAATTATTCCAATAGGAAAATGGACATTAGAGCAGGCTTGTGCGCAAATGAAACGTTGGCACGTACTCGGGTATTCACATTTAAAAATAGGTGTAAATTTATCCGCTAAAGAATTTGAACAAGAGGATTTTGTAAAGTCTATTTCTTCTACTTTAGCAAATACAGGTTTACCAGCAAGTTCTCTCGATCTTGAGTTAACAGAGCGAATTGCAATGATGGATGAGCGAGAAACATTGATAAAATTGCGTACACTAAAAAGTTTAGGGATTCATATTTCAATCGACGACTTTGGTACAGGCTATTCTTCGCTAGCTTACTTACCTTTATATCCAATCGATACATTAAAAATCCCAAGAGAATTTATTACAATGTCTGAAACATGTGACGATGGAATGGAAATTATTAAAACAATCATCACATTAGCAAATACATTAGGAATGTCTGTTATTGCTGAAGGTGTAGAAACGAAAGAACACGTGAATTTCCTTCAAAAAAATAAATGTCAGTTTATTCAAGGTTACTATTATAGTAAACCTATCCATACTAATGCATTTACTGAGCTATTAGAAATCGGGATTCACCCATAGTACATAGCCAATCTGGATAAGTACTAATGAATTTGAACAACTATAGTAAAAAGGAAAGAAGATATCTTCTTTCCTTTTGTCTTTTATTTACATTTCTATTACTTCACGACTTCATTGATTATATCTATTAATTGATGAATCCCCTCATTATTGGTTTTCTTATATCCATTCATGTTTTGAATATATCTCTCCTTATTTGTATACAACTTATTTACTGCATGTATAAATGTATTCGTACTTACTCTGTCTTGGAGTATAACTTCCGCATATCCTTGCCGAGAAAAATATTCAGCATTTAAAACTTGATCTCCCCTACTGGAACTGTTAGTTAACGGGATAAGCAACATCGGTTTCTTCAAGAATAGCAATTCAGAAATAGCAGTAGAACCTGCTCTGGAAATTACAACACTCGCCATATTTAGTATATGCGGCAACTCTTCCCCTATATATTCGAATTGCATATAACCTTCCACGCCAATAGATGAATCTATCTTCCCTTTACCGCACATATGAACAATATTAAAATTTAATAACAATGTTTCCAAACTTTTTCTTACCATATCATTTATCCATTGAGCCCCTTGACTCCCACCCATAATTAACAATACTGGTTTATCTTGCTTAAATTTACAATAGCTTCTTCCCCGTAATACGTTGCCTCTCTCAATTTCTTCCCTTACAATTGGTCCTACATAAACCTTCTTCTCATTACTTACATTTTCTCCTGTCTGAGGAAATGTTGTACATAGTTTTGTAGTAAAAGGTAATGCTATTTTATTTGCTAATCCTAACGTACTATCTGGTTCACGTATTATTACGGGTACTTTATTCATCCATGCTCCTATTACTACAGGAACGGAAACAAATCCTCCTGCCGAAAAAATAACATCTGGTTTTATTCGTTTCATTAATTTATAACTTTGAATACAACCTTTTATTATTTTAAAAGGATCTTTAAAGTTCTCCAAATCCCAATATCTCCTAAGCTTCCCTGTTGAAACAATATTGTATTTAACATTTTGAACTAATAGTTTTTCAATTCCATTTTGAGATCCAATATACTCAACTCCCCATCCTTTTTCCATAAATTTAGGAATCAATACCATATTAATCATTACGTGTCCGGCTGTACCGCCCCCAGTAAAGAGAATCTTTTTATTCATAATTTATATCCACCTTTATTATTAAAAATCTTATTTTGTACTAATCTATTAAATGTAAGTAAACTTACTATTATTTATATAAACCTTTAACTCGAATCCTATATCTTGCAAAAAATTTTTAATGAGGTCATAAAAATCATTTCCATACTCACTACATTCATACTGAGCAAAAATTCGGATTACAAGCCTAGTTCCTTCATCTATTACTGGATTTTTCCGCTCGCCCTTTTTCCCTTCCACATAGGCTCGACATTTATTTATCGCCTCATAGATACGCAAAGCATGCTCTTCTTCACCCTTCCAGTCCAGCGTATCAACAATTAAAAGAAATAGGTTATTTTGATTATTTATTGTTTCATAGCCATTCATGTATTTCTTACACCCTTTTTTATTTTTCATTGAATGCAAATGTCACTACACTTCGCATACTCAAGTACATCTTTTAATGATTGATGAAATTGAATTTCCGGGATCCAACCTAACCTTTTTATTTCCTCTATTATTAAACTCTCATTTGAGTCGCTCCCACTTTTCTCTGTTTCTTCTATGAAAAAATTCAGCTGAGTTAATTCTTTATATTGTTCTAGTACATTTAATAAAGATCGTTTCACTCCTGACCCGACATTATATTGTTTTCCACTTATTCCATCTCGTAATAGCACGTGATACGCTTTAACCGCATCACGTACATCTAAAAAATCCCTGCTATCTTTCAAACTATTCACTTCAATAATGGCTTTACTTCTCCCTAATTCTATATCTATCATTTTCTTTGCGAGAATCGAACAAATGCCATTCGATACCCCTGGACCAATTAAGTTTGAGGGCTTTGCAATGATAATATTTGAATCCATTAATCCGCCCCAAGCCTCTGCAATAATGACTTGCATCGTTTTACTTAAACTATATGGATTTGAAATTTTTATTTCCTTTATACTATCTACTTGCAAAGCAGATCCTATAACTAACGTTCTACAATGTGGTGCTTCTTGCTTAATTGCTTCTAATAAATATAACGTCCCTATTACATTAATCTCTACATATTCAAGTGCAGCTGTCCAAGACTCTATGACCGAATTCCTTCCTGCTAAATGCAATACATAATCTGGCTTTATATGTTTAATCACCTTCATTACTTCGCTCTTATTTGTTAAATTACAAGTAATACCATTTTCATTTTTCTCTCTATGTGCATGATTTTGAAACATAGGAATTACATGAAAGCCCTGCTTAAAAAAATATTCGTAAGCATGACGTCCTGTAAAACCATTTGCACCCGTTATTAAAAGGCTCGCATTTTTTTTCATTGTAAAAAACCTCCTTTTAATAACATTTGTTTCACCTCATGTTTTGCAAGTAAGTCTTGTTGAGAACTAAAACTCTTTACATCTACAATCGGATAACTAGCATAATATTCTTGAAGCCCTTCTATAGGAATAGTAGGTAGTACCACAAAATAATTTTGATCAAAACTTATACTCGTTTTACTCTCTACCTCAGATAAAAGCATTTCACTTAATTTTTCACCCGGCCTTATCCCTACCTCTTTTAATTTCACATTTTCTTTTTTTGAATCTTCAATTAACACTTCTGCTAAATCTGTTATTTTACATGCCGGCATTTTCATAACAAAGATTTCCCCACCTCTACCTTGATATACGGCTTTAAATAACAATCCAACAGCATCTTCAATTGTTAAGAAAAATCTAGTCATATTTGCATCGGTAATCCCTACTTGTGAAGATTTTTTAATTTGTTTTTTAAAAAGCGGTACCACACTTCCACTCGTCCCTAAAACATTTCCACCACGAACACAAATAAATTTTGTTTTCTTCGTTTGTACATTCGCATGAACCATTAACTTTTCACCAATTGCTTTTGTCATCCCATACGTATTTGATGGATCGGCTGCTTTATCCGTTGAAACATATATAACTTTCTCAACTTGCATCTGTATAGATGCTTCGATTACATTTTGCGTACCATGTATATTAGTTTTTATAGCTTCATAAGGATAATACTCACATACTGGAACATGTTTTAAAGCTGCAAGATGGAATACATAATGTACACCTTGACATGCATAAACTAATTGATCCTTGTCACGAATATCTCCAATAATAAATTTTAATCTATCATCATTTATAAACTGTTGCTGCATTTCAAACTGAACCGTTTCATTTCTTGAAAAAACCCTAATTTCTTTCGGTGATTTTTCTAATAGTTGTTTTATAAGTTCATGTCCCCACGAACCTGTGCCACCTGTGATTAAAATTATTTTATTTAGCATTCCTTTTCCTCCTACCAAGCATTTCAATTAAAATTTATTGAATTATTTTCAATTGATTCAAATCATAATCGTCGTTTGTTACATTTAATTGACAAAATAAAAAAACGAAACTATTAAATATAGTTTCGTTTTTTCATTTCACCTTACAACAGTAAGATTTTTTATACTGTTTGCATGATAACTAAATTCCCAGTCAAAAACACCGCTCATTTATTTCTTATACTCGTAATAAAATAAATAGAATGATTCATATCCAATAGTCATGTTTAAATTTATGAAAAAGGGAGGTAACGGAATGTACCGAAGTAATTCAAATCATACATATAACGGACCTTCCAAAGCACTGCCTCTCTTCCTATTTGATGTAAAAAATGAATTGAAACAAAAAAGCAACCTCATTCATTCTGGCACAATGTATAAATTAACGAAAGAAGAGCAGCTCATTATCAACAACATAAAAATGCAGACAGAACAGCTAAATAAAAATAATGTTACAAGAACACGTGCATACTACCAATTTTACGTTCAATATCCAGAAATACATTGGGCACTACTTGGGCATATGGTTTCACGTAACGGCGGTTGGAATATGACTGATTTAAAGGGCGATTTATATACAAAAATTTTATCAGAGAAAGATCAAATCACATTTTTTTCTTTTTTAGAAAGAGGGAATTGGCTTATTTTTCAAGATGTATATCCTCAATTTCTGCTTTATGAACAAAGTGTAAAAAGATCACAAAAACTATTTCACCTTCTCCCTCACCTAAATGTTTCTACATTTATGGAAACGATGTGGAACGATTTTTGGAAAACAGGTAATAAAAAAACATTAGCAATTGCAACTATTATTAATGAACAAAACTACTTAGAAAAAAGAGTGATTCAAAATGTACACTTTAAAAAGACTGTACTAAATAGTATTGGATTTAAACTATTTGATTTCTTTCAGTTTAATCATATCCTTTTCCCATTCTACGCAAATGATAAGAAAGAAAAAGTATTACTATTTGGTGATACAATGAAACATTTCACTTCCTTACATGAACGGATCTTAATTGGAAAAAGGTTGTATTCATTATTATTTCGGGATACACATGTTTTATCTCAAGTAATAAGCTGGGCCCAACACCATCCTCATACAGGATCAAGGAAAGATTACTGGCCTCATTTATTTTCAAGTGTGAATGAATCTTTTTCTCGTGAGTTTTATAAACGCCGAATAAAGAAATGCCAGTTGCGTAATGGCGCTTATCGTATATACAGTCCTGCACTCATCTACGCATGGCGAGATATAGAGCATGAAGAAGTTGACAATGAAGATTGGTTTACGGACTGGCAAGTCGTAAATTACTTAGTGGATAAGGAGGAAAATATAAATGGACAAATTACAGAAGACTACTGTAAAACACTCGAAAAAATTGAACTTGCCATTCTTGCAAAGAAAAATGTTCTCCTTCGAGAAGACGAATAACCTTTTCGCATTAGTCATTACAATCTTACTCTCTTCTATTATCGGAACTTACTTAGATGCATTTTTTGTTGCAAAACAATTATATTCCTTTCCGGTTAGACCCTTTCCCTCCATATTTTCAGTTAACATCGGCTTTACTCTCTTTGTACTACCGATTTTAACAACGATTTTTATACAAATTTCAAAAAGATTATCTACAGTTTCTAGAATTCTTTTTATTATTTCAATCGGTATTTGTGCTAGCATTTTTGAACAGATTGCTGAAAGATTCGGTTTCTTTATTCATAGCTTAGATTGGAATCATACATATTCTTTATTTGGCTATATGATTTTCTTTTCTTTTATTTGGAAAGTATATGATTTCATACAAAAATAAAGAGATCCTTATAGATCTCTTTATTTTCAATCAATATTTTCTACATTTAAATACTTAGTTTCACAGTAATAGCCTTTGCCGCCAACATAAACTTTTTCTACTTTATTGTTGCTATTGGTTGCTAATTTAACTAATATTTCAGAAGGCGCGTGTAAAGAATAACCTTGTTCAAATACATAGACTTCTTTTTGCAAGTTGTGCTGTTCATAAAGGTAGCAAGCTAATGCACCGTTTGAAGTCCCAGTCGCTGCTTCTTCATTGATGTCGTATAGTGGAGCAAAATTTCTGCATATAATTCGATTGTCATTAAAAGTATATAGATGCATTCCGACAACATTATAATACTTGCTAATTTCTTTAATTTTTTCAAAATTAGGTTGCAGTGTATGTAATCGTGTTTCGCTTTTTATAGGAATTAAAATATCTTTTAAGCCTGTGGAGACAATTTGAATTGGATATGTATTGTCTATAGCTTTCATATCAAAACAGTCGATGAACTCGTTTGGAGATACAACATCATAGAATATCGGTTTGTTTTGTTCCATGAATATGATGTCATCTTTTATGGTAATAGTAAGAACACCGCTGTTCGTTTCAATCGTATAGCGATTCCTGAAAAGTTTATTTAAATGCATTAGTATCGCGAAAGAGCCAATTGTGGCATGACCACATAAATCAACTTCTTCTTTTGGTGTAAAATACTCAAATTTATAATCAGCAATTTCAGATTCTGATATAAATGCGGTTTCCGCATAGCCCAGTTGTTTGGCTATTGCCATTTTTTGCGTAGTGGTCAATGTATTCTCAATAAATACCACTCCTGCTTTATTTCCACCTTTATGATCCTTGCTAAATGCACTTGCAACATAGACGGATATTTTCATAAGACACCTTCCTTCCTCACTTGTAGTAAATTGTAGCATAGAAAACACTACGTATAAATGTTGTTGGATAAATTTTCTATAAAGCAAGAGACAAATTATTTTTTAGCATCTGCACTCTCAAAAAATAGTTTGTCTGCAGTCTGAGAGATCCTTATAGATCTCTTCTTAAGCATAATCTTCGGTTACCATTAATGATGTAGGGTTTTGAAGACTTTTTGAACGTAAACGATAGGCAACGATTTTCTTTTTATATTGCTTTATTACATCAACATGTTCCTCATGGCTATACAGAGAAAACCTAATCTCTTTATTCCCTTTCTTCGTGTTAATAACGATTGGTGTTCCTTCCCCGCGTGGTGGAAAATAATGTTTATCTAAAAATAGAGCCTCATTAAATTCATGAATAACTTGAAGTTTCGTCTCTCCCTCTATATTTCTTCCATCTATCGATATAGAGGTATTCTCTTCCTCAAGCTTTTGATGCAATTCAAATCTACTAATAATTGATTCTACAACAGAAGTGGGCATACTAGAAACTAATACTTTGATAGCTCCAAAAATAAATAATGTAACTATAAACCATGTTGTCATTTTCATCATCTCCATTACATTTTAAAATATAAATTTCGTTCCATACGGTATGACTATACTAATAAGTATTCCGGTTACAATCATCGTCACCGAACCGATCGTCGCTTCTTTCTCGCCTTCCTTCACGAGACGGCTCACACCGATAATATGTGAGGCGCAACCCATTCCCACTCCTTTTCCAATCGTGCTCGTTATACGGAAAAACTTAAGTACTGTTGGTCCGATAATAGCACCTGTGATTCCTGCAACAACTACAAAACTAGAAGTCATAGATGGAATACCACCAATTTGATCCGCTAATGAAATAGCAATAGGCATCGTCGCTAATTGTGGGAGTGTTGTTAATATGAGTTCCTTATCTATATTTAACATCTCACCAATCACTACATTCATACTCGTTAAAGCCACTATGCCTACCGCTACACCGATAAGTATCGAAAAAAAGTTTTTCATTAGTATTCTTCGCTCTTTAAATAAAGGTATCGCTAATGCTACAATTGCAGGACTCAATAAACTAGAAAGAATATCTCCACCATTTTCCCTATACTCATGATGAGAAATATCAAAAATCAGAAATAAACAAATCATAATTGCCGTAGCTGTTAACACCGGTAACATAAATGGAAACGTAAATTTTTTATATAACTTTGTCGCCAATACATACATTACTACAGTAATAATAATGAAGACCATTTGCATCGTGCACCTTGTCGATTTTATTTTTTTGATGTTACTAATAATTGACTTATATACCCTGAAATAATCAAAGTTACTACCGTACTTGCAACTACTAACATGAATATAATACTCCCCTTACTGAAAAGAAAAGACCCGTATTCCATCAGACCTGTTGTCGAAGGAATGAGAAATAACGGTAAAAATACGATTAATTTCTTCGCACCTAACTCAAACCATCTTAATGGCAAAATCCGAGTAGAAAGGAGCAAGAACAATATTAACATCCCTATTAAACTTCCTGGCATCGATAGTTGAAATACTTCCTGAATCCATAGACCAACTAAGCTAAATATATACAGCACGCCTACTTGAAGTAAAAGTGTCACGTACTTCATTTCTTTCCCTCTTTTCACTATCTCACATTCATATTATGAAATCTCATTTAACGTATCAGCAAACCGTGCAATTCCAAATTGAATTTGTTCTATATTCGCTCTCCCAAACGTAAATCGGATATATTCATTTTTAGAGCCTAAAACACTTCCCGGAACAAATGCGACACCATTTCGTATAGATTCACCTAACAAGTGGTATTCATCAAACGTTCCCTTCACCTTGCACCATACATGTATTCCACCCTCTGGAACGAAACATTCAACTCGGTCTCCCAATATTTCGTCAAGCATTGCAATTAATACATCTCTTCTTTGCTTCAATTGTCCACGCAGCATCGTAATGTGCGTATGAAAATCCTCTGATTCTAAAAATTGATTCGCTACCCACTGCGTAAATACACTATGACCAAAATCAACTTGTTGCTTTGCATCTGCTAAACGCTCTATTACACGCGTAGGACCAATTACCCATCCAATACGTAATCCTGATGCAACAACTTTTGATAATGAACTTATATAAAGAACATTCCCGTTTTGATCCATTGATTTTAATGTTGGATTCACTTCTCCATTAAATGAAGTTAAACTATACGGATCATCTTCTACAATTGGTATCCCAAATTCAGAAGACAGTTCTAAAATCTTTTTACGTCTCGCTAATGAAAGCACAGTTCCAGTTGGATTTTGATAATCTGGATTTAAAAATACCATACGAATACGATGCTTTTTATGCAACTCAATTAAGTCATCTGGATTCATTCCATGCTGATCAACAGGTAAATGGAATATTTTTAACCCTGCAGATTTAAACATGGGAAGTGAGAAACAATAGGAGGGATCCTCAATTGCAATCGCATCTCCAGGCTTTAATAAGCATTGAACGATAAGATTAAGTGCCTGCTGTGCTCCTGATGTAATAAGGATCGAACTTGAATCCGCTTCAATTTGTTTATATTGCTGAACATGTGCTGCAATTGTTTTTCTCAACATTTCATTTCCAAGTGGATGGTCATAACCGAGGTTTTCCATAAATGTTTTCTCCGACAAAATCGTTCGGAATCTATCACTCGGAATTAATTCTGGTGCCAATTCACCACTCGCTAAATTAATTAAGTCATCTTTTTGTGTTTCTGTTCTAATTTGTTGAACGAGTGGTACATTAGGTAAGAACGATCCATCCTCAACGTACCTACCCCAGTTCGGTATTCGTTTATGTGAAACACCCCATATGTCTGTATTCACCCTTGTTCCGCTTCCTTTTTGCCGTTCTACTACTCCAAGTGATTTTAGTTCTTCATATGCAGCTACTATTGTACTCCGGTTCACCTGTAACTCTTTTGCTAACATCCGCTCAGAAGGTAACTTGCTATCAGAAGGAAACTCACCTGAAGAAATACCCCTTTCAATATAATCCGCTATTTGTTTATATACAGGCGTTTTATCTGCACGATTTGGTTTCCATTCCACCCTGTTGCCTCCTCTCAAAACTAACTATACTTTACTCACTAATGACAGTATTCACTGTAACAATAGTATTAATTAAGCGCATGATTTAAAAATGTTTCTACCGTAGCATTAAAGCTAAGTGGCTGCTCTAAATAAGGTAAGTGCCCGCTATTTTTAAACTCAATGAAAGTTGTATTTTTTATATATTTTTCAAACTCTCTTACATATTTTTCTGGCACAAAATCATCATATCTCCCTCTTATAATTAAAACAGGACATGAAATATTTGAAAGAAACAGTCTTTGATCATAATCAACTAATTCAGCAAATAACATTTGAATATGACCCGGATTAATAGACTGTAAAGATTGATAAAACCCCCTGACAATCACTTCATTACTGGCTACTCCCATCGCCTTCAACAATGTATCCGCCCATGTTTTTCCGTTATCATGTAAGCTAAGTAAATCATATACTTCAAGTCGTTTTTTTCGATCTTCAGGCTCCAAATAGGGAAATGCATTTACAACAATTAAGCTAGAAACAAAGTCTGGATATTGAGTAGCAAAATCGATACCGACTCTAGCTCCCTTTGAAAGACCACAAATGACTATTTTTTTTAACTTTAAATAATTGCATAACTCATACAAAACATTTAGGTAGTCTTTAAAAGGGATTTCCAGCCCTTCAGATTTCCCATGCCCTGGTAAATCAAGTGAGATCACTGTCCATTTTTTCTTAAAATATTGCCTTTGATATAACCAATTATTTGCGTTTCCTCCAAGGCCGTGTAAAAACAATATGACAGGACCCGATCCTTCTATATTATAAAAGACCTTTCGATTCTTATATTTAAAATACACATTCATCACCTTCAGCTATAGCATTACTTATTCTTATCTTTGAATGGATATATCCAAAACGGTTCTCTTTCTAACCACTCAATTGTTTCCGGCACACCTTCTTCATACTCTCTTTTCAGTTCCTTTACTTTAGTCGCAAATTGTGATGCATGTGCTTGCAATGCCTCAAGCTTTTTTGGAACATAATCTTTCACTTCATTTTTTAAATGCGGAGGACCTATTTCCGCTTCATGATTATTTGAAAAAGCTACCGCATAAAATGTTGGCCTTTTATTTGCCGGAATAGTAGCTAACGCCTCAGCCACCGCTTCTCCTGTTGCATCATGATCTGGATGAACAGCATATCCCGGATAAAAAGAAATGACTAACGAAGGATTCAATTCTTCTACACATTTTTGTATTACACGTCTTAACTCTCCGGGAGTTTCAAATTCAAGAGTTTTATCACGATATCCCATCATACGTAAATCTTTAATACCTAAAATATTTGTAGCCCTCTTTAGTTCTTTCTCTCTTATAGCATATAATGATTCACGTGTTGCAAAAGGAGGATTTCCCATCGCTCTCCCCATTTCACCTAACGTTAAGCAAACATAAGTTAGAGGAACCTTTCGCTGCGCATAAGCTAAAATTGTACCTGCCACGCAATATGACTCATCATCTGGGTGGGGAAAAACAATTAAAACGTGGCGTTCATTTTTTATCAAAATCATACTCCTCCATCATATACAATAATAATTTTTTTCTTTCAAAACTATTAAATCACTACCGCATACCACGTTACCCCAACAAGTAGTACGAAAAGTAGGAGAATATAAATAGTTGATAAATTTTTCACATTTCTCTTTGTAGACTTTCCGTAATTCTCCTCCACATTTCGTGCAACTAGTACGGTCCCAAACAGCGATACAATTACAATAATAACGACTAGTGAAATCGCAAAGCTCATTGTATATTCACCTCTCTAAGGCCAGTCTATTTTAATTAAGAATTTCCCTTTTAAAACATTAATAACATACTACCTTTCTTCTCTTATCATAATAGATGTTTGTAAAAAACGGACCAACCACTTTTATGTTTTTTTGCTCATCCACTTTAATAATAAAAAACAACTGATCACTTATGATCAGTTGTTTTTTCGTAAAGTTAATTATATTCATTTTTCACTTAAAATTGATCCGATTTAAAAGTTTGGCCTTTTCATAATGAAACATCGATTGAGATAATTCGAAAATTGTCCCGTTTACAAGACAAACTGTATTTTCAATAAGAAGCGCCGGATCACCTTCATTCAATTCTAAAAGCTGGGCATTTTCTTTATTTACTTTTTCACAACTAATAACTTTATCGGCAAAACCAATATTTAATCGTAAATCTTCAATAAAATAACTGTATACAGAACTTAATGCTATTTCTTCATTCAAATATGGAATAATATCCTTTTTGAAATAACTTACTTCAATAGAGAATGGTTTTCCATCTACAATTCTTAAGCGCTTCAAAAAATATATCCTAGTTCCAGCTTCACATTGCATCCGCTTTGCTATCTCTTCGTCCGCATCTATTACTTCAAGCTCTAACACTTTCGTTTCAATATTTTGCGAAACAAGATTCTTCGTTAATCCACGTAAACTTCCTAAATTAATATAATCTGTTACAGAAGTTTCGCGTAAAAACATACCACTACCTTGCACTTGAAAAATATAGCCTCTATTTACAAGCTGACTAATTACTTTACGTATCGTATTACGGCTTACTTCAAATCGATTCATTAACGCTTCTTCTGTAGGGAGTTTTTTCGTTTCATTAAAAAGCCCATCTCGAATGTTTTGCTCTAACACATCTGCAATTTGTTTATACTTTGCACTCATACACTTTCTCCTAAAATACTCTTTTATCTGTTATAACTCTTCTCCTCTCGTTTCAATCACATGTTTATACCAATGAAACGAAAGTTTCTTCTTACGTTTTAAGTTATCATTATGATCGACAAAAATAAAGCCATATTGCTTTTTATATCCATTTAACCAACTTAACAAATCAATCACTGACCATGCATAATAACCTTTTAAATTGATTCCCTCTTCAATTGCACGCTTTATTACTTTTAAATGCTCTTCAATAAATTTAATTCTCGGAACATCTACAATTTCTCCGTCAATGATTGGATCTTCATCACCAAGTCCATTTTCCGTTACATACATCTTTATGTCACCGTAACGCTCTTTCAATATATGCAATCCATCTAAGAAACCTTCGGGAGATATTTCCCATCCCCATTTTGTATATGTTTTATCATCCATTTTAACTGTTCGATAAAAACCATCAAAAGAAGGACTACCTGGAGCAAGTGTTGAATTTTCCCGAGAATGCTCTTCGCTCTTTATATTCATATCGTATCTTTCTACTCGTATTGGTTGATAATAATTCAAGCCAATAAAATCATTCTTCTCAGCATTTTGTTTAATGATTTCTAATTCTTCAACCGTCCAATTTGGCGTCCACCCTTTTTCCTTTAATTGTTGTACAACATAAGACGGATACTCACCTTTTAAAACTGGATCATAATACCAATACGTTTCATATTCATTCGCATGCTTTGCTGCCAGTATATTTTCTTTTTGACCATCCACACTATAAGCAGGTAAGAAAACATGTGTAATCCCAATTTCCCCATATTGTTTCAGCTGCTTGTACACCGCAACTGTTTTCGCATGCGCATAAAATACATAATGCGTCGCTTGAAAATACTTTGGAACATCATTTTGTATTCCTGGTGGATGTGCACCTTTTAAATAACCTAATCCACAAAACATTACTGTCTCATTAAAAGTAATCCAATGTTTAACTCTATCACCAAATGCCTTAAAACAAATTTCTGCGTATTTTACGAAAGCTTCTGCTGTTCGTTTATTCGTCCATCCACCATCTTTTTCTAATGGTAATGGTAAATCCCAATGATATAAAGTGACAAACGGTACAATCCCATATTTTAAACATTCATCAATTAAGTTGTTATAAAATTCGATTCCTTTTTCATTTACCTCTCCATCTCCAGTCGGCAATATTCTCGCCCAAGAAATAGAAAAACGATACGATTCTAACCCCATTTCAGCCATTAAGCGAACATCTTCCTTATATCGATGATAATGATCAACAGCTACATCACCATTTGTTCCATTGTATGTTTTGCCAGGAATTTTTGAAAACTCATCCCAATTCGTAACACCTTTTCCATCTTCATTCCATGCACCTTCTACTTGGTAAGAAGCTGAAGCAGCTCCGAATAAAAAATCATGTGAAAACTTCATAGTATATACCTCCATTTCATTACAATAAATCAAATTCATTCATACATATAAAATTTGTAGGTACAAATTTTATATGTATGATTATATCGTATGTTTTTATTTTTTTCTATCATGAAAGTATGATATCCAATGTTGGTTTTTGGAAAACAAAAAGAAGCGACATATTTTATCGCTTCTTACTCTCATCATCTTTATTCTTTTATAAGTGACTCGTTCGCTCTTATAACTTCTTGATACAGCAATGGTGACCACTTTTCATTTATATAATCTTGAATGATCCAGCCTACTCTTGTAGGATTCTTTTGTTTTATATAGTTTGCAATTTCAGGATTTATATAAGAGGCGTAGTAATATGGACTATTCCATGCTGTACCACCAGAAGACAAACTTGTAAAATTTATATATAGATGATGTAAATCCTCACTATTATTCATCGTTTCATCCATCGTATCTTTAATAGATTTTACTTTCTCATCATAACCCACTTTATATTTATCTTGTACCGTTACATTTACGCTTTGATTTACAGTTGTCGTAAACGTCTCATTATCTGGCCAATAAAAATTATTATATCCTCCAGATTCATTACTACCACCATATCTTTTTAGTAGTACAATTTTCCCACGAGCATCTCCCAATTTTATATTTCCTTCTGTTTTTAAAAAGATAGGATCAACAAAATAACTTTTTTCAAACGTACTACTAAAGGAACCTTCTGCCCCTTTCATATCCTCATACTCTTTTTTTAAAGACATAATAATCGTTTCACTTGGGTTATCTTTTAGAAATTGTTTCGCTTCGTTTATGAATTCACGCAGTGTTACATAAAGATATAATGGCCCATGATGAAGAACTACCGTATTATCATCTGTTAAACGTCCTCTTATATCAAAAATGCGAGCTCCATGATCCATTTGGTAACGAAAATCATATTCTTGCGTCATTCCCCATACTTGCTTAATTGGATTTTGCAACTTGAACGTTCCACTATCATGTGTTCCTGGAATTGAAATTCGTGCTAACGGGATATTATCAGGTATAGGTTGCATCCATTTTGACCAATTTTCAAGATCATTAACAGAGCTAGCCGCAACGACTCTCTTATCATGTAAAGCAAATACAAATGTGATAAATATCGTACTACATATGAATAATTTCAAAAGTAACTTCTTATTGCTCATTATTATCCCTCTCTTTTTCCGTTTTTACATCAAACTTATTGAATATAATATAAGCTAGTTCATAAAAAATAAATAACATTTCGTAAGTATGAAATATTGCATAGAAGTAAAGTTGAAAAATCATTCACATATACTAAATTAGAAAAATTCAAAGGAACTTCATCTGAAGTTCCTTTTGCTTATTTTATGTTCAATACATATGAACCATCTTTATTCTCATATTTATAGACGTATAAATAATATTTACCTGGCTTTGCATTATAAGTTCCTTTAACTACATTCCCTTCATTTTCACCATATGCTACATAGTTATTTAAATCTGATTCATGATGAAGTACCCATGTCATTCCGATATTTTGTTCATTTAGTAGAGATATATTAATATTTTCCGGCGAGTCAATTTGGAAAGTAAACACATCTACTCTATCACTATTATGTAGCGTTCCTTTCACCGGTGTATGAAAGTTAACTTTATTTGCCTGTCTAGGCTCATTATTTGGTTCATTTTCTATTACTTGTAACTCATTCCCACCGTTTGGTTTTCTTTGTTCATAGCCTAAGTTAACTAGTATAGACTTCAAATCTGGTAAAACACCAATTTTATCTGCATATGGATCTTTAGATTTTGTTCCTGTGTTCTGGTTGCTTAATATTGCTCTTAGTTCACTCGGTCTATATGGTTGTCCTAAATTTTCTTTAGCAATGCTTTGTACTAAAGTCGCTGCTCCGGCAATAATAGGCGAAGCACTCGACGTGCCACTAAAGCTAGGTGTATAAAGATTTATAGCACTTCGACTTTGCTCAGCTGTAGTTGTATCTACGTTTTCTCCCCAACCATACACATCAATACGGCTTCCATAATTCGAAAACCACATACGCTCATGAGGGAAAGATGAAGAGCCCGCTCCTACCATAATTGCACCTGAATCTTTAAAATCTTTACTATTACGATTTAAAATTTGTTTACCATTTCTATCTTTAAATTGATCTAAATCATTCCAACCATTTGCTCCAGCTTCTATAATGACAACACCTTTATCTGTACCAGCACGAATCGCATCAAAGATATCTGGTTGTACTTCAACAGGTAAATATTTATCACCATATCCATCGAAAGATGCTTGTGCCTCTAACAATAAAACATCCCCAGCTTCTAACTGATTCACAGCACTTAATATTGCATCAGCTGTATTATACTGTCCGTTATCTCTTATTTGAGAAATCACCTTTGCTTTCGCTTTTGGCGCAATCCCAATATTCCCAACTTTATTGTCCTCAGAGGATACAATTCCTAGTACAGACGTCCCATGACCGACATGTTGATCTATATTTTTTCCAGACATTAATTCAATATTTTGATGTACTAAATCTTCATGATTTAATAACCATCCATATTCCATATCAACAAAGGTGACATCGCTTCCCTTACCGCCTTGAACTCCCCAGGCGAAAGGCGCATTAATACCGTATGGTGCTGCTTCAAGATAACCTTGTTTTTCATATCTAGGATTGTTATTCGGATTAAAAGATACACTTAATGGTTGTACCTCCGGTGGTGTTATTTTTTCTTGTTTCTTCATATACACATCTTCTATTAAAGAAGATGTCTTTAACTTATCTACTAGTTCTTCTTCATGCCCACTATTTTGAGTTTGAAGAATATAGTAGTTTAATAAACTGGTAGATACATGATTGGGTGCTTTCACTTCAAGGTCTTGTATTTGTTCCGGGCTTACAGATGTGAATAAACGAGTAAATGTTACACCTGGATATTCTGTCAAAAGATCTTTTATTACTTTATCATTCGTTTGAGATTGTATTTGTTTTTCAATACCATCTTCATATGGCAAATCCAAATCCGCTTTAAATTTTACAATGATTTGCTTATCTGTTTCTTCTATCCCTAATTTACTCTGCTGTTCTATAGAATCAGCATGTACACTATTGATAGTGCCTCCTATTCCTAAAAGTGTTGTAATGATTACAGTTGACGCACACATTTTTTGAAATATTTTCATTACTTCAATCCTCCTATTAATAATAATTAATCATTATATTAATCTATAATGATTAATTTTCTATAACATATTCCCTTTCTACTAAATAGATTATAGTAATCAAAAATATGAACTTCAATGTATTTTCATATGCAATATTTCATATTCGGACTCTACACTACATGAATAAGAAACTTTTGATGATTATTTATTTTATATGTGCTAATATACTTACATTAATATATACCGTATATAAACATTTCAAACTACATTACTTAACAGTTTCACCTTAATTTTTTCTTAGGAGGATTTACAATGAAATTATTAAAAATAAAACATATAATCCCTTTATCTGCAGCTGCAATTACATTTGTATGTAGTCAAAGTACAGCTGAGGCTTCTACCATTCATACAGTAAAAAAGAATGATACACTTTGGGGCATTAGTAAACAATACGGCGTTTCAATACAATCCATTAAACAGGCTAATAATAAAGGAAACGATCAAACTTTTATTGGTGAACAGTTACATATTCCAGGGTCCGTCAACTCAAATGAAATCACTGTTCGCCAAAACGCCAAGCCTACGAACATTTCTGGACAAATTATTTATCAAGTACAACCGGGAGATTCATTAGAAATGATAGCAAAGCGTTACAATGTCACTGTCCAATCTATAAAACAAATTAACAATACAGTCGGAAACAAGCTTTATACAGGACAACATTTAAAAATCTACTCAAGCATTTCACAAAAAGAAAAAGACTTAATGGCACGCTTAGTTACCGCTGAAGCAGGTGGCGAATCGTATAAAGGAAAAGTTGCAGTAGCGAAAGTTATACTAAACCGTGTAAACGCAAAAGGTTTTCCAAATACAATAACAGGCGTTATTTATGAACCTATTAAATACGGATATGCATTTACTCCTGTTACAGATGGAAGAATTAATCAGCCTGCAAGCGCAGAAGCAAAAATGGCTGTAGAAGAGGCTATCTCCACAAATGGGATACATTCTGATTGGCTTTATTTCTATAATCCGAAAACATCAACAGACAAATGGATTACGACACGTCAAACAGTAGCAGTAATCGGTAACCACGTCTTCGCTAAATAAAATTTAAATTCATTAACAGACCTATCCACTTAAAAGGTCTGTTTTTTATATGTAAGATTTTATTAATCATATGACATAGTGACCTTTTAAAACTATCTCTTCTTTCAAATAAAAACATTTGTATTTACTCCACCAGTCGAAGAAATTAAAAAGCATCAAGTTCAAAAACTCCCTCTTTATTAATAAAAGCTATTTCTTACCTTCATAAAATTGTTATACACTAGAAAAATAAACTATTCGTTAGCAGGTGAAAGAATATGTATGATGTTACAATTATCGGCGCTGGAGTAAGTAGCATTTTTATGGCTTATTCACTAGCTAAAAGTAACAAAAAGGTTTTAATTCTTGATAAAGGTAAAGCGCTAGGAGATCGCTATTGTCCTTTAGACGAAGGAAAAGCGTGTAATTGTACTACATGTGATAAATATTTCGGATTTGCTGGTTTAGGAAAATCTGAAGGGAAATTTAATTATACAAACGGATTTGGTGGAGAACTTGAGCAAAAAGTTGGTAAAGAGGGTTTTATACAACTTATGACTGAAGTAGATGAAATTCTATGTCATTTCGGAGGAAGTTCCGTTTCAAAATATTCTACAGAAAATCCAACTCTTAATAAGAGAGCTGAATCGTGTGGTTTACAAATGCTAACAACAGAAGTACGGCATCTCGGTACTACCCTTTCAAGTGACATTTTTCAACAACTCTACGAATTTTTACTTACGAAAATAAATATACAATTTCATATAGATGTACAACATATTATGAAACAGAAAGATCATTTTACTATAGATACAAATGAAGGAACATTTCAATCTAGGCAACTAGTATTTGCAACTGGGCGTTCCGGAGCAGATTGGTTAAAGAAGATGTGCACTTCTCTACATATTTCTCAGGAACAAACTCGTGTAGATTTAGGTATTAGGGTTGAGATGAAAGAACACCAATTACGTTCTATATTAAAAGATACATTTGAGACAAAACTTTCGTATGAGCATAAAGGTTTCACAGCAACTACGTACTGTATGAATCCAAAAGGACGCATTATTAGAAAGTACGAAGAAGGTCTAGTTATGCCTGACGGTCAAAATTTTCGAGAGAAAGGAACTGGTACACCTAACTTAAATTTCACTTTATTTATCCCGCGCTATTTTTCAACTCTCAAAGAAGCAAATCTGTATGCAAGCTCAATTATTAAAAATATTAACCAAAGACGAGATCGGATTGTTATACAGCGCTTAGAGGACTTACTAAATAAACAACCTACAACGAATAACCGTATGAAACATAACCGTATACAACCTACACTACAAGGAGATTATGGAGATTTGAATACAGAAATTCCTCCATTATATATTGAAGGACTTAAAGAATTTTTATTACGCTTAGAACAATTTATCCAAGAACCGATCGATAAAGATACTTTATTATACGGAATTGACGGAAAGTTCTATGCTCCTACGATAAAAATCAATAACCATTTTGAAACAAGTGTGCATGGACTATTTTTAGTTGGGGATTGTTCAGGCGTCACTCATTCATTATCTCAAGCCGCTGCAAGTGGGTTGTATGTTGGAAAATATTTATCTGACATCTAATTGCATAATTAAGATACTAATCAAATATTTTAAGTTTCACAACGCTTTATTTATGTAGTAATAGCATAAATCACTATCCTCCCCCCGCTAACGATTATCCCACAAGGAATCGGGATTTTATGAGATACATATGTAATATAAACGTGTATATAAAACTATTGACATTCAATAATTGAATGTCAATAGTTTTAAAAGCCTCTATTCAGTTCCCCCTTCATTTGTTCGATATTTTGTAACATCACCATAGTGTTTAATATTTATGAGATACATATGTAATATAAACGTGTATATAAAACTATTGACATTCAATTCTAATAAATTGAATGTCAATAGTTTTAAAAGCCTCTATTCAGTTCCCCCTTCATTTGTTCGATATTTTGTAACATCACCATAGTGTTTAATATGTTAGGATGTCTATAAGTATTTTTTACTACAACTATGACTTTTTCTGCTCTGTTCTAAAAAAATAGATTTATGCTTTAAAATTCCCCATTGTACGTATGTGAATACTTCATATTATTACCTTTAGAAACCATTAGCTAAATGGTTCATTACACTCTAATAGTTATGAAAATATAATATATAACACAAGTTAAATAAATTGTATAAAGAAGGAGTAAAAATGAAAAATAAAATCAATTTACAAATGCAAAATATAAGCTTTGTTTTAATAATTGCTTTAGCAGTATGGTTAAAAACATATCTTATTACAAGATTCAATTTTGATTTAAAAATTGAATCTTCTACACAAGAGCTTATTTTGTTTATTAGCCCTCTCGCTGCATCATTAGCTTTTGTCGGATTCGCATTATTTGCAACCGGTGAAAAGCGAAATTATATCGCGCTATGTATTAATTTCTTATTAACAATTGTACTTGTTGGTAATGTAATGTTCTATGATTTTTATAGTGATTTCGTTACGTTACCAGTACTTGGACAAACATCAAACTTTGGCCAATTAGGCGGTAGTATTATAGAAATATTGAACTACAAAATTATACTCGCATTCGTAGACATTATTTTCTTCTTTATTTTATTAAAGAAGAAGGCACTAGTCTTCCAAACAGGGCGCGTAACTCATTCGGCACGATTGATATATTTTCTCTTAACGATTGGTGTATTTTTTGCAAATCTACATCTTGCAGAAAAAGAACGACCTGAACTATTAACGAGATCATTCGACCGAGTCATGCTTGTTAAAAATTTAGGACTATACACACATCAAGTTTATGATTTAACACTGCAAGTAAAAGCAGGATCACAAAAGGCACTTGCTGATAGTAGCAAATTACAAGAAACAGAAAACTACGTGAAGGCAAACCAAAGTGAACCGAATCCTAACATGTTTGGTGTAGCGAAAGGAAAAAACGTAATTGTTGTTACTCTTGAATCCTTACAAACCTTTTTAATAGGCGCATCAGTGAACGGTCAAGAAGTTACGCCATTCTTGAATGAATTCATAAATGAAAGCTATTACTTTGATAACTTTTTCCATCAAACTGGGCAAGGAAAAACATCCGATTCTGAATTTCTCATCGATACGTCGTTGTATCCATTAAATCGAGGAGCTGTATTCTTCACACACGGTAACAATGATTATACTGCGACTCCAGAAATTTTACGTCAGCAAGGTTATTTCACTTCTGTATTCCATGCGAATAACGCAACATTTTGGAATCGTAATATCATGTACTCTGCTCTCGGTTACGATCGTTACTATAATGAACTTGATTACAAAATTACACCTGAAACAAATTTAAATTGGGGTTTAAAAGATATCGAATACTTTGATCAATCAGTAGATATATTAAAAACTGTTGACCAACCATTTTACGCTCGTTTCCTTACTTTAACAAACCATTATCCATTTACGTATGATGAAGATACAAAATTCATTGAACCATATAACTCTGGTAATGGCGTATTTGATCGTTATATCGTAACGGCACGTTACTTAGACGAATCCATTAAAAAATTTATTGAGCGTTTAAAAGCCGAGGGCATGTATGATGACTCTATTATTGTTTTATATGGTGATCATTATGGCATTTCTGAAAAACATAATCGCGCAATGGCACAGTTTTTAGAAAAAGATCAAATAACAGAATTTGACACTTTAAATTTACAACGCACACCTTTATATATTCATATCCCTGGACAAACAGCAGGTCAAACGATTTCAAAGCCTACGGGACAAATCGATATGAAACCTACTATTCTCAATTTATTAGGAATTGATACTACGAACGATATCCGTTTTGGCCATGATATGTTTTCGGATGAATATACCGGATTTGTTGTTTTACGTGATGGTAGCTTCGTTACAGACAAATATGCATACAAAAATAACACTTTCTATGACCGCATAACAGGTGAAATTGTAGATTTACCAAAGAAAGAAGCGCAAGCACTCATTAACCGTGCACAAAATGAATTACGAATGTCTGACAAAATTATTGAAGGTGATTTATTACGTTTCTCAGAAAGTAATAAAATTAAAACTGGCGAAGTAAAAACTAAAATTAAAGAGACTGAAAAATAATGTAAATATGAAAAGGGAGCAACTCATTACAGTTGCTCCCTTTTACTCTCTTATAACACATGGTGCAATTTCATATAAAGTGAAACTTTAATCAGTGTGGGGTTCTGCATCCCCCACTGATTATTAGTTGAACCAATCGAGCTTTTACAGGCAGTTAATCCTCCACCTAACTTCTTTGCTTTCACTGAATTTTGAGGTGGGGGCCTTACTGCCTACAAATAGCAGGATAAAAAACCTCATATATTTTACTTTTATTCTACGCTTGTTTCTAAAGTTACATCTGTATAAGTATGATCATCACCTATATTTAAAATTACTTCACATTGACGTAATCTCAATTCAAAGAGCGTGATAGAATCATGATAAACTTCAGGATTTGATTTCATTTTATGTAACATCTCTTGTTTTTCTTGTATTTCTAATTGCATATTTTCTACAGCTTGTTTCAAGGAGTTAAATGGATTCCTAAAGAATATATGAATATCTCGCTCTTGTGTGTTTTCAAACAGCTCAAATTGCAAGAAAAATTTCTTCATAATAGAATCCGTTACCTCGGTATAATCTTCATTTTCTACATACTGTTTGTATTTGTTATATAGCATAGTTTTGTTTTTCGGAAGAACTCCAAATAATTTACCGGCACTTTTCAGTAAAAATTGGGCTGGCGTAAATCGACGTAAAATATTTACTTCATCCATTTGTATTCTAGTCGTCATTCTGTCAGTATCTCTGCGCCAGTCATCAAGCACTTTAAAATCACATTCTAACTGTATTCGATTTTCTCCAAATAAAGAATTAAGTCCTTCACTAAGTTCTTCTAAGTACGACTGACTTTGAATGAGCTCATTATGAGAAGTTGCAATCCAATTTTGCATAGAAAGAGCAAGATTAGGTAATACAGTTTGTTCTAAATATTTATGCACTCTTTCATTCATTGCTTTATTTAGTTCCATATCCATGTGACCGAAATCGCTTTCTTCACTCATTAAATCAGAACAACTCTGTAATATCTTCGGAATATTTTCAGTAAGATCATTCGTAATTTCAGTTTTCATTGTACGATATGATTGTGTAATAAAATGGATTTTTTCCCTCTCAAATGCAGTAAGGTTATTAATGCTACCATTTAGTTTCACTAGCATATCTTCATTCCAATTAATAGCATCCACTAGATTATTTTCTTTCTCAACTCGTTTATCCAAAAGATATGTAATTGTTTTTCGAATGAAAAACAATAGCTTTTCAGTACGTTCTGCATCGATATTTTTATGATTAAAGTTAAAATGAATAAACTCTGTTAATTCATTCAATTGCTGACTACTTGTATATAACGAAGAGTAAGGGAAAATCCTCGCATGCGGGAAATATGTGTTTATTCTCGCTGCCGTATCATGTAATACTCTTTTCACTTCTGCTTCACTATAAATGTTATCGATTTTATTTAATAAGAAATGCACTTGTAAATTTGGTGTATGTTCTTGAATACTTAATAGAATATCACGCTCTTTATCAGTAAAAGGTGAATCCGCATTCAATACAAACAATAATTCATCCACAGAATTCAGATATTCAAATACCTCATCCCTAGTGTCGTTATTCCTATTAAAGCCAGGTGTAACTACAAATGTAAGTTTATTTTCACTTAAAAATCTGCATGGTAATTTAAATTCAACACATGCTCTATCTCTATATGTTTGATGGTGCTGAGACATCATATTATAGTAATCAGAGATATCTTCCGTTGTTGTAATTGCAGCGTCTGTTATGGCATTAATTTCTGTATGAGCATCATTTTTTAAAACTACTACATTTGAAATTGATTTTTCTACTATATTTTCTCCTAATATAGAGTTGATAAATGTAGTTTTTCCGTTCCCTGAAGTTCCCGTTACTAAAATACGATTTGTTCTTAAATCTGCGAGTTCGTCAACTAACCATCTAAATCGGTGACCTATTTCTATATTGTGCTTTTGTGCCCACTGTGTAATAGATTCAAAAAGATGTAGACTGTACTCTAAACCATTCACATAATTAACAGAATATGCCAGTAGGTTTTCCGCATGTTTTATATTTGCTGAGTCTATTTGGGAAGGAAAAATCTCATCCCATGCCAATACAGCTGCTGATGGAAATACAGCATAAGACGGATTGACTACTTTTAACCAATTTGTTAAAAGATTTGGAATGATATCGTGTAATTGTCTAAGCATATATTTCCCTTGAATTAATTCAAAGTACGTTTCTTCGTAAAGAGAAGAAATTTTGTCCCATATATCGGACGAATGTATTTCAATATGTAAGAAAAACTCATTTATTGTGTTAAGCCATAATAAGTAATTTTGTTCATTTTTATAACTTTTCCAAAGAGATGAAATCATTTGCGTAAATTGTACTTGATCTACATTATTTAACGTCACTAATACTTCATAGAAATAATCTGGTGAAATATGTTTAGTCAATCTTTTATCGATATATCCTTTTAAAACCTCAAACCACGGATAAGATTCTGTTCGAATTAACTCATTCACAGCAAGCTCTACTGCACTATCAAAATCTTGCTGCTCCTCATAAAAGGAACGGGCAATTTTTGTGACATTTGGATAATCTGGATTTAAAGAAACTGCTTCTTTAATAACAGCGAAAGCGGAGTCAAAATTATTTTGCTCTATGTAAAGAGAAAGTAATTGTAGTCTAATTTCTGTCATCAATATTATATTATCAGTAGTAATGGAAGTATAAACATTTTCAGCAACTGGTAATTGATTAAGCTCGAAATAAGCATCCGCAATATTTTTTTGTGCCCATGGTGCTAATTCATTATTAACTTTCTCCCATTTAAAAATAGCTGCTTCAAAATCTTGATGGCGATAATAAAATTCACCTTGTGCAAAACGAATATAAGATCCATCAGAAATCTCATTTCTTTCTTCGTTTACATAAACTTCTCCAAGCACGTCAAGAGGTTGTTTTGTTTCATTCTCCATTAGGAATGTTTCATAATACATCTTTTTTATTAATTGTTTTTCTACTCTCATCTTTTCCCCCACTATATCTTGAAAATACATTTTTAAGATATGTCAATACTTTTTGTATGTATGCTTTTTATCTTAACAAAGAATACCTTTCGGAAAATTTCATTTTCCTTTCATTTTTCAAGTTAGATTGAATTTTTATGAGAAAAGTTTCAGTTTTTTTTCAATTCCCTTTCAGTTATGAAACAGCATTAAATGTTCCTAATAACCTAATAACACTATAACCTCTTGCATTATATTATCAAGAAAAACCTATGTGAATTACATTATAAAAACAATCTATAACGAATATATATGCAGAATTAACTTCCACTATATATAAAAGAGATCGTCACATAGTACTTGTTAGATAGACCGATATGGTACGTGAATTTCAAATACACCATAATAACTTAAAACAACAATAATAGTGAGCGGCTATTCATACAATATCTTTCTCGAATGGTTTTCCTTTAAAATACTTCAGTAGTTACATAATTAAATTCCATTAACCTCTATAAATAACTAGTCCCAAAAAAATCTATATGCATATCATGTTATAGTAAAGAATTCAGGAAATCCTAAAAGGAGGCATTTTCATGTTTGAAGATAAATCTAAAATAAACTACCCATATGAATTTACTGAAACTACAACAATCCCGCTAAAAAACCCCATCAATAAAAATTTCAAAAACGGCTCTGGTACACACACTTTCCCAATTAAGAAGCACTATAAAGAACAGGTGCTATATACGGAAAAAATAAATAATAATAAAAACAAATAAACGTATAGTTCTTCATTTTGACGCTGCATAGCTACGTGTTAAGTAATTTATACTTTTTATACAGCTCATGTACTTTTAAAAAGTGCTGATATACAGCGCTTTTTTATACATAGATAATAGATGAACAAAAAAGGTATGGATATTTTCCATACCTTTTTTGTTCTTTACTATTTATAAATAACTTCCACCATCACTGCTCCTTAGCCAATGCTCCTACCAGTAAATTTTACTCGTTGGAGTCAGTGGAGAAAGGAGTAGATTTATGATGAATCACAAAGTTAAAGAAACACCCAAGAATTATATAGGTCATTATTGCTCTATTATATATATTTAAAAATTTACCAAACGTTGTTTCAAAGCTACTTAGTTTTCATAAAATATTTTTTGTTTCCGTTGGAACGGATAGGCTTTGATCTCATCTGTATCTAAATTTTCATGAAATAAATGAATAGCTGTAATTTGTCTACAATCGTAAGTATGATAATAATATGTTCCAGACTCCATACACATTACGCTTGTATAAATGGTATTATCTAATGTACCTTCTTCTGTTATTACTCCGCCTTTAGGAACTTCGCAATTTGATAAGATATGAAAAAGGGCGGATACTCCCTCTTCTTCACTATCTATACCTTGAATGTTTTGTTTGCCATATGCTGCCCGCACAAACCTTGAGGGCGGGGTGAAATCCCCTGGAAGTCCCATTGAGCCTGAGCCTTGACCAAAAGCACTTAATGGTAAGTTACTCCACTCTGTTGGCGCGAATGGCTGCGATTTAAGGCCAATATATTGTCTTAAATTTTGTAAATGCCAATTAAACTCCGGACTATTTGTCATCACTCCTAGTAGGTTGTCATACATTTTTAATCCTTCATTTGTCGGCTCCAGTACAATACAATCTCCCCATTTATCCGCTAAAATCCAATGTAGTGGTGGCGTAAGTCCCAAATCCGGTAATGGTATATCTAAAAAGGTAATACTATCTACAGACTTCTTTAACTCTTTGACAGAATTGAATTGTGTAAGACTCCAAGCTACAAAATCAAATGGAGCCAAATTCGTTTTGTTATCATCTATGCTTTGACTATAAGTAGCAAACCCTGGAAAATAGAGTGTTGCACATGTCATACCTGCTTCATTTACTCCGTCCGCCATAATGATCCTTCCTTGATGATTAATTCCCATTCCGACCGTAGCATGTTTCGTATTAATGATTTCACCAGTTATATTATTCCACTGGTAATGCCGAGGAATGATTATTACTTCTTGATTCATATCTAATGTGAAGTCCATCGTTCTTGCAAAAAGATGCTGACCGTTTTTTGTCTCTAATGTCAAACTAGTACACATAAAGAACACCCCATTTTATGGTTTTATCTACACTTTACATAATTCCGATAAGTCTGTAAATTAAAAACCTCTTTCCTTACAAACAAATTGAGAACGCACATATAAATTACAAATAGGTTGAGGTTATCTCTAGTTTATAAATGAATTTTGAACATATAGTTGTAAAAGAAATATATTAAAAAGGAGCGACTTGTTACTATCGCTCCTTTTTATTTCTCTCTATATTTTATCAAAATAACCAGAGACCATTTTTCTCTATGAACAGTATTCCTACATAACCCTCTTAAACATCTTCTCCAACTCATAAGTAGAATGATGCACAAGAATCGGTCTTCCATGCGGGCATGTGTATGGGTTTGTTGTTGTACGAAGTTCTTCCAGTAAAGCAAATATTTGATCGTTCGTTAAATATTGATTTGCTTTAATTGAAGCTTTACAGCTCATCATGATAGCTGCTTCTTCACGTAATTTTTTAATATCAACTTTTTTTAGTTTAACGACTTGCTCCATCATTTCATCGATAATTTCTGTTTCTTGTCCTTTCGGGAACCACGTTGGATGTGAGCGGACAATAAAGGATTGATGGCCGAATTGCTCCAAGAATAGACCGACTTTCTTTAATTCTTCTAGCTGCTCTTCGACACGTAAAAATTCAGTAAGAGATAAGTCAATACGGTATGGTACGAGTAGTTCTTGTACTTCTTGCGCTACTCGTCCTACTTTATCACGGAAGTATTCATAATTAATACGTTCCTGCGCGGCATGCTGATCAATCATATATAACCCATTATCATTTTGAGCGAAAATATATGTTCCATGCATTTGTCCAATTGGATAAAGCGGTGGTAAGTCATTACCGTTCATTTCAATCTCTTTTATTTCCTGAACTTCTACTTCTAATTCCTCTAGTTCAAAATCCTCTTCGTTACTGTCCCACGATTTTTCTTCTCGAATCGGTTCTTCCATTATCGATTTAGTAGATGGTTGCCACCTCTGCTCTTCTCTTACGAGCGACTGTGGTGGTTGCCATTCTTGCTTCGGCGGTTGCCACAGTTGTGCTGGTTGTTTCACAATCGCTGGTTCTTCTTGTTTTTCATCCATGCCAGTCGGTAAAACGATGTTCGGCATCTGCGGCTCTTTCGGCTTTGTATGCTCAAACTGGAACTGTCCTTGCACACTTTCATCTTTTTCTTTTTTCTTCGTTGTTACACCTGCATCTGGAATGAGCTGTATCTTTTTGAATGCCGCTTGCAATGTTTCTTCAATAAGCTTTAGCAATTCTTGTTCTTTACTAAAACGAACTTCTAATTTCGCTGGATGTACGTTAACGTCAACTAGCATTGGATCCATTTCAATCGATAAGAAGCCGATTGGATATCGTCCGACTGGTAATAATGTATGGTACCCTTGCTGAATAGCTTTCATTAATACGAAATTTCGAACGTAACGGCCATTTACGATCGTTGACATATAATTACGAGATGCTCTCGTTACTTCTGGTAATGTTACATAACCTTTAATTGTGAAGTCTAAAGATTCAGCTTCAATTGGAATAAGCTTCTTCGCAACTTGAATGCTGTAAATCGATGCAAGTACTTGTCTTACATCACCATTTCCTGATGTATGAAGCAATTTCTTTTCATTATGAAACAGCTTTAACGATACTTCTGGGTGTGACATTGCGATACGATACACGATATCTGTAATATTCCCAAGCTCTGTATGAATGGTTTTCATATATTTAAGACGCGCTGGTGTATTAAAGAATAAGTTTTGTACTGTAATATCTGTTCCTTTTCGACTCGCTGTTTTTTCCTGTTTTATAATGTCTCCACCTTTAATAATAAGGTGCGTACCAGGAGCATCACCTGTGCTAGTGATTAATTCTAATTCACTAACTGAGGCAATACTCGGCAATGCCTCACCGCGGAAACCGAGTGTTCTAATGCGGAACAGATCGTTCTCATCTTTAATTTTGCTCGTCGCATGTCGTTCAAAAGCGACGATACAATCTTCTTCTGCAATGCCATCCCCATTATCAATGATGCGAATTTTTGATAAACCAGCTTCTTCTAAGTGGATTTCAATAGATGTACTATTCGCATCGATAGAATTTTCCACAAGTTCTTTTACGACTGAGGCAGGGCGCTCTACTACTTCCCCTGCCGCAATTAAGTTAGAGAGTTGGTCATCGAGTTTGCGAATTTTCCCCATCTACTTACTCATCCTTTCTTTAACTTTTTCTGTAAGCGATACAGTTCATTCATCGCTTCTAAAGGTGTCATATCAAGTAAATCAATTTTTTTAATTTGCGCAAGTACTGCCGTTTCTTTTGCATCTAGAACTGGCTTGTCTTGTTTTTTCGAAGACTGTTCTCCACCAAAGAATGATAGTTGCGATTCTTCTTCAGTCTCTACTTTCGTCTCTTGTATTTCTACTGGCGCTTCTTTTACAACTACAGGTTCTGGAATAACTTCTTGCTCTTGCACTTTCACTTCTACACGCTTTGGAATAATAATTTCTTCTTGTCCTTCTAGTTGTGCTAACACTTCTTTCGCACGAGCGATTAAACTATCTGGAAGCTCCGCAAGTTGCGCAACGTGAATTCCGTAACTTTTATCAGCTGCTCCATCTTGAATTTTATGAAGGAATACTACTTTTCCGTTCTCTTCAATAGCTGAAACGTGTACATTCTTCAGTTGATCTAAACTCTCTTCTAACACTGTCAATTCATGATAATGCGTAGAGAATAACGTTTTCGCACCAATTTGGTCATGAATATGTTCAATGATTGCTTGCGCAAGTGCCATACCATCGTACGTAGATGTACCGCGTCCAATTTCATCAAATAAAATTAAACTTCTTTCTGATGCGTTTGCAATTGCATTTTTTGCTTCTAACATTTCGACCATAAATGTACTTTGACCTGATATTAAATCATCCGCTGCACCAATTCTCGTAAAGATTTGATCAAATACAGGTAATACTGCTTCTGTTGCTGGTACGAAACAACCGATTTGCGACATAACAGTTACAAGTGCTAATTGTCTCATATACGTACTTTTACCAGACATGTTCGGTCCTGTAATTAAAAAGACATCCATCTTCTCTGGCATAATACAATCATTCGGTACATACAATTTCCCGTTCAATACTTTTTCAACGACAGGATGACGACCATCTTTAATAAAGATTTCACGCTTCGTTGTTAGTACAGGTTTTACAAACTGCTCTTCTTCACTAACTGTCGCGAAACTTTGCAGTACGTCTAATTCACTAATTACTTTTGCTAAATGTTGTAATTTCGGAATAAATACTTTTACTTCTTCACGAAGCGCTGTAAATAAATCGTATTCTAGTTGTACAATTTTTTCTTCTGCTTCTAAGATTAATGTTTCTTTTTCTTTCAGTTCATCTGTAATGAAACGTTCCGCATTAGCAAGTGTTTGTTTACGCTCATAGCGCCCTTCTGGAAGTGCTGCAAGATTCGCCTTCGTCACTTCAATGTAGTAGCCGAAAATACGATTGTACCCGATTTTTAACGATTTAACTCCTGTAATATCACGCTCTCGTTTTTCAAGCTCAGCGATCCACGTTTTTCCGTTTTTACTAACGTAACGATATTGATCAAGCTTGTCATTATAACCGTCTTTAATAATATCTCCATCTTTAATAGAAAGCGGTGGGTTTTCTTGAATACTTCTTCCTAGTAATTCAGTTAAGCTCTCACATGGATCCGCCCCTTGAATTAACCTTGCTGCATAAGCATTATCTAACAAACTAATCGCTTCTAAAATAGCTGGTACTTGAAGTAAAGATCGTCTTAACTGTAATAAATCCCGTGCATTCACATTACCAAATGCAACTTTCCCTGCTAAACGTTCTAAATCATATACTTCTTTTAGTTTTTCTTTTAAATCTTCACGTAAGAAGTAATCATTTACAAATGTCTCAACCATTTCTAAACGCTCTTCCACTTTTTCTTTCTGAATAAGTGGACGTTCCATCCACTGTTTTAACATACGACCACCCATAGCTGTTTTTGTTTTATCTAATAGCCATAATAATGATCCTGTTTTTTCTTTCGTTCGAAGTGTTTCTGTCAGCTCTAAATTTCGCTTTGAATGCACATCAATTTTCATAAATTGATTCGTATAATAAATTTCTACTGGTTGCAAGTGATCTAACGAACGTTTTTGTGTTCTTATTACATAGTTAAATAAGCGCCCAATTGCTTTAATTAACTTTGCTTGTGAAACATTTTTCACAAGATGTTCCAATCCTTGAGGAATTGCCGTTGCATCTTCATATGAAATTGTCATTTTTAATGTTTCAGTTAATTTATTTAATTCATCTTTAGAAAATGAAGAATCTACAACAATTTCTTTTGAACCAGTTGCATACACTTCTAATAAAATATCTTCTACTGAACCTGTTAACAACGTTACTGTATTTTGTCCAGTCGTTAAATCATTACAAGCTAAAGCATACGATCCATCTTCAAAATGTGTTAATGCTGCTAAGAAGTTATTTTCTTTCTCATCGATCGTACGCCCTTCCATCATCGTTCCTGGCGTAATTAATTGTACTACTTCACGGCGGACTACACCTTTAGTTGTTTTTGGATCTTCCACTTGCTCACAAACAGCTACTTTATATCCTTTTTCAACAAGTTGTTCAATATAATTTTTAGCTGCATGATGCGGTACACCGCACATCGGTATACGATCACTACTACCACCATCTCGGCTCGTTAATGTAATTTCAAGTTCATGAGCTGCTTTAACCGCATCTTCAAAGAACATTTCATAAAAATCACCTAAGCGGAAAAATAAAAAGGCATCTTGATAGTCTGCCTTAACCTTTAAATATTGCTGTATCATAGGCGTATATTGCGTCATACTTTTCCTCCATAATTCTTACATAATAATCTATTTTCATATATGTCACATTTCACGGACACTCTTATCTCCTATTTCAGGAGTCTTTCTTCATTATAGCACATTTCATAAGGAATCATGTTCATTCAAGCACCACTTATGTAAAGTAAAAAGCTAGGAAGAACTTCTCCCTAGCTTTCTATTACTCTTCTTCTGCATCAACGATAAAGTTCGGATCTAACTCTTCAAACTCATCATCATCGATTTGGAAATCTTCGTCTGATTCTACACAACCCTCAGGGTTTACACTTACACAAATTTTTGTTTCGCCAACTACTTCTGTTACAAATTCACGTTCTACAGTTACAACAATTTTATTACCATTTGGTGATACTAATGCTTCTAAACAATTTGGCGGCTGAATAACACGAGCGATAATTTCTAAATCATCCCCAGAAAAGTTTTTATCACGATAGCCAATGCTTACTTCATCCGTGTAGTTCACACGTTCTGTTACAACTTCTGTCTTTGTATTGCCATCAAATGAATACCAAGTGTTCACATCATAGAAACCTTCGATTTCCACATGCTTTCCGTTCTTTCTTGCTTCGTACGAGTGGTTAATTACCCAGCACCCTAAAATACTTGTTGGCTCATTATTCGATTCACATGTATGCGTTGACTTTGTATACTTACGTCCTTTTCCAACCACTGCTTTTGTAATAATCTCTCTAAATTCGGACATTCGTAACCCTCCTCAATCACTATTCACTTAATCATATGCGTGACAATAGCGGAATGTGTCATTCTTTTTTGAGAAGAACTTACGTTTAATCCACTAAAAAAAGAGATGTCAATTTGACATCTCTTTAACAACCACAATTTCCTTTTTTACTTTCTACCGCTGCGCCCGTTTCACCCTTCAATACATCGCCATTAGTTGAAATTAATATTTCATCTGTTACGTTGTTAGAAATCGTACTTGCAACTAGCTGTAGTAAGTCATTTACGTATGTTTGTGAAGATTTAAATTCTTGTACGACTGGAATACTGTCTAACTTATCTTGCAGGGCATCAATTTCAGCTTCTACTTTTTTCAAAGCTTCCCATTTCCCGTAATGTTGCAAGTTTACTGCTTGTTTTTGCAGTGCTTTAATTTCATCAATTGCGCGCTTTACATTTTCATTTTTATGAATTTGCGCCTCTGCTTTCTTAAAGAAATCAACTTCTTCTGTTTCAGAAATCATTTTTGCTAATTCTTTCGCTTGTTCAACAATTTCATCTTTCGAATATGCTTTCATCTATTATTCCACCTCAATCGGCTCTTCAACTAATTCCCCGTTAAGAGACCAAGTTTTTGCTTCCGTTACTTTTACTTTCACAAGCTGACCAATTAAAGATTTTGAAGCGGCGAAGTTTACAAGTTTATTCGTACGAGTATAACCTGCAAGTACTTCTGGATTATTTTTACTTTCCCCATCAACTAACACTTCTACAATTTGACCTTTGTAACGATTATTCTTTTCAATTGCCAACGTATTTACTAGTGTATTTAAGCGTTGAAGACGTTCTTTTTTCACTTCCATCGGTACATTATCTTTCATTTTTGCAGCTGGTGTACCTTCGCGCGGTGAATAAATAAAGGTAAAGGCAGTATCAAATCCTACTTCACGATATAACGACATCGTTTCTTCAAATTGCTCATCTGTTTCATTTGGGAAACCGACGATAATATCAGTTGTGAATACTGCATTTGGAATTGTTTCTTTAATTTTTCTTACAAGTTCTAAATAGTGCTCACGTGAATATTTACGCGCCATAATTTTTAACATATCTGTACTTCCAGATTGAACTGGTAAGTGAATATGTTCTACTAAGTTTCCACCTTTTCCAAGCACTTCAATTAAGTGATCATCGAAATCGCGTGGGTGGCTCGTTGTAAAACGAATACGGGCTATATCAACTTTACGGAGTTCGTCCATTAAATCGCCTAGACCATATTCTATATCTTCAAAGTCTTTACCATATGCATTTACGTTCTGTCCAAGTAACGTAATCTCTTTATAACCATTCGCAGCTAAATGACGAATTTCTTGGATAATGTCTTCTGGACGCCTGCTTCGCTCTTTTCCACGTGTATACGGTACGATACAATATGTACAGAACTTATCACAGCCATACATAATATTTACCCAAGCTTTAATATCGCCACGGCGTACTTTCGGAAGATTTTCAATTACGTCCCCTTCTTTTGACCAAACTTCAACTACCGTTTCCTTCGAGAACATTGCATCTTTTAGAATGTACGGTAATCTATGAATATTATGCGTTCCAAACACCATATCTACATGCTGATTTTTTTGCATAATTTTATTTACAACAGATTCCTCTTGAGACATACAACCACATACACCAATTAAAAGGTCCGGATTTCTTCGTTTTAGTGATTTTAAATGACCTAGTTCACCGAACACTTTATTTTCCGCATTTTCACGAATTGCACAAGTATTTAATAATACTACATCTGCATCCTCTGTTGAAAAGGTTGGCTCATATCCAAGTGCAGTGAAAATACCAGCCATCACTTCAGTATCATGCTCATTCATTTGACAACCATATGTACGAATATAGAACTTTCTTCCTGTACCAAAATTGCGAAACTCTTCAGGTAAGCCAAAATCCCGTTCAATTTTAACTTCTTCTTTCCCTCGCTTTTTCGCATCTTTTAAGGATGGTGGTTGGTATACATTTTCAAAGTATTTGCTATAATCTTTCTCTTCTTTTTTCGTAGAGGAATTTGCTTGTTGACTTGCTAATCGTTGTTGCTCGTTCATCGGTAATCTCCTTTCACCCTTAACTATACACACTCTATAGTCCATTTTAATGCGCCTAGACCCACCTCAAAAATGGTTAGATAGCTTGAGAGATAACTTGTCCTTTGAAACTTGAGTAATCAATCTAATCATCCGTAAGAATAAAGTCTTCCCCACACAAATAGACATTCCCTTTTGGTATTTCTTTTGTCCTACCCAAAAGCATATTGCTTTATCCCTATAAACATTACCATAGTATGAAGCGTTTCGCCAATTTTTACAAAGAAGAAGGCTTATCCTATTATTACATTTCCTAGTTAATGAACATGCAATTTTCATACAACGATTTACATATTATTTTACCATTCTGAATTTTCTAAGTAAATATAACTACCTTATATTTTTCCTCATTAAAAAAGGTTGCCAAATGGCAACCTGCTCTTCTTACATTACATAAATTCAGCAACAAGCTCATCAAACATTTTCTGATCCATATTTAAATCAGATTGCACTAAAGGCTTCTCGCTATAGCCTTTTACAAGTTCTTGGTATGAAGGTTGCGCTGTATTTTGATAAATTAAACCTGTGACTAATCCGTTATTTTCCATTAACGTTTGCATAGCCATCATGCGATTAGACGGATCATATCCCTCTACTGTACTTAGTTTTGTTAAATTTTCTTTAAACCAATCGTAAGTATTTACTTTATTGTAAGTAACACATGGGCTGAATACGTTAATTAATGAAAATCCTTTATGGTTAATACCAGCTTCAATAATTTGTGTTAATTCTTTTAAATCACTTGAAAAGCTTTGCGCCACGAATGTTGCACCAGCTGTTAAAGCCATTTCCATAACATTTAGTGACGGTTCAATTGAACCTTGTGGTGTACTTTTCGTTTTAAATCCAGCTTCACTACGTGGTGAAGTTTGCCCTTTTGTTAATCCGTAAATTTGGTTATCCATTACGATGTACGTAATGTCGATGTTACGACGAATAGAATGGATTGTATGTCCCATACCAATCGCAAATCCATCACCGTCACCACCTGATGCAATAACTGTTAAATCACGGTTTGCCATTTTCACACCTTGTGCAATTGGAAGGGCACGACCATGAATACTATGCACACCATACGAATTAATATAACCTGAAATACGACCTGAACAGCCGATACCAGAAATAACAGCTAGTTCATCTGGATTTAAGCCAACGTTAGCTGCCGCACGTTGAATTGCAGCTTGCACTGAGAAGTCTCCGCAACCTGGGCACCAGTTTGGTTTTACACTGTTACGAAAGTCCTTAAATGTTGCCATTTAATACAACCCCTTTTTTGCATTCGTTGTAAATCTCTTTTGGCAAGAATGGGTTCCCATCATATTTTAAAAGACTAGAAATTTTCTCACCGTTACCAAGATTCATTTTCATAATGTTAGCAAGCTGACCTGTTGCATTGTTTTCTACCACTACAACACGCTTCGCATTTTTCACAAGTGGATCGATTTCAGCTGTTGGGAACGGGTGAATTAAACGCACATGAGCATGGTTTACTTTCATGCCCTCTTGTTCTAAGCGCTCCATTGCTTCTTCGATTGCACCACGAGTTGAGTTAAATCCAACAAGCAATACGTCTGCTTCTTCATGCTTAACATTTTTATAGACAGGGGTATTGAACTTCAAGTTCTCCATTTTACGGAAACGTTTGTCCATTTGATCTTTACGGTTTATTGCTGATTCAGATGGTTTACCAGTTTCATCATGTTCTACACCTGTAACATGGTGAACACCATTTTTCATACCAGGTAAAACACGTGGTGAAACGCCATCTTCTGTTACTTCATAACGCTTGAAGTATGCTTTATTTTCACGTTCTGGCAATTCCGCTTCTAAATCAAGCTTACCACGACGAATTTCTACTTTATCTAACTTAAGTGGTTCTACTGTTTGTTTCCCTAAAGAAAGCTGTAAATCTGTTAAGAAAATAACAGGAACTTGATATTCTTCAGCTAAGTTAAATGCTTCTACAATATCATAGAAAGCTTCTTCAACTGTACTTGGCGCCATTACGATTTTTGGAATCTCACCGTGCGTACCGTAAATCATAGCCATTAAATCAGACTGCTCTTGTTTCGTTGGTAATCCTGTACTTGGACCACCACGTTGTGTATCAACAATCACTAATGGCGTTTCTGTAATACCTGCTAAACCAATCGCTTCCATCATTAAAGATAGACCTGGACCAGCAGATGCAGTTAATGTACGAACACCGGCATAGTTTGCACCGATTGCCATTGTACAAGCTGCGATTTCATCCTCAGTTTGGATTACTGTCCCGCCAACTTTTGGCAATTTTTTAATTAAGTATTCCATAATTTCAGATGCAGGTGTAATTGGATATGCAGACATAAAGCGAGCACCACCAGCTACTGCACCAAATGCGATTGCATCGTTTCCAATCATAAACATGCGTTTCTGACCATCAGCTTTTTCAAGCTGCATCATGTTTACTTTCTCACCTAGTAACTCTTTCATATATTGAGAGCCGCGCTTAATTGCGTCCATATTCTTTTGAACAACTTGCTCTCCTTTACGACCAAAGATCTCTTCAACAACATCTAAATAAGCTGTTTCATCTAATCCTAATACCGCACTTGATGCCCCAACAGCAACCATGTTTTTCATTAATGATGTGCCTAATTCCGAAGCAATATCTGTAAACGGTATCACATATAGATTTACATCTGTATTGTCAGGTATTGTCGGATTAAATTTCGCATCTGCAACTACAATCCCGCCCGGACGTAGTTCGTGGAAGTTAAAATCAATTGTCTCTTGATCAAAAGCAATTAAAATATCTAAGTCATCTGAGATCGCGCGTACTTCTGTTGTACTTACACGAATTTTATTATTTGTATGGCCGCCTTTAATACGTGATGAGAAGTGGCGGTAACCGTATAGGTAATATCCTAATCGGTTTAATGCAATACAGAAGATTTCTCCTGTACTTTCAATTCCTTCACCTTGTTGGCCTCCAACTTTCCATGAAAGTTGACTAATCATCTCCTACACCCCTTTTGGCTGCATTCATTGTAGTGTATTTTTTTACAGTAATAGTTTAGCATTTTTTATACAAATAAACTACAACGGACGCAAATTATGCCTCTTCTGATTTCCCTGAATCTTTAGTATAAAGCTATTTTGTTTTTCATTCTAGTATTAGGTCTTAAAAAAAGCAATAATATCAAATGAATTAATTCTAATTTTTCTGTATTTTCAAAACAAAATTCTTAAAAACTTATACGTTCAACAAAATTATCATATAAAAATCGCTCTACAGTAGATGCAGCATAGTGTTTACAAAGCTCATTTATTATATTTTCATAATCTCGATACGCTGATACATTTACAACCGTTTCTAAAATCCCATCAAAATCTGAACCAAATCCTATATTGTTCTCTCCACCTAATGAACAAATATATTCGATATGTCTTACTATATCTGCTATATTCGCTTGTTTTTCATTTGTTAGAAACTGCGGTACAAAAGTGACACCTATCATGCCATTTCGCTTTATAAGAGCTTTAAGTTGTTCATCATTTAAATTACGTGGATGCTGACAAAGTTTCATACAGTTTGAGTGGGAAGCAATAGGATTTTTTGCACTTTCTACAACATCCCAAAAACTTCTTTCATTCAGATGAGACACATCAGTCCATGCATGTAACGTATTAAGTTCTTGTACAACTTCTTTACCAAAAGTCGTTAAACCCGCCTCACGTGTCTCTAGCGCACCATCAGCTAATAGATTGGCATAATTCCATGTTAGTCCAAAAGAACGTACTCCTAGGCGATACAACAACCGTAATTTCATTGCATCTTTTCCAATTGCTTCGCATCCTTCTAGTGTTAATATCGCTCCAATCTCGTCCTGTTTTAACATGTTAATATCATCTTTTGTCTGAATAAACTTCACACCCGGTAGAGATAAAATTTCATTATAAAAAATATCTACCATTTGTAATGCTACTTCAAATCGGTTTTCATATGCCACTGTTTCTGGCACATATATAGCAAAACATTGTATACTTCCTTTTCTTCTCTTTAACTGTTCAAGTGTAATATGTAATTGCGGATCATGTTTAAAATCCTTTTTCCCTTTTGCTCTCCATAACTGAAGAAGCACATCACAATGAGCATCAAAAATTTTCATTTTCATTCCTCCATTATAAAAAGAACCTGTTTGCATAGTGCAAACAGGTTGTTTAAACTTAACGAGGTTCTACAATTAATTTGATTGCTGTACGTTCTTCCCCATCAATCATAATATCCGTAAACGCTGGGATACAAATCAGGTCCAAACCACTAGGCGCTACAAATCCTCTTGCAATTGCTACTGCCTTTACCGCTTGGTTCAATGCACCTGCACCAATGGCTTGAATTTCTGCTGTTCCGCGTTCGCGAATAACACCTGCAAGTGCACCAGCTACAGAATTAGGGACCGACGTTGCTTTAACTTTTAATATTTCCATTCCGCGTTTCCTCCTCGTTTCTATAAAAAGTATTAGCAATTATTTCACTTTAACTTATATTCACGAGGAATGACGCGTATTCCTGCTAAATTTCTGTAATTTTTCTAAAAAATTAAAAAATAATGACTTATCTAAAATTTAGTCAAGAATTACTCAAAAAATGGTTGATCATCATTAATTAAGATACGCTCAATTTTCTTAGCTTTTCCTGTATTAGGATCCACATCAATTAGCACTGCACTTAATTGTGTTCTACCATTTGTTACTTCAAATCGTACTGGTAAGTTTGTTAAAAACTTCTTCAATACCGCTTCTCGGTCCATACCTAAAATTCCGTCGTAAGGTCCTGTCATACCAACATCTGTGATATATGCCGTTCCGCTTGGTAAAATACGATTATCTGCTGTAGGAACATGTGTATGTGTGCCTACTACTGCTGTAGCACGTCCATCTACATACCAACCTAACGCTTGTTTTTCACTTGTAGTTTCTGCATGAAAATCAATAAAGATAATATTCGTACGTTTTTTTGCAATGCTAATTAATTCATCCACCTTACGGAATGGACAATCAATCGGAGGAAGGAAAGTACGTCCTTGTAAGTTAATAACTGCAACTTCTGTTCCATTACAGTTCACAAAGATAAGTCCTTTTCCTGGAGTTCCTTCTGGGAAGTTAGCTGGTCTTGCAAGATATTTTGCATCATCAATAAATTCGAATACTTCACGGTTATCCCAAGCGTGGTTTCCAAGTGTAACCGCTTGTGCCCCGCATTCTAAAAAGTTTCGATATATTTTTTCTGTAATTCCACGTCCACCTGCTGCATTTTCTCCATTAATAATGGTTACTGTAGGTGTATATTTCTTCTTTAATGCCGGTACGTATTGTTGAATCATACCTCTACCAGGAGATCCTACTACATCTCCAACAAATAATATTCTCATATGTCTTACCCTTCCTATGTACTACATTTTTTATTACTATAGCTTCAAGTGACTTCCTTACAATATATTTATTATAAATTTGTTTCACTTATATACTAGGTATAAATTGAAACTTTAATCAGTTGGGGTTTTCTTCATCCCTACTGATTATTAGCCCTCACCAATCGGACATTTACGGGTAGCCCGATCCCCCACCTAACTTCTTTGCTTTCGCTGAATTTTGAGGCGGGGATCTTACTGCCCGCAAATAGCGGGATAACTAATTTCCTTTATTTTAACCAATTCCAACACAAAAAAATAAAGTGGTGTTTCACCACTTTATTTTGCGTATTCCACTGCACGTGTTTCACGAATAACAGTTACTTTAATATGTCCTGGATAATCCAGTTCATTTTCAATACGTTTTCGAATATCACGAGCTAAACGATGAGCTTCTAAATCATCAATTGTATCTGGTTTTACCAGAATACGAACTTCACGTCCTGCTTGAATTGCGAAAGATTTTTCTACGCCTTCATAAGACTCTGAAATCTCTTCTAACTTTTCAAGACGACGAATATAGTTCTCAAGTGTTTCACTACGAGCTCCAGGTCTTGCAGCTGATAATGCATCTGCTGCTGCAACTAAAACTGCAATGATAGAAGTTGGTTCTGTGTCCCCATGGTGAGATGCAATACTGTTTATAACTACAGGATGCTCTTTATATTTCGTTGCGAGTTCAACACCAATTTCAACGTGGCTACCTTCTACTTCATGGTCAATCGCTTTACCGATATCATGTAATAGACCAGCACGTCTTGCTAGTTTTTCATCCTCACCAAGCTCTGCTGCCATAAGTCCAGTTAAATATGCAACTTCCATAGAGTGTTTTAAGACGTTTTGTCCGTAACTTGTACGGTATTTTAAACGACCTAAAATCTTAATTAAATCTGGATGTAATCCGTGAACACCCACTTCAAACGTTGTTTGCTCTCCGACTTCACGAATATACTCGTCCACTTCACGTCTTGATTTTTCGACCATCTCTTCAATACGCGCTGGGTGAATACGTCCGTCCTGTACTAGTTTATCAAGAGCGATACGAGCTGTTTCACGACGAATTGGGTCGAATCCAGAAAGGATTACCGCCTCTGGTGTATCATCGATAATTAAATCAATACCCGTTAACGTTTCTAACGTACGAATATTACGACCTTCACGCCCGATAATACGTCCCTTCATTTCGTCATTTGGAAGATTTACAACCGAAACGGTTGTTTCAGCAACATGATCAGCTGCACATCTTTGCATTGCAAGAGATAAAATCTCTTTTGCTTTCTTATCCGCTTCTTCTTTCGCGCGAACTTCACTTTCTTTTACCATAACAGCGATTTCATGAGAAACTTCACTTTCTACTTTACCAAGAATAATTGCTTTCGCTTGTTCGCGTGTTAGATTGGAAATGCGCTCTAATTCTGTTTGTTGCTTTTGAACTAACTCTCCCACTTTGCTTTCCAACTCTTCAATCTGTTGTTGTCTCGCTACAAGAGATTCCTCTTTCTTCTCTAACTGCTGCTCGCGTTTATCGAGCGTTTCGTCTTTACGATCAAGGTTCTCTTCTTTTTGCATTAAACGATTTTCTTGTTTTTGTAATTCGCTTCTACGGTCACGAATTTCTAATTCAGCTTCTGTACGAAGTGTATGAATTTCATCCTTTGCTTCTAAAAGCGCTTCTTTCTTAAGTGCTTCAGCATCACGATTCGCTTCGTCTAAAATACGTCTCGCTTCATTAGCCGCACCATTAATCTTCGCTTCAGCAATAGACTTTCGAACAAAAAAGCCAACAACTGCACCGACTGTTGCAAGCAAAATGGAGATGAGTATCCAAACTGTACTCGTCATGATTTCACCTCCCCTTGCTATGAATGAAAAAAGACTGTCGGCATGTACATTGATTACAACATACAGCAAAGACCGTCGTCCCGCTTTTTTAAGGGACTTTCTTCATTTCACAATTAAAATGTCATATTATTATTTCGGTAAGATTTAAACCTTACTCCGAATATTACTTCTCTTCTTGAGAAGAGTATATCGTATATAAGAAAAAATATACATTCTCATTGTATCTATCGTAATTTTCATTGTCAAGCGTTGTCTACTTTTACTTTCTTTACCTTCAGTCCTGAATGTTATCTGAATTTGAAAAATTAATAGCATATTATCCTGGAAAACCTTAGTAAATACCATTTTATTCCCTTAAAACGTATGAATATTCCTCTTTACACATCCCATTTGAGTCAAAAAAATATTTTAACCACTACGATAGATACCTCTTTAATAGAAGGTAAAAAAATAAAAGACACGGGACCCGTGTCTTTTATTTTTTAATCTTGAAGAGTTGAATCTTCCGTGTCTTCCACACCAGAATCTTCACCAATTCCGTGATGATCACGAACAAAGAAGGCAATTTCCTCTCTTAAATCCGTATTCTCTTTTAAGAATTGCTTCGAATTTTCACGACCTTGCCCTAAACGCTCTTCATTATAAGAGTACCAAGCACCACTCTTTTGAACGATATCAAGTTCAGAAGCCATATCTAAGATTTCACCTTCTCTTGAAATACCTTCTCCGTACATAATATCAACTTCAGCAACACGGAATGGTGGTGCCACTTTATTTTTAACTACTTTTACTTTTGTTTTATTACCAACGATGTCGTTACCTTGCTTTAATTGCTCCGCACGACGTACTTCAAGACGGACAGTTGAATAGAATTTCAACGCACGACCACCTGGAGTTGTTTCTGGCACTATCTATAGATTTTCCATCTCTATAGTCCGGACTATCTCTTCATCTCTTTACAGAGAGCCTTGCACTTCCAGCAGTAGCCTATCATCTGCCGTACCCTACTCAGTTAACTAAAAGTCCTTTTCGGTAGTCTCTACACCTTCCCCATATCACTATGGAGCTTGGCACGGTATTACCCTAAATAATGGTGGGCTTCACCGTTAGCAACTATATGGATAGTTACACCCTTAGGCAATAAGGTTCACAAGGTTTTTTAACATGCTATCACTAGCAAGGGAAACCCATGGTAAACTCCTTAATCTTTTGCAAGACTTTTTCTTTATTTGCTAACTCTTCTTCATGTATAACAAGATATTTATAGCAGCCCTCTTCCATAAATAAAAGTTTTCTTTTATCTCATTCTTTTATCTTTTGGAGTGAGTGTGCCCATTTCCCATGGACATCTAAACAATATTTTCTACCTAAGTAGAAATCAATAGACCACTTATCGATTCATTTTTGCTTAATGAACGCCAGATCTAAACTTAACAACATCTGTTCAACCTGTTGTTCCAGTAAAGTATCATAATTTTTCTTTCTGACCTTTACATTAAGCTCTTTTCTCCTTTTAGCAACACATGTATCGGATACGCCATACTTAATAGCAATTTCAACATGTGATAAATATGGATTTTTCAATTCTTGTTCAACTTCTGCGGTTTTAGGCAAGTAAATCTTTCTATGTCTGGTTCTTTAAATTCCGAGTAACTTTAATATTTCACCTACTCGCCTTTCATCAAGATTAATTTCTTTACCTATATCTTTCAATTTTCTATCCGCATGTGTCACAATAAAATCCACTTGCCATTGTTCTATGTTTCGATAAGTTCTATTTCCAATTGTCACTGCCACTTTAATCTCTCCCTATAAGAAATCCCTTATAAAGACTTAGTCGAAGAAGACAAATAAAGACTCAAGTACATCACTTTGATTAAGCCACTTGTAGTTGATTTCCGAACATAACCCCAACTTTTTCACGAATTTGGTTAATAAAGATTGCGATTGTTTTTGATTTATTGATTGCACCTGAAAGTTTACGAAGTGCTTGAGACATTAAACGAGCTTGTAAACCTACGTGTGAGTCACCCATGTCTCCTTCGATCTCCGCTTTCGGTACAAGAGCTGCTACAGAGTCAATTACAATAATATCAACCGCACCACTTCGTACAAGAGCTTCTGCGATTTCTAAACCTTGCTCCCCTGTATCAGGTTGTGATAATAGTAATTCATCTATGTTAACGCCTAATTTTTGTGCATAGACAGGATCCATCGCATGCTCCGCATCAATGAACGCTGCTTGTCCACCTTGACGCTGTACTTCAGCGATTGCGTGTAATGAAACTGTTGTTTTACCTGAACTTTCAGGTCCGTAAATTTCAATAATACGACCACGTGGGTATCCGCCTACCCCTAGTGCCACATCAAGTGCTAAAGAACCACTTGAAATTGTAGAAACTCTACGCTCCGCTTGTTCTCCTAATTTCATAATTGAACCTTTACCGAATTGCTTCTCTATTTGTTTTAACGCCATATCTAATGCCGCTTGACGATCACTCATTCAAAATTCCTCCTTAACTGAATTGCTAATCTTATTATACCTATTTTCAATTCAATTTGCCAACAAAAATCGAACATTTATTCGATTTTTTATTTTCCATTACATAAATGCGGAATTTAACTATAAAAAAAGCTAGAAGAAACTTATATCTCTTCTAGCTTTTTATATAAATGATAAAATCCATATTTTGCTGATCGTTCTCTAATTTGTTGACGACTTCCACTTAAATTAAGAGGAAAGACTGCAGTTTGTTCACCTTTAATCGCTAATCCAACAAATACTGTTCCTGGCTCTTTCTGTTCTGAAGCATCTGGCCCTGCTACCCCAGTGAAACTAATTCCGATATCCGCTTTTAATAAATCCTTAACATTTTCAGCAAGATAACGAGCACATTCTTTACTAACTGCACCATCAGTATGCAACACTTCTTCAGGCACACGTAAAACATGTTGCTTCACATCATTATGATAACAAATGACACCGCCTTTAAATACAGAAGAAACACCAGCATTTTCAGTTACTTTATTTCCAAAAAGACCACCTGTTAAACTTTCTGCACATGCTAAAGTTAACCCTTTTCTCTTCAATAACTCAATTGCCTTATAATGCAAAAATTCTTGGTCATATCCGTAGAAAAATTCTCCTACTCTTTCTAAAATCAAATCTTCCACATGTTGAATTAGTTTCTCCGCTTCGCTAACATTTTGATGCTTAGCGGTTAAACGTAATGTCACTTCTCCATCATTTGCTAGCGGGGCGATTGTTGGGTTTGTTTGTCCATCAATTAAATCTTGAACTTTCACCTCTAATTGGGACTCCCCAATACCGAAGAAACGAAGCACACGAGAATAAATGTTTTCTCCTGTTGTAAAGTTACGTAAAAAAGGCTCTACATAACTTACATACATCGGCTTCATCTCTTTTGGTGGTCCTGGTAATAAAATATAAACTTTTCCGTTCTTATTTAACCCCATACCAGGTGCCATACCGTGATCATTCGCAAATACAGTTGCTCCATCCAAAACGAGCGCCTGCTTTTTATTATTCTCCGTGAATTCGCGGCCTGTACGCTTAAAGTAATCGCTTATTGAAGCTAATGCTTTTTCGTCATACACAAGCTCTCCACCCAAACAAGAAGATATCGTTTCTTTCGTCAAATCATCTTTTGTCGGACCTAATCCACCTGTGAAAATAAGCATGTCAGCACGTTCTTCCGCAACTTCAATCGCCTGCTGTAATCGTTTGTTATTATCCCCAACTACAGTATGGTAGTACACATTAATTCCAATTGAAGCTAACTTTTCAGATAAAAACTGGGCATTTGTATTTGCAATTTGTCCAAGTAATAATTCAGTTCCAACCGCAATAATTTCAGCATTCATCCCAATTCCCCCATAAACTTCTATTTTGAGTTTACAAAAGCAGCTCTATTTTTCCAGAAATAATCCCATCCTGAAATAACAGTAAAAATTAATGCAATCCATATAAAGATATCAGCTACCGGAATATGGAGTAAATTTAAAGGTACATCGTGTAATAAGTATGCTGCAATCGCGATAATTTGTGTCCATGTCTTAATTTTCCCTAGCTGATTTGCCGCCACTACTTCTCCTGTTCCAGCAAGTACAAGACGTAAACCAGTTACAGCAAACTCACGGCTTATAATTACAATAACAATCCAAGCAGGTACGTATTGCATCTCAACCAATGTAATAAGTGCTGCTGAAACAAGTAATTTATCAGCTAACGGGTCAAGGAACTTCCCTAAATTCGTTACAAGATTATACTTTCTTGCGTAATGTCCATCAATCCAATCTGTAGCCGAAGCGATAATAAAGATAAGTGCTCCTACTAAATGTTGAATTGGTAAATCAACATCACCAATTGTGTATGACCCCCAATCAAAGGGTGCTAACATAATTACCATAAAAATTGGAATTAAGAAGATTCTAGATATTGTAATTTTATTTGGTAAATTCACAGCTATTCCTCCATCATATCAAAAACATTTGTTCATTGAAAAAAGTCATCGAAGCGATGACTGTTATTGTGCAGGTTGCTCTATCCCTTGGTTTTTTATCACCAATCTTTGGTGAAGTTCTTTTTCTGGATCCAATGGATAAGCGACCACTTGGCCATTCAGTTTAACTTCAACATTCGTTGCATTTCCAATATTAAGTCGCACTTCTTTTATTGTTGATACATCATGTTTTTCTATTTGGCCCTCTTGTACTGTAGTGTTTAGAATTACATTCCCCGCATCATCTTTAACATCTACATAACTCGCACCTTTACCCGATATTTCCAGTTCTAATGTTTTATTATTATGAATTTCCAAAGTAGATACTTTACCAGTTGTTCCAACTACTTTCACTTCTTGTTGTCCAGTTGGCTGTGCTGGCGGTTCCTCTTTCTTTGGCTCTTCTTTTTTCGGTTCTTCTTTTTTCGGCTCTTCCGCTTTCGCTTCATCTTTCTTCGTATCTAACGGAGAGTTTTCCGCTTTTTTAACTTCAATTTTCTCACTTTGAGCATTCGGAACTTTCTCATCATCTTTTCCAGTTAACGCTTGAAACACAAACCAAATTACCACTCCAACTGCGATTACTAACAGCGCAACTAAGATTTTCGGCATATGATCTGCGATTGGCCAAGATGAAGATTTTTGCATTGTTTCTTGTGTTTTTTGTCCAGTTGATACTTGTGGAACATCGCGTTTTTCAGATTGTGGTATCGTACTCTGATACTCTACAAGCAGTTCCTCTCCACTTAATCCAACCGCATCTGCGTATTGTTTAATGAATGCACGCGCATAAAAAGCTCCTGGCAATACATCATAATTGCCTTCCTCAATCGCTACTAAATGGCGCTTTTGAATTTTTGTAATCTCATGCAGCTGATCAATAGACAAGCCTTTCGTTCCTCTTGCTTCTTTCAGCTTTTGTCCTAATTCTGTCACTACTAACACCTCAATATTTCTTTAAAAGTCAAACATAGAGAAATTATTTTGCGTACCTTGCTCAATTTCATCTACTAAATTATATTGAATTTCTTCATCATAATCGTTACGCAACTCGATAATATAATCAAAATCATCCAACGTGTATTCTGATTGACTCACAAATACGTCAGGATGTTCCACAACTTTTGTTGCAGGCAATCTCATAATTTCACGAACAAGCTGCCAATGCCTTTCGTTAGCACGCTTTGTTGACACGATTCCATCTAAGATAAAAATATTGTCGTCGCTATACTCATCTTCAATCAATTGACTACGAACAGTTTGCTTAATAAGAGTAGATGATACAAATAACCATCTTTTATTTGCACAAACACTTGCGGCAACAATGGATTCTGTTTTTCCGACACGAGGCATTCCTCGTATCCCGATTAGTTTATGACCTTCTTTTTTCATTATTTCAGCCATAAAGTCTACAAGTAATCCTAATTCATCACGCACAAAACGAAATGTCTTCTTATCATCTGCATCCCGTTGTATGTACCTACCATGTCTAACCGCTAGCTTATCTCTTAGCTTTGGCGGACGATATTTCGTTACCGTTATGTTATCCATCGTATTTAAAATTGATTCAAGTCTAGAGATTTGCTCTTGATTATCACACATAAGGAGTAATCCACGTCTTGCATTATCTACACCATTAATTGTGACAATATTAATGCCGAGCATACCGATTAACGAAGAAACGTCACCAAGCAAGCCAGGTCGGTTTTTATGTATTTCATATTCAAAATACCATTCAATCATCCAAGATCACTCCCCTTGCTTACTTTACACCTACGTACTATATTATATGATTTTACCTTAATAGGGAAGCTAAATGTATAATCTATCCCGCGTTATTATTATACAAAAAAAATAGAGAGGAGAATCTCCTCTCTATTTTTTACTTATGTTGTACAAACTTTACCATTAAGTTTGCAATTGTATGTTGCTCTTGTTCATCAGCAACTTTCCATAGCTCAGACAATAATTTCTCTTGATCGTTGCGCGCTTCTACTTCATTTGCTAAATAATCACCAACACGGAATGCCATGTCTGATACAGCACCACCATCAAGACCTTTTCCTGACGCTTGCTCTAAACGTTCTCCTAAAAAGCTCTTCCATTGATCAAAATTATCTAAAACTGACATGTGTAAGCACCTCACTACTTAGTAATAGAATCATGCTTAATTTGCACAGTTTTTTATTTTTTATGTAAGAATTTTTTTTAGCAATGCCAACCGCCATTTACTCCAATAATTTGCCCAGTTATGTAAGATGCACCTGGTGATACGAGAAATGACACTGTTTTTGCTACTTCTTCTGGTAGTCCTAATCGTCCTAACGGAATCTCTTCAGCAATTTCATTCTTATCCTCTTCTGAAAATACACTTAACATTTCTGTTTCAATTGCACCTGGCGCCACCGCGTTAACTCTTAATCCACTTAATGAAACTTCTTTTGCTAAAGCTTTCACATATGAATTTTGCGCACCTTTTACCATCGAGTAAAGCACTTCACATGATGCACCAATTTGTCCCCATATAGACGAAACAAGTACAATATTACCGCTTCTCCGCTGAATCATAGATGGCAGTGCCATTGATAATAGTTTATAGATGCTCTTCACTTGAAGTTCTACCATATAATTCAATTCATCGTTCGTTACATCTGTTACGAGTCCAAAGATACTCTTCCCAGCTGCATATACGATAACATCAAGAGGATGTTCAATTTGTTCCCACAATCGCTCCGCCCCGTCACTGGAAGCTAAATTCGCTTGAACAGGAATCACTTCACTCCATTCTTTCTGCAACTCATTCACTTTCTCTTCACTGTTATTATAATGAACATACACTGTATATCCATCTTGAATTAATTGTTTTGAAATAGCAGAGCCAATCCCTCCACTTCCCCCAGTTACTAATGCATACTTTTTCATAAAATTCCTCTCTTATCTCAACAAAATCTTTTTCTTATAAATAAATAATACCCTCATCTTACAATTTATCAATGATAAGATGAGGGTATTATTATGAAATCCTTTATTTTTTTGGTAAAACTTGACAAACACTCATTTTCTCTTCTGATAATAGTAATTGGGCTACTTCTTGTAAATCTTGAACCGTTAGACTCTCTAATACAGTCAATGCCTCAAACAGACTCGATTCATTAAACGCATATCGTGTAAATTGATTTGCAATATATTCCGGTGAATTCAAGGAGCGTAAAAAGCCACCTATTTTCTTTTTCTTTACTCGCTCTAATGCTGCCTCATCTAATTGATCATAATTTGTGTTTAATAAAATACCTTTCAAACGCTCTTCCAGCTCATCAGGTTGCTTCGTATCGCCGCCAACCATTGCAAAACCGAAGTTATTCTCTTCCGTATAATCATACGAGAACGAATCATCAATGAGTCCTTCATTATATAAAGATTCGTAATGAACGGAACTTTTCCCAAATAAATAATCTAAAAGTAACGTAAGCGCAATTTCTTGTTTTAAAAGGGCTTCCCCTTTTTCTTTTAAGTTTGTCGCTTTAATACCGACTAAACATTTCGGTGTTTGTACAGGCATTGAAATAATTTTCTTCTTTTCATTTACCTCATCTGGTTCTTCTTCAAATGAACGCACTATTTCCGGTTGGTTTTTATAATCTTTTTTTGCTTGATTTTCACGTATCAAATCCATCGTTTTCTCTGGATCAATTGCACCTACAACAAACATCAACATATTACTTGGATGATAAAACGTTTCATAACATTCATATAGTAGGTCTTTCGTAATTTTACTAATAGACTCGATTGTACCTGCAATATCAATTTTAATCGGGTGCTTTACAAACAAGCTATCAATTAATCCAAAGTATAAGCGCCAATCTGGATTATCTTGATACATTTGAATTTCTTGCCCGATAATACCCTTCTCTTTTTCAACTGTTTTTTCAGAGAAGTAAGGCTCTTGTACGAAGTTTAACAATGTATTTAAATTTTGTTCTACATTTGATGTACATGAAAAAAGGTAAGCTGTTCTTGTGAAAGATGTGAAAGCATTTGCCGATGCCCCTTGTTTACTAAACAATTGGAAAGCATCGTGATCTTCTTTTTCAAATAGTTTATGCTCAAGAAAATGAGCAATCCCATCAGGCACACGAATCATTTCTTCTTTACCTAGTGGTACGAATGTATTATCCACAGAACCATATTTTGTCGTAAACGTTGCAAATGTTTTGTTAAATCCTTGCTTCGGTAAAATATATACATCTAATCCATTAGGAAGTTTTTCATAATAGAGTGTCTCTTTCAATTGCTCATAAACAATTTTCTCCATTTATTCTCCCTCCGTTCCATGTAAAAAGTAAATTGTATCTAGTTCAATATTTTTAGCAACTTTCACAATCTCTTCTTTCGTCACACTTTCAATGCCTGTAAGCCATTCTTCAACCGGACGCGTACGGTCTGAAATAATACCATGATACAGCATTTCCACAAATCCGCGTGGTGTATCAATTGCTTCTAATATTTGATTTTGAATGACACTTTTCGTTTGTTGCATCTCTTCTTCAGAAAAATCACCATTTTGCATTGCAAGCATTTGCTCTTTAATAATCTCTACCGCTTTTTCATAATTTTTCGCTTCAATCCCTGACATGACAAATAATAAGCCTTTATGACTTTCAAAGCGGGATGCTGCATAGTACGCTAAACTATTTTTTTCACGAACATTAACGAATAACTTCGAATGAGAAAATCCTCCAAACAATCCATTGAACAATTGCAGTGCAAAATAATCTTCGTCTTTATACGTAATAAATGTACGATAACCGATGTGTAATTTACTTTGTTTTAATTCTTGTTTTTCCACAACTTCTTTTTCTTCATTATTTCTCTTATGAAGAAGTACATTTCTTTCCCTTACAGGACGCGCTGAAATAGAAAAATACTTACTTACAAGATCAACTGCGTTTTCTGAAATATCACCAATAATATATAGATCCATCTCATCTTCAGCTAACACTTTTTGATAATATTGATACAAACTTTCATTTGTAATAGAAGAAACACTCTCTTTTTTTCCATTTGCGCTTAAACGATACGGTTCTACTTTGCACATTTCTTCAATTAAACGCTCGTTTGCATAACGCATTTTATCATCATAAGTCGCTTCAATTCGTTGCAAGAGCGCTCTCTTTTCACCTTCTACAATAGAAGGTAAAAAACTGTTCCCCTCTGTTGCTGGATGTAAAACTATATCCGATAACATAGAAAGCGCTTTTTCAAATAACGGTGGTGCATCATGTAAATATACTTCATTTGCAATGTCTACATAAATAGAGATGATATGGTCTTCTCCCTTTTTACTCACATCTACCGCCAAAGAAGATCCGTATAATTCTTCTAAATATTGACGAAGACGAATTACAGAAGGAAGCTTTTCTGTCGCACTTTGCAATACGTATGGCAATAGGGCACGCTCTGTCACCGTCTCCTCATTTAAAGGTGCTTTAAAACGAAATACAAATGTATTTGTTTTATATTTATCCGTTGGAATAATATGTACTCGTAAACCACCTAACTCATGTAACTGTTGTTCCATCAGTTTCATTTATAGCCCTCCTTTACGTATATAGGAATATTCCTCTTCAATATACAGTTTTTAGAAATGAAAAATCAACTTTTCTTCCTCACTATACTTACATTAACCCCTTTCTAAAAACTGTAATATGTAAGGAACATAGTAAAATTCCGTATTAAATATAGTCTATGTAAAAAAGCCCGCACTAATGTGCGAGCTTTTTTATACTTATCGTTTTCCTTTTTCATAAGGAGTTCCTAATGCTTTCGGAGCTTCAGAACGACCTACAAAACCAACAAGTGCTAATATTGTGAATACATACGGTAATATTGTTAATAAAACACTCGGAATTTGATCTAATACAGGAATTGTTCCACCTGTTACACTTAATGATTGCGCAAAACCAAAGAATAGTGCTGCACCTAATGCACCTAGTGGATTCCACTTCCCAAAGATCATAGCAGCTAAGGCTAGGAAACCTTGTCCTGTAATAGTTGCCCCTGAGAAGTTATTAGAAATTGACATTGCAAAAATCGCTCCACCAATTCCCGCAAACACTCCCGATATACAAACTCCGATATAGCGCATTTTATATACGTTAATCCCCATCGTATCCGCTGCCATTGGGTGTTCACCAACAGCACGCAATCGAAGACCGAACGGTGTTTTATAAATAACATACCAAACAACGAATGCTAAAATAATGGCAATATACGACGTTATTGGTACGTTTGAGAAGAATATTTTCCCTAAAACCGGAATATCCGAAAGGCCTGGAATATCAATCTTTTCAATACGATACTGAATAAAGTCAGTTTGCCCTTTATCAAAAATCTTCTTAATTGCAAATACTGTTAATCCTAGAGATAAGAAGTTAATCGCTACACCACTTACAACTTGATCCGCTCGGAATGTAATAGAAGCTACCGCATGAAGTAATGCAAATAACCCACTACCAATTGCCGCAAATAATAACGCAATCCAAGGAGTCATCGTTCCCCAAGTATCACCCATTAATAAGTTTGTAACAACTCCAATAAATGCACCAAATAGCATTAGTCCTTCTAATCCTATATTTACAACACCCGATCGTTCACTAAATACACCACCTAGTGCTGTAAAAATTATAGGTGCTGATGTATATAACGTACCCGTCACAAGAATGGCTAATATATCTAAAAAGCTCATTTATTTCCCCTCCTTGCTCATGCGTGTAAGCGCCCATCTTAACACATAACTACATGCAACAAAGAAGATGATACATGCAATAATTACGTTAATAAGCTCTGATGGTACATCTGCCTCAAAGTTCATTTGAGGGGAAGCACTTTTTAAACCACCAAATAATAAAGCTGAAAGGATAATACCAAACGGATTGTTCCCTCCAAGTAAGGCTACGGCAATCCCGTCAAATCCTACTCCTGTAAACGAAGACATTGCTGTCATACTTTGGAATGTTCCTAATCCTTCCATCGCGCCACCAATTCCCGCAAATGCACCAGCAATTGTCATGGAGAATACTACATTACGAGAAACTTTCATACCTGCATATTGAGAAGCATGTTGATTAAAACCTACCGACTTTAATTCATAACCTAAAGTTGTTCGATCTAATAAGAACCACATTAAGATAGCTACTAAAATAGCCACAATAATTCCCCAGTGAAGGCGTGAACCATCAGTAATGGAAGCAAGCCAGTCTGAAGATAATGACGCACTCTCTTTAATATCGTATGTTTTATCATTACCCTCATGTAAAAAGCGCTTAATGATGTCATATGTTACATATAATGCGATATAGTTCATCATAATTGTTACAATAACCTCATTAACTTGAAACTTGCCTTTTAAATATCCAGGAATGAATCCCCATATTCCGCCCACTAATGCTGCAAATAAAATAGATAATGGAATGTGAAGAACAGCTGGTAGCGAAACTGCATAACCGAACCAAACCGCTGCAAGCCAACCAACTAACAATTGACCTTCTACTCCGATATTAAATAAACCTGTACGAAATGCAAACGCCACCGATAAGCCAGCAAGAATAAGTGGTATCATTGTACGAAGCGTTTCACCAATTGCACTTGAACTGCCGAACATTCCTGTCCAAAGTGCACTATAACCAACAATTGGGTCATAGCCACTAACTAGCATTACAATTGCTCCGACAAGTAAGCCGAAAATAACGGATAGTACTGGGACTAAAATATTTATCGTTCGTTCTGTTAAAAGTTTTTTAGCCATTTGTACCCACCTGCTCCTTCTTTGTTCCTCCAGCCATTAACAATCCAAGCTGTTGTTCATTCGTTTCTTTCGCATCAACTATTGCTACAATTTCTCCTTCATAAATAACAGCAATTCGATCACTAACATTTAAGATTTCCTCTAACTCTAGTGATAAAAGTAGTACTCCTTTTCCTTTATCCCTTTGTTCTATTAATCTCTTATGAATAAATTCAATTGCTCCTACATCTAAACCACGTGTTGGCTGTGCCGCAATTAATAAATCTGGATCACGATCTACTTCACGTGCAATAATTGCTTTTTGCTGATTTCCACCAGATAGAGCGCGTGCTAACGTTTGTTCGCTCGGTGTACGTACATCAAACTGTTCAATAAGCGCCTTTGCTTTTTCTGTGATTTTACTAAAATTCAAAATCCCTTTCTTTGAAAATGGATTTTTATAGTACGTTTGCAGAACGATATTATCTCTAACAGAAAAATCAAGAACTAATCCGTGCTTATGACGGTCTTCTGGAATATGACCAATTCCTTCTTCTGTGATTCTTCTAACAGGCCAATTCGTTATTTCTTTCCCTTTAATTGCAATAGAACCTGACTCAACTTTTCGTAAACCAGTAATTGCTTCTATTAATTCACTTTGTCCATTTCCATCAATCCCTGCAATACCAACAATTTCCCCCGCACGAACAGTTAAGTCAAGGCCTTTTACAGCAGGTAATTGACGCGCATCTTGAACAACAAGATTTGCAATTGAAAGTACCTCTTCTTTTGGCTTAGCGTCTATTTTTTCTGTTTTAAAATTCACTTGACGTCCGACCATTAATTCTGCAAGTTTATGTTCATCCGTATTTGCAACGTCAACCGTTCCAATCCCTTTTCCTTTACGAATAATCGTACAACGATCGCAAACTTCCATAATTTCTTTCAACTTATGTGTAATAAGAACAATAGATTTGCCTTCTTGTACAAGCTTTTTCATAATTTGAATTAGCTCATGAATTTCTTGTGGTGTTAACACTGCCGTCGGTTCATCAAATATTAAAATTCCCGCTCCGCGGTAAAGTGTTTTTAAAATTTCAACACGCTGTTGCATACCAACTGAAATATCCTGTATTTTTGCATATGGATCTACAGCTAAACCATATTGTTCAGACAATTTTTGAATTTCTTTAGCAGCTTCGTCAACAGCAATTTTCCCTTTTTTCTTCGGTTCGTTTCCGAGAATAATATTCTCTGTAACTGTAAAATTATGAACAAGCATAAAGTGCTGATGGACCATTCCAATACCAAGGTCGTTTGCTATATTTGGATTTGTAATTTTTACAGGTTTTCCTTTAATTTTAATTTCACCTTGTTCTGGTTGGTACAAACCAAATAGTACATTCATTAATGTGGATTTCCCTGCACCATTTTCTCCAAGTAAAGCATGTATTTCTCCCTGCTTTACTTGCAGCGTAATATCATCATTCGCTACAATGCCTGGGAATACTTTCGTAATGTTATTCATCTCAATTACGTATTCCATTGTGTTCCTCCTTTTAACAGGGAACATTCCCCTATTACACTATTAACTTATTAAGCAATTCGGAAGTTTTATACATACAAAGGTTAGTTCTATGAACTAACCTTTGCTATTTCTCTATTTATTTTTTTAGAGAAGCTTCATATTCTTTATACTCTTTATCTGTAGCTGGTACTTTAATTTCACCATCTGTAATTTTCTTTTCAAACTCTTCTACTTTTGTTAAGATTTCAGGATTAACTTTTTTCACGTTGTCAGTTGTTTTTGCGATACCAACACCGTCATCTTTTAAGCCAAACGCTTCTATTTTACCGCCTTTTAATTTACCGTCTTTTGCTTCTTGTGCTACTTTTTCAACAGCGATATCTACACGTTTTACCATTGAAGTTAATGTTACGTTTTCAGGCATACCTTCTTGGTTTTGGTCACGGTCAACACCAATTACCCAAACATTTTCACCTTTTTTCTTACGATTTTTCGCTTCAGTGAACACGCCGTTACCTGTACCACCAGCAGCATGATAAATTACATCTACACCTTGACCATACATTGCTGATGCAAGAACTGTACCTTTTTCAGGTTTATCAAATGCTTCCGCATATTCAGATACAATTTCAATGTTTGGATTTACTGCCTTTGCACCAGCTTTAAATCCATTTTCGAATTTACTAATTAAATCACTCTTCATTCCACCAACAAATCCTACTTTATTTGATTTTGTTGACATAGCTGCTACCGCACCTACAAGGAATGATCCTTCATGATCTTTAAATGTAATACTTGTTACGTTCGGTGCATCTACAACCGTATCAACGATTGCGAATTGTTGTTTTGGAGATTCTTTTGCAACTTCTTTAATTGCACCTTCTAATTTATAACCAATTCCGAAAGATAAATCATACTTATCTTTTGAAAATTTCTTTAAGTTTGGAATATAATCTGCTTCTTTTTCAGACTGTAGGTAACGATAATTTGTCTTTTCTTTTAATCCATTATCTTTACCAAACTTTTTTAATCCTTCCCAAGAAGATTGGTTGAATGATTTGTCATCAACGCCCCCAACATCTGTAACCATACCCACTTTAAAATCTTTGTCACCCTTTTTGTCGCTACTTGCTTTATCCGAGTTACCACATGCACCTAAAACCGCACTTGCTGCTAATGTTAATGATAATAAAAGACCTGTTTTTTTCTTCATACTAGAAACCCCTCCTGAAATGAATTGTCTATTTTTTATACGCTGCTGTCCCTAACTTCTTGCTGTCACCTCCCTAAAAAGGAACTCACCTACATACGTTTTCTTAGTACGTGGAAGCTAAACTTGTCAGCTCTAAAGTAATTGATAGAATATAAGATTGGCTCATCATTTTGATCATAGTGCATTTGTTTTAAAACTAGCAGTGCCGTTTCCGGTTCACATTCTAAAATCGGTGAGATTTTCGGATGATAGCCAATTGGCTCAATGTGAGCAACCGCATATGTTATGCGCTTATGCGTGTTATTATGTATCACCGTTAGTAATGATTCTTCATTATATCCCGATAAATCCGGCAATATTTCTTTTGCAAGTTTATCGATACAATATACAACAGGTTCCCCATCTGCTGTACGCACACGCTCAATCATTACTGCATTAAAACCATCTTCACTATTAAACTTCTCTTTTTCTTCTTCTGTTAAACTTGTTGTAGATGATGATAAAAAGATAGTTCCTGGTGTTTTCCCCACACTAGAAATCATATCTGTAATGCTAGAAAGTTGTTCAATCCCTGAAGAAAATAATGGCTTTGCATTTACAAATGTTCCTACACCATGTCTACGAATGACAACATTTTCTTCTTCTAAAATACGCAGTGCTTCCCTTAAAGTCGCCCTACTTACACCAAGCTCTTTCGCTAAATCAAACTCTGATGGTAACTTCTGTCTTTCTTTGTAAGCTCCATCTTTAATTTTTTCTTTGATGTGATCAATCACCCGTAAATATAGGTGACGACTATCGGATTTTACTGACATAAGACTCCCCCGCATTTCAATTATTCGACCTCTGATGTAAGACTTCTTTTCTCTTTTTTCAACTTACAACATAATAAAATTACTAAATACTAAAAATAAGCTTAATTGTCGAATAAATATTAATAATTTTTTAAGATGAAATTTTCACTCTTTACTGCATAAAAAAAACTTTGCACCATAAACATTCCTCATTTCGAGAAAAAGTTCGGCACAAAGATCTTTTACATCCTTTGTTACACACTTTTCCCCTCATAGTCTAGCAATTCATGGTTGCCAGGTAGAAACTTATGGACCTTATCTCCAAGATTATATGAGGCAGTGATTCTTTTCGAAGTAATCTTACCACTTGCTCCCATACGTGTCAACAAAATTTAACATTTTTCTACATTAAATATCGAACGTTCACAAAAAACCACATCAAAGTATTCGTATTCTAAAGAATCACTTTGAATGTAAGCCCTTTCTTAACTGCTGAATATAGTATATAACAAAACCAGCATATAAAAAAGCCTAATTGTAAAAACAATTAGGCTTTTTTTATGAACTTTTTTCTTGTACATCATTAATGAGTACTTCTCGTGGTTTACTACCTTCATACGGACCTACTACACCATTCATTTCCATTGCATCAATTAAACGGGCTGCTCGCGTATAACCAACTCTAAACCTACGTTGCAACATAGAAACAGATGCTGTTTGCATTTCCACTACGAGCTGAACTGCTTCATCATATAATTCATCTTCTACTTCCTGCTTTGTATCAGGAACATCTTGTGGGATCATATCTTCTTGATATTGCGCTTTTTGCTGGCCAATAACATATTCTACAACCCTCTCAACTTCATCATCTGATAAAAATGCACCTTGTACACGTACAGGCTTTGATGCACCAATCGGTATAAACAGCATATCTCCACGACCTAGTAGTTTCTCTGCACCACCGCCGTCAAGAATTGTACGAGAATCTGTTTGGGAAGATACAGCGAATGCAATACGTGATGGAATATTCGCTTTAATAACTCCCGTAATAACATCAACTGATGGACGCTGCGTTGCAATAATTAAATGAATACCAGCAGCACGCGCCATTTGCGCTAAACGCATAATCGCATCCTCTACATCAGACGAAGCAACCATCATTAAATCTGCTAACTCGTCTACAATTACTACAATATACGGTAATTCGGGCTGTTTCGCTTCTGATTGACTATTATGTTCTTTAATATAGTCATTATACCCTTCAATATTACGTGTACCACTATGAGCAAATAATTCATAACGACGTTCCATCTCACTCACAACTTTTTTCAATGCTTGCGATGCTTTTTTCGGATCAGTTACAACTGGCGTTAACAAATGAGGCACACCGTTATATACATTTAACTCTACCATTTTCGGATCAATCATCATTAATTTTACTTCATGTGGTTTTGCACGCATTAAAATACTAACAATAATACCGTTAATACATACACTCTTCCCGCTACCTGTCGCACCAGCTACGAGCAAATGGGGCATTTTATTTAATCGAGCTAATACAGCTTCACCTGTAATATCTCGTCCAAGACCAATTAACAACTTCTCTTCCGGATGATTATTAGCTTTAGAATCAAGAACTTCCCTAAGTGTTACCATAGAAACTTCTGAGTTCGGAACTTCAATCCCTACAGCTGATTTCCCGGGAATTGGTGCTTCAATACGGATGTCCTTTGCAGCTAAAGCAAGTGCTAAATCATCACTTAAACTGACAATTTTACTTACTTTTACCCCCATATCAGGGTACACCTCATACTTCGTAACCGCAGGACCTCTATGTACTTTTGTTACTTTCGCTTTCACACCAAAACTTTGGAATGTACGTTCTAATTTACGAGCGTTCTCATAAATTTCCGCATTTTCATTTGTAACTTGTTTATTCTTTGGAAATTTCAATATATCAAGTGCAGGAAGCTTGTAATCTTTATTTTCTACATTTGAAAATTGCATAGGAGGTGCTTGCGTTTCCCCCTCTAGCGATTCAACGATTTTTTCTCCACGCTTTTTCTTCGGCTCTTCAATTGGCGGAGCCTCTTCGATAGACGGTGAAGTGATTAACTCTTCTTGCTCTACTTCAATTCGTTTATTCTCTTCTTCATTTACAGGATAATTCTCAGTGAAATTTGAAATAATTGGAGGATCAATTGAGATTTCTTCCATCGGCTCAATAATTTCTTCTTGTTCTGCAGCACGTTTGCTCCTTGTGCTTCTTGTTGTTTTTTTCTTTTCTGTTTGTTCAGCCGTTCTTTTGGCTCTCCAATCTTTATAATCCCCTTGCATCACTTGAAATTGACTTCTAAGAATTCTACCAACTGGAGCTAACACTTCTCCAATATGCTTATTTGTTATACAAAGTATACCGAGAATAACTAAAATAATACCAATGATATAAGCTCCTACTTCGTCAAACAAGAAGTAACATGTAGCAAACATAAGCGCACCAAACATGCCACCACCTAAATGAACACTATCTGGTCCTTTTTTCATTTCAAGAAAGAAATTATCTTTCGTACTCACAATAACAGAAGTGTTTTGCACTGCCCCGTCTTTCGTAAGAAGGTTAAATAATGTAATATGGCTAAACATTAATATCGCCAATACTATTAAATAAAAACCGATTAACCGTTTATTTAATAGATTCGGCCATCCACGTTTTATAACGAACGAAACGGATAAAGCTATTACACCTAACACACCAATTATGTACCACTCACCAAAGAAGAAGCGAAAAAATAACACAAACGATTTCCCTACAACACCTAGCTGTAAAATCGTAATGATTGAAAGTGCAAAAAGAGTTAAACCGACGATTTCATAATACAAAGTTGGCTTTATCGTACGTCTTGCCTTTGCCTTCGTCCCTCTTTGCTTTTGTTTTGCCATTTCTTCACCTCGTGTTCTACATATAAGTAAAACCCCTAAAAACTCCACTTATATGTCCGTTTTCTCTATTTTTTTCAGGTCTTTATATCTTCTATTTTTACACTTCTTGTAAAATGTTAAATAAACAGAAGAAAGCAGCCCTCTCATGGCTGCTCAACCGTCTTGTTTTTTATATTATACCATAGCTTCTAAACAAAATCCTTCTTTTTGCTAAAAGGTTATTTGCTGACCGGGCTCAAACTCTAAGTAGTGAAGCGGGTCCGTACTTAACACCCGCACAATCGAATAACCCCCACGTTCTTCTTCAGAAACCATTAATTCAACACCGTTTATATTTACGACTTTTTGACTTTCACATTGTGAATAATCAACTGGATACACAAGTTGCTCTGGCATAATTGTATATAAAATCATTGTAGCATTGTCCCTTCTGCACTATCATTCCCGCGAGCATCTATTAATTCGTTTAATTTTCGAATCGCATTTCCAATACCACCGACATCATCTATAAGACCATACTTCACTGCATCTCCACCAATTACATTCGTACCGATATCTCGCGTTAGATTCCCTTTCGCAAACATAAGCTCTTTAAAACGATCTTCCGTCACTTTCGAATGCTTCGTTACAAATCGAATGACTCTTTCTTGCATTTTATCTAAATACTCAAATGTTTGCGGTACACCTATAACAAGACCTGTTAGACGAATAGGATGAATTGTCATCGTCGCAGTTTCTGCAATAAATGAATAGTCCGTAGAAACGGCTATTGGTACCCCGATAGAATGCCCTCCACCCAGAACAAGTGATACCGTTGGCTTTGAAAGCGAAGCGACCATCTCAGAAATTGCTAGCCCTGCTTCAACGTCACCTCCGACCGTGTTTAATATTAAAAGCAAGCCTTCAATTTTCGGATTTTGTTCTATCGCAACAATTTGCGGGATAATATGCTCATATTTTGTTGTTTTATTTTGCGGCGGCAACTGAACATGACCTTCCACCTGTCCAATGATTGTTAAACAATGAATACGCGATTCATTCATTTGTGGTACATTCGTTTGTCCAAGCTGTTGAATTTTTTCCACTAATGAAGCTTCTTTCCCACCTTCTTTCGGCTCAGCCTCTTTCTCTTCATTTGTATAACGATCACGTTCTGTCATATCGCATCCCCTTTCACTCGTATATAACTATTATTTCTTAAGTTATAAATTTCATTCGATAGAGTTAAAAAAGAAAAAAGATCACCCGTAAAGGTGACCTTTTTTATACTTCCATAATAATCGGTAAAATCATAGGCTTTCTCTTCGTCTCTTCGTACAAGAATTGTCCTAATAATTCACGAATATTTTGTTTTAACATAGACCATTCAATTGAATATTCTTTAATTGATTGCTCAACAATCATACGTACAATCTCTGTAGATCTGTCAATTAACGCTTCGGATTCACGAACATATACAAAGCCACGTGAAATGATTTCTGGACCAGAGATAATTTTCTTTTCATCTTTACCAAGTGTTACAACAACTACTAATATTCCATCTTGAGATAACATTTTTCTATCTCGAAGAACGATATTACCAACGTCACCTACACCTAGTCCATCAATTAAAACATTACCAGCTTGCACTTTGCCAACTAAGTTTGCCTCATCGTCACCAAAAGCAATTACATCGCCTTTTTCTACGATAAAGATATTTTCTCTTGCAATACCTACATCTTCAGCTAAATATGCATGTGCTTTTTGCATACGAAACTCACCATGTACGGGTACAAAATATTTCGGTTTCATTAAATTTAACATTAGTTTTAATTCTTCTTGGCTACCGTGACCTGAAACGTGAACTTTTCTTTCACCGTAATAAATAACCTCAGCTCCAGCTCTAAATAACAAGTCAATAATTTTCGATACAGATATTTCATTACCCGGAATTGGAGAAGCCGCAATTATAACCGTATCACCTTTACGAATTGAAATTTGTTTATGAGCTTGCTTTGCCATTCTAGAAAGGGCTGCCATCGGTTCGCCTTGGCTACCTGTCGTTAAAATAGCTACCTTTTTCTCTGGGAAATTGTCTACTTCTTGTAGTGAAATAACCATACCCTCTGGAACATCTAAATACCCAAGACGTCTTGCGATATCTACCACTTTTACCATACTACGTCCTACAACCGCTACTTTTCGTCCTGTTTCAGCAGCTGCATCAAATACTTGTTGAATACGATGTACATTCGATGCAAATGAAGCAACAATAATACGTCCTTCTGCTCCGTAGAACACTTTAGAAATTTCTACACCAACTTCTTTTTCAGAACCTGTATAGCCTGGACGCTCAGCATTTGTACTATCAGATAGTAAGCATAGTACGCCTTCATTTCCGATTTGCGCCATTTTTCCAAGATCCGCTCCACTATTTCCAATTGGAGTTTGATCGAATTTAAAGTCTCCCGTATATACGATAGCACCTTTTGATGTATGGAAACAAACACCAACAGAATCTGGAATACTATGTGTAGTTCCAAAGAATGACACCGTTGTAGTATTAAACTCTACTGTTGAATTTGAATCGATTGTTTTTAAGTCTACGCGGCCTAACATACCCGCTTCGCCCAGCTTTTCTTGTATAAGTCCTACTGTTAATTTCGTTGCATACACTGGAATAGATAATTTACGAAGTACGTAAACAATACCACCAATATGATCTTCATGGCCGTGAGTAATAAATAAACCTTTTACTCGTTCTTGATTTTCCACTAAATATGTAATATCAGGAATAACGATATCAATTCCAAACATTTCATCTCCCGGGAACATTAATCCTGCATCTACAATAAAGATTTCAGAATCAATTTCAACACAGTACATGTTTTTCCCGATTTCACCTACTCCACCAAGAGCAAATACTTTAACAGACTCATTCTCTTTTCTCTTCATGTTGTTGCCTGGTTTAAAAATCTTTCAAACACTGATTTCACTAAAATTGCAGAGACACCAGGGGAAACTCTACAACCACCATATATTCACCGTCCAAGACGAATGTCCTTACCGTTATGCGATATCATGTCCTTGTTTATTTTTTAAACCAGGTTTCACCTCTCTTTCATTATATAAATCAAATATCTTATTCGATATGATATGAAAATGTAATCAAATTATAATTTTTACCAATTTTGCTAAGCATACCCGTACTAAGCTACTTAGCCATATTATACCTGATACAAGAAATAGAACACAAGTTAAATCGTGCGAAAGAAAAAGTAAAAGAACGGAATTACAACAAAAGTATCGAACCTATTTCCTTTATGTTTACTTCGATTTTATACTTCATATTATTTTGAAGAAATATCCATAAATACTAAATTAATTTCATAATATGGATTTTCAAGACTTATTTTTCTAGAATCGAACAAAACACTTACAAAATGTAGTTTTTGTTCGATTCCCATCACATTTGAGGCAATTTCTACAATAAACAAAATCGATAGTTTATTACGTTTATACAAATGTTTATTCTAAAATAACTATGAATTTTTGCTTCCTTTAAAGGGGTACGATTATTTTCTTATATATGTTGCAATACATAATGAAGAAGCGGCTAAACAGGTGCATAATATAGATTTTATAAGAAGACATATAGATGAGAATAGAGAAGAAAAGATTTTCATACCAATAAAAAATGACCTAGTTCTACACTAGGTCATTTTTTATTAACGAGGGATAGATTGCATAACGGATTGTAACGTTACTCTTTCTTCTTCTGTTAATGGAAGAAGTGGTAAACGTACAGAACCTACATCTAATCCAACCATTTGTAACGCTGTTTTTACTGGAGTTGGGCTTGGCGCCATAAATAATGAATCCGTTACTCTTACAAGTAATTGATGTAATTTTTGCGCCTTCTTAAATTCTCCTGCTTGGAATGCCGCAATCATTTCTTGCATTTCATTTCCGATAACATGAGATGCTACAGAAACGATACCTTTCGCTCCAACTGCCATAGCTGGTAACGTTAAACCATCATCACCGCTGTATACTGCAAAGTCGTCCGCTGTTTTTTCAATGATTTCTGTCATTGTTAACACATCGCCGCCTGCATCCTTAATCGCAACAATGTTTTCTATTTCTGATAAACGAACAACTGTATCAACGGAGATTTGTACAATAGATCGTCCTGGAACGTTATATAGCATAACCGGAAGCGGCGTGCTTTCAGCAATTGCTTTAAAGTGCTGATACATTCCTTCTTGGCTCGGTTTGTTATAATACGGTGCTACTAGCATTACTGCATCAACACCAACCTCTGTTGCCTTTTTAGTTAAGTCAATAGAAGCATGCGTATTATTGCTACCTGTTCCAGCGATTACGGGCACCCTTTTATCGACAACAGATACGACATGGCGATATAACGCTACTTTTTCTTCTGAAGTTAATGTAGGAGATTCTCCTGTCGTTCCTCCTACCACGATTGCTGTTGTACCGTTATCTATTAAATAATTTACCAATTTCGTTGTCTTTGCAAAATCGATATTGCCGTTTATATCAAACGGTGTTACCATCGCGGTTGCAATTGTCCCAAAATCTATCATGGTCTCACTCCTTATTGTTCCAGTTGCTTTTCTTTTGAAAGCTCAAACGCACTATGTAATGCATTTACAGCCTCCACTAAATCAGTTTCTTTTACAAGAACCCAAATTGTCGTATGGCTATCTGCAGATTGCAGAATTTGAACACCTTTTTCCGCTAAAGCTGTAACGATTTTCGCAGTAACCCCTGGGTATCCTGCCATTCCAGCTCCTACAATAGATACTTTTGCACAATGCTCTGTCACAATTGGCTCATATCCAAGGTTCTGTAATAATTCAACTGCACGATTTGATACATTATCACTCACCGTATAAGCTACCCCAGTAGGTGAAATGTTAATTAAATCGACACTTATTCCTTCATTCGCCATTTCTTTAAACACATGCTGCTGCAAATCAAATGCTGTTTCTTTCGCAAGCACTTTAATTTGCGTTACGTTTGATACGTGAGCAATACCTGTAACAGGGCGTTCTTCTACATCACGGCCTTTTGTAGCACCGTCAGATGCTGAAATAAGCGTACCTTCACTATCAGAATACGTAGAACGTACACGAAGTGGTACTTTGGCATGCATCGCAATTTCTACTGCACGTGGATGAACGACTTTTGCACCTTGATATGCCATGTTACAAATTTCGTTATACGTTACCGTTTGAAGATGACGTGCATCTTTTACAATGCGAGGATCCGCAGTCATAACACCTTCTACATCTGTGAAGATATCGATATATTCAGCATGAAGCGCAACACCTAAAGCTGAAGCTGAAGTATCGCTACCTCCGCGTCCAAGTGTTGTCGTATCACCTTTTTTCGTTTGTCCTTGGAATCCTGTAACGACGATTACATCTACATTTTCTAACTCTTCATGTATACGATCGCAATTCATTTCAATAATCTTAGCATTCGTAAAATCATCATTTGTTACAAAACCAGCTTGTGCACCATTGAACGCTGCCGCTTTTATACCGTTCTCATTTAACATATTAGAGAAGACGATTGCAGAGATTAATTCTCCGCATGATAGTAATAAATCTTGCTCACGATTAGAAATGTGAGATTCCTCTTGATTTACAAGACTTAACAAAGTATCAGTTGCATATGGTTCACCTTTACGGCCCATAGCAGATACGACAGTAACTACTTTATAACCCGCATCTAGCGATTTTTTTATATGATGAAGCGCATGCTTACGTCCATTTTCATCACGTACGGATGTGCCACCAAATTTTTGAACAATAATTTTCATATTTTGCACCTTCTCTTAGCCGTTTACACTAATTGTAATTTTACTAAGCGCTCTGCAATTTGAACAGAATTCCATGCAGCGCCTTTTAATAAGTTATCAGATACGACCCAAAGATGGAATCCTTTATCGTTATTTAAATCTTTACGGATTCTTCCAACGAATACTTCGTTTTTACCTACTGCAGTAGCTGGCATTGGATATAACTGCTCTGCTGGGTTATCTTGCAGAACGATACCTTCCGCATTTGCAAGTAAGCTCTTTAATTCTTCTACTGTTACGCCTTCTTTTTCTACTTCGATGTAAACAGACTCAGAGTGACCTGATACAACTGGTAAACGTACACATGTTGCCGCTACTTCTAATTCAGGCATATGCATAATTTTTTTCGTTTCATTAATCATTTTCATTTCTTCAAACGTAAATCCATTATCTTGGAACTTATCAATCTGCGGAATCGCGTTAAAAGCAATTTGGAAATGTTTCTTATCACCTGATACAGGTAAAACATTCGCCTTCACTTCTTCGCCATTTAAGATTGCTTGTGATTGTTCATGAAGTTCTTCAATCGCTGCCGCACCAGCACCTGATACAGCTTGATATGTGGAAACGATTACTCGTTTTAAACCATATTGCTGACGAACTGGCTCAAGAGCTACTACCATTTGAATTGTAGAACAGTTTGGATTTGCAATGATACCATTATGTTCTTTTAAGTCGTTTTCATTTACTTCAGGTACAACAAGTGGCACGTTTTCTGTCATACGGAATGCACTTGTATTATCAACAACAATCGCACCGCGCTTCGCTGCTTCTGGCGCTAATTGTTTTGATACAGATCCACCAGCACTAAATAGTGCGATATCTACTCCTTCAAAACTTTCAGGAGTTGCCTCTTGAACTGTAAATTCTTCGCCTTTAAATACAAGTTTCTTACCTGCAGATCGTTTAGATGAAAGTAACGTTAACTTCCCGATTGGAAATTCTCGTTTCTCTAAAGTATTTAACATTTGTTCACCAACTGCGCCGGTTGCTCCAACTACAGCGACATGAAAAGTTTTTTGCTTTTCCATCACTATGCCCCTTTCTAGATACCAATCCTTCTATAACTTAGAATCAGAAGGAGTATAGAATACCCCTTCTAATCTTAATAACGTTAATTTTATCATATTCTACAGTAAGAATGATGGTTTCATCAAAAATTGTCCGTTTTTTTTCGTTTTTTAATTCATATATCTGAATTTTTCTACGACAACCGGTTGCAATTGCTTTCCTTGCAGCGCTTCTAATACTGTATCTTCCAGTAACTCCATACGAGCTACCATTGAGTTCGGTTTTTTCTCTGGTGCATCTTGACCGAATGGGACGAAATAGATGTTTTTTGTCGCCATTAGACGCATGAGGTTGACGCCAACAGGGTGATGACAATATAAATATTTCTTTTTTCTTCTATTATATATCCATTTCGCAGACTGTAAATTTTTTTATGTCCAAGTATATATATCATATTTTTCATTATATACGTAAAATAGAAAGGTGGTTAGATGATCCCTACAGCTGGTCAGCTCTAACGTTTAGGTATAGAGGTGATGAAGTTATTGGTCGATTTATTGTAAGAGGATTTGAAAATGTTTTAGAGGTAACTAATGCTAAAATTATCTTAAAAAAAGACGGACAAGGACGTTATATTCGGACAGGATAGCCCGAAAAATAGAGATTTAGGAGAATACTTATGAATGATAAAGATTATATGTATGAAGAATTAAGTGATTTTTTAGACGGAACATTTCATCAAGATATGGGAACAGTAGAAAAAGCCTTAAATGAATTTATAGAAGAAGCTCACAAAGTTTGTATTGAAAATACCATAAAGTACATAACCAAATTTTTAAAAAGTGATTTATCCACGCAAGAAAAAGAAGAATTCATTGAATATTATACTGAAATTTATTTTCCTTCTTTACAACTTACTCCTATAGAATGGCTTGAACAAACAGTTGAAACATTAAAACAAGCATAAAAAAACAATTAGTAAAAATCGACCGCCCGTAATAGGCGGTCTTTTCTTCGTATTACTTCACATTCACGTATGCATCACTAGCCGTAATATAGAACACTTACCAACTAATCAGTTTCCCAATGGTAAATTATCTAAAATAAAAAGTACTACAATATTTCCAGATGGAGTGACACAAAAATAATAAACAGTAACTCTTGATTAGAAAGTTTAATAACTCGTGCTTCCTATTTCATAATCATTACGATATTCTACACGAGCGGACATTCTTTTCTCTTCATCCCCAGATACATATCCATAAACATTAATCCAACTTCTAGATATATCCGTTGAAAATTCTACTTTTGTTACCGTGACATCCCAATTCTTCTCTTTTTTAAAATATTCAACAGCCGCTTTTGAAGCTTTTTCCTTAATATTATTTTCTTCTTTCTCACTATGGAGGTGTGTCGTTTTATAAAATTTATAAACAGTACAAAAACTAACTCCAAAGTTTGATATAATCATACAGTTATTAATAGCAATTAGGGAGATATACAGTATGAACGATACAAATATGCCAAAAGAAATAGGAATGGTTAAGCAAACTTCACTCACTTCGATACCGAAGAAATTCATCGGTATTGGTAAAATTGTTAAAAAACAAACAAAAATGGAGCGCCCTACATTAACCCAAGATGAACAAGAAATTATTGAAAATAAGTTATTATGTTCATTTCTTTCTGAAGAGAAGATATTGATTGCTTTTTATAGAGATGGCCATTTGCTTACTAGAAATATGACTGTAACTGACATAAATCCAATAAAGAATTTAATAACTTGCACTGATGAATCTTATAACAGAATTTTTCTTAATTTTATAGATATAATTGATTTGAGATAAAAAACATACAGTTTTTCCAATGTAGCCGGGAATATCCGACTTTGAAATAGAAAATATGAACTTAGGGACAAGACTATGAAGGCTATAAGGTCTATTTTTAACGCGTTTCGTTTACTGAGTAAAATTATGAGTCCTATATTAAAGGCATTATCTAAAAGTAAATTCTAATATCGTTAAGATAAAGCGGTAATTTTTTAAAAGAAGACATGGATTTACTTTGTCACAAAATTTTCCAAGTTTGAATGTGTTTTTAAAACAGATTACAAAACAGCACATAATGCAACCTTAAAATCAGGTCGCCCTTGGGAAACACCTGAAATTAATAGAGAATAAAACAATAAAGGAGATAAATTATGGCCATCCATATAACAATGAATAAAGAATTTGAAGATGAGGAAATAGTTGTATATCAATTTCCCCCTCAGAATATCCAGATAAAGTTGGAAAAATGTATTTTCATAAAAAAGATCAAATGTTTCATGAAATAGATCCAGTCCCGGTAAAATCAACTGCAACAAGTGAACATTACTTTTATTGTGCATGTAGCAGAATAATGCAATGTATCAAGAGTGGTGGAGAATTTTTGGGAGAAATGACATACGGAGTATAGCAAAAGAAACGAGTATATAAAAAGCTAACTCAATTATGATACGCTCCCCCTATAGCAGACAGTAAAAAGAAATCACCTTGATTTGTTTACTATGGAGGGGAGTTTTCTATGAAAAAAAGAAACCTATGTGATTTCAGATATCCATCTAAACAGGGATGTCCAAGCTTCAAAACCGAATGAAAAATAGAGGTGATAAGAAATGAAAAAAATCCTTTTAATAACATTATTGGTTGTTTTAGGTTTAGGTTCGTGCACTATATATCAAATTTATAAGGCTACCCACCCTTATAGTGAAAAAGAACAAAATAAAATGAAAGAAAAAGCATCACAAGCCGCTATCGATTATTTTAAAAAGGAGAAAAATTGGGATATTACAGTGACAAAAGTAGAATTTTCTCCAGATATCTCTCGTAGCAGGCTTTATGTATCCGGCTATATATCTGATGACAAAAAGAAGGAGGTTTCTGCAAGTATAGATTACAGTAATGATTATACAGTTGGTAGTATAAGTTATTAACATTGCAAATTGACTTTTTTCTCTAATAACATTTTCGCCCTCTATAATATCAAATACATAGACAAAACCCAGATAAAGATTATAGTTAAACTTTGTCTGGGCCTTGTGTTTCATACTCTCCCATTAATTCAATTGCTTTACAATCAAAATAAACGATTATACCCTCTACCTCATATCAATTCGCATGAATTATTTCACAGTCCTATAATCTTCGCAAATTAAAACATACTTTTAAAAATAAAAAACTCATACAGTTAGTCCCCATGTTCCCTAAAAATCTCAAATCTTCTTTTCTAATATAGTATTAAATTAATCTCTGCTTCCTTTCATGTGTAACGTCAAATCCCAATCGAGTAATCTTCAACCAACTCATTACACTCATCATGTGCTATCGTTGGTTTTAATCCACCGATCGCTTTGGCTTGGCTTAGTTAGCATTTGTACAACTAGTTTGAATTCAAACGGTGAATATGAGCTTTCTTAAAATTAAATGATCCAACTAATTCCACATCAAAGATTGTTAGTTGCATTAGCATCCTTTGCTTAAATTGTTAAAGCATTAAAATTATTAGTACATACACAACCTGTCTATTTTCTATACAAAAAAAGAGGAACTACTCCTCAATATTTTCTTTTGTTTGCAATTCATCGATGATGGCCCAACTAGCCTTGTAATATGCTCGAAGGATTTTCTCAATATCCTTTTTTGTTTTCGGCTCTGGGGCCACAATATACACTTTCGTTTTCCCAAATTCATAAGATGCGGCATATTCTTTGTGTTGGCTCATGGTGTCACCTCTTGAAGTGCTTTCTATATTTGTATGCTGCTGATTTGTTAGTACTGCCATATTAGTTTCAAAGCAGACCAATTATCGAAATATTAAAGCATTGGAAAACGACGAAGAATCTTAAATGCTTTCTTAAATTAAACATGACATTACTTTCGCTACCTCAAATAGCCGTTTCTACTTCTTATATGTACATTTCTCGTATATGAATTAACTATAAGGAGGTCTATTTATGAAAACCGCAATCTACCTAAGAAAATCCCGCGCCGATTTAGAAGCCGAAGCAAGAGGCGAAGGCGAAACGTTAGCAAAGCACCGCACTACCCTGCTGAAAATAGCAAAGAAAATGAACTTAAATGTGTTAGCTGTCCGTGAGGAAATCGTTTCTGGTGAGAGCTTAGTGAAACGTCCGGAGATGTTAGCTCTGCTTGAAGAAATTGAAGATAATAAATATGATGTTGTTCTTTGTATGGATATGGATCGTTTAGGTCGTGGCGGTATGAAAGAACAAGGAATCATTTTAGAGACGTTTAAACGCTCGAATACGAAGATTATGACACCTAGGAAGACTTATGACCTTAATGATGAGTGGGACGAAGAATACAGCGAATTTGAAGCGTTTATGGCACGTAAGGAGTTAAAGATTATTACACGTCGTATGCAACGAGGTCGTGTCGCTAGTGTAGAGGCTGGGAATTACCTTGGTACACATGCACCATTCGGATATGATATTCATCGCTTAAATAAGCGAGAGCGCACTTTAACGATTAATTCAGAAGAAGCTTCTGTTGTAAGAATGATATTTGATTGGTATGCAAATGAGGATATGGGTGCGAGTGCAATACGAAGCAAGTTAAATGATCTTGGATACAAAAGTAAGCTAGGTAATGATTGGAATCCTTATAGCATCTTGGATATATTAAAAAACAATGTGTACATCGGAAAGGTAACTTGGCAAAAGCGAAAAGAAGTAAAACGTCCTGATGCTGTAAAAAGAAGTGGTGCACGCCAAGATAAATCAGATTGGATTATTGCCGATGGTAAGCATGAGCCAATCATACCTGAAAGTTTGTTTGAGCAAGTACAAGATAAATTAAACTCAAGATATCACGTTCCTTACAATACAAACGGAATTAAAAATCCTTTAGCTGGCATTATTAAATGTAGTAAATGTGGTTATAGTATGGTCCAGCGTTATCCGAAGAACCGAAAGGAAACGATGGATTGTAAGCACCGTGGTTGTGAAAACAAATCAAGCTATACGGAATTAATTGAGAAGCGTTTACTCGAGGCATTAAAAGAATGGTATATCAATTATAAAGCTGATTTCGAAAAACATAAGCAAGGTGACAAATTAAAAGAGACACAAGTTATTCAAATGAATGAAGCTGCATTACGCAAGCTTGATAAAGAATTGGTGGATGTCCAAAAACAAAAAAATAATTTACATGATTTATTAGAACGTGGTGTTTACACAGTCGATATGTTTTTAGAACGTTCGAATGTAATTTCTGATCGCATTACTGAAATTACTTCCACGATGGAAAACTTAAAGAAAGAAATTAAAACAGAAATTAAGAAGGAAAAAGTGAAGAAAGATACAATACCTCAAGTGGAGCATGTTCTTGACCTGTATTTTAAAACAGATGATCCCAAAAAGAAAAACAGTCTCCTAAAGTCCGTTTTAGAAAAGGCTGTTTATAAGAAAGAAAAGTGGCAAAGACTCGATGATTTCGAACTTGTGCTTTACCCTAAGCTCCCTCAAGATGGCGACATATAAGCGTTCGTGCTTTGTCGTCACCTTGTTGGTGTAATTAGATTTACCCCATTAAGCCCCAACGCATCATTCGTCGAAACAGCCAATACGACAGGCTTGCCATTTCTTAGCGTCGCTTTCGCTGCCATTAATACCGGAGAGTCTGTCATTGCATTTGCAAATTTACTCATAGAATTTCCTGTTAGTGGTGCAATTACCATACAATCTAACGGGATTTTAGGTCCTAATGGTTCTGCACCAACGATTGAATTAATCGCTTTAAATCCTGTTACTTCTTCAATCTTTTTAATCCACTCTGCTCCCTCACCAAATCTCGTATTTGTTGATTGAACGGTGTAAGAAACAACGGGACGTACTTCTGCTCCCTCAGCAATTAATTTTTCTAAGTGTGGCATAACTTCTTCGTACGTACAATGTGAACCTGTAAAACCAAACCCTATTCTTTTCCCCTTTAAATTCATTCCCCATTCTCCTTTCTTGCTATTACGTCTTCTGCCAGTAACTGAGAAAGAACATTCGCTAAAATTTGTCCTGCTGTTTTGGGAGCAACAATGCCTGGTAATCCCGGTGCTAACAAAGCTTTGATCCCTCTTTTTTCCGCATACCTAAAGTCGGTACCGCCTGGTTTAGAAGCTAAATCAATTACTAACGTATGAGCCGGCATTTTTGAAATGACATTCGCTGTCACAACGAGATGCGGAATTGTATTAATGACAATATCGATATTTCCTACTTCTTTCTCAATGTCTTGCATATGAAAAGGAGAAAACATCATTTCTGTAATGCGTGCAATATGTTCCGATCGTCTTGCTCCAACTTTGACATGGGCTCCTAATGATTGAAACGCTCTGGCAACACTCATCCCTGTTCTACCAAATCCTAAAACCATTACATTAGAACCATGAATCGTATAGTCGGTATGTTGAATTACCATCATTAATGTACCTTCTACAGTTGGAATAGAATTGTAGATTGCCACATCATCACGATCAAATAATTTAATAAGTTTACGGTTTGTAGTAGATACGAGATTTTCCAAGTAAGGCGTACCAATACCTGAATATATAGTAAAATGTTCTGGTGTATTTTCAATTTGTTCTTTCGTTATAGAAACTTTTTCGTTTGAAAAAATAGTATCTACTTCTCCCTTGGCATTTGTACCTGCAACTGGCAAAATAATTGCATCTACAGAAGTGAAATCTAAATTTTGTATACTTTCTTTTGCTGCCCCTGTGAAGCCATGGTCTAACTGGTCAAACCCTATCAATGAAAGTTTCGCGTCCAATTCAACTAGCTTGCGAATTACTTCTAGCTGTCTTGCATCTCCTCCTATGACAGCAATATGCATCTCAGTCAACATTCCCTAATTCACCTTCTTTTTCTGTCATTTATAAGAAAAGTGCCTACTTTTTCTTTTTCCTCCACATCATATGTAATGTACGAGTTTTAGGTGATTGAAAAACAAAAAGCACATATGATTAATCCCGCTCTTTGTATACAGAAAAACCTCCCTTGAAAATTCCGCATATGAGAGGACATTATGTAGGGAATTGATTGCCCGTAGAAGCTCGATTCATGTGAGCTAATACTCTGCGGGAATGCACAAAAAAAGATGACCAAAATGGCCAACTTTCACTTCGAATTTGGACGATCTGTAATATCACAAAGGATCATATCATGCCCTACTTTCTTAATTTGGCTCCACGTGACTCTTACTTCTTGTGGTTCCTTTTTAAAACCTCCCCATTTCCCAGCTGGTATGATTAGAGCCTGTATTTGACCATCCTTCTCATTAATCTCTAAATCCACATATCCTAAAACCCCCATTTTTTCGGCTCTTTCTAAATTGACGATCTCTTTACCGCTTAATTCACTTAATCGCATACGCTCTCCCCCTACCGAAATTATGAATGTAAGTTATCCATAATTAGTACTTATTCTGTATATCAAAAAAAAATAACCGTATCTCATTTAAAAGAGATACAGTTATTTTTACATACTTCATATAAAGCAATTATAGCTTTATTCCTTTTGGAAGCTTTCCATCTGGACTAATTAATGCTGCTGAGAATTCATCTGTAAACATGTTACGAATTAACCCATCTACATTTTCTTTTGTCACAGTGTTTACACTTTCAATAATTTCATCAAGTGAACGGTGCTTACGAAGAAGCAATTCATTTTTACCATTACGGCTCATACGACTATTCGTACTTTCTAAACTTAACATTAAGTTTCCTTTTAATTGCTCTTTACTATTAATAAGCTCTTTTTCTGTGATACCTGTATTTTTCAATGTTTCTAATGTTTCTTGCATTGTTTCATACAGTGTATCTAATTGTTGGCTACCTGTTCCACCATACAGTGTTAACATACCTGTATCTTCATAAGAAGAATGGTAAGAAAATACTGAGTAAGCTAACCCGCGTTGCTCACGTACTTCTTGGAATAAACGGCTACTCATACTACCGCCTAAAACGTTATTTAATACGATTAAGTTATAAATATCTTCGTGTCCCATTTTTAAGCCTTTATATCCTAAACATAAATGAGCTTGTTCTGTTTCCTTTTTACGTGCTACCTTATTAAAATGGAAAATTGGGCTATGTACTTGTTCACGATTTGTTGTTCCTTCATAACTACCGAAATATTGCTCTACCGTTTGTAAGAAGGCTTCATCAATATTTCCTGCAACTGAAACAACTACATTTTCAGGTGTGTAATGATCTTTTATATATTGGCGTAGCGTATCACCTGTAAACGTATCAAGCGTTTCTTCTGTTCCTAAAATAGGATATCCAAGCGGATGTGTTTCATATGTTGCTTTCGTTAACATATCATGCACAATATCATCTGGAGCATCTTCGTACATTTTAATTTCTTCACATACGACATTCTTCTCTTTTTTCAGTTCTTCTTCATCAAATGTTGAATTAAAGAACATGTCTGCTAATACATCTAAAGCATATTTAGCATGCTCATCTAGCACTTTTGCATAGTAACAAGTGTATTCTTTTGAAGTAAAAGCATTTACTTGCCCACCAATGCTATCAAATGATTCCGCAATTTCGCGTGCACTACGTGTTTCTGTCCCTTTAAAGAACATATGCTCTAAAAAGTGAGAAATCCCGTTATTTTTTTCATTTTCATTCCTTGATCCCGCATGGATCCAAATACCAATCGCAACCGATCTTACGGTTGGTATATTCTCCATAACTATTCTTACACCATTTTTACAAGTATATTTTTTAATCAAAAACTTTCCTCCTACTGCCAGTTTCTCTAAATAAGTGCTATTATTTAATGATAACAAGTTTAAGGATGAATGTCATGCAAATGTATTTAATCCACACGTTTTTCATCCAGTAATTCTGTTATATTCCCTACTTTATATCCTTGTTCCTTCAATTTTGTAATCATTGTATCTAATGCTTCTGATGTAGATGACGTAGGATGCATTAATACGATAGCACCTGGATGTATTTTTCTCATTACTCTCTGCAATAGTACATCTGGCTCTGGTCGCTTCCAATCGATTGTATCGACAGTCCACATAATCGTTCCCATTTGGTAATCATCTGCAATTTTCACGACTTCATCCCGAAAACTTCCACTCGGCGGTGCAAACCATCTCACCTTTTGATTCGTAGCTGCTTCGATCATCCGATTTGTTTTTTGTAACTGATCTCGTATTTCATCAGACGATAGCGTTTTCATATTCGGATGTGTGTAAGAATGATTTCCGACTTCTTGCTTTGCATCGACAATCATTTTTGCAAATCGCAAATTTTCTTTCACCCAACGTCCTTCCAAAAAGAAAGTCGCCTTCACATCATGTTTTTTCAATATCTCTAATATACGAGGCAAATACTCGTTTCCCCATGCCACATTTATTGTTAATCCCACCATCTTTTTATTTGGATGTCCCCTGTAAATTGGTGCTGGTGATAAATCTTCTAAGTGGACACTCGGTGATACTTCCTTGAATTCAAGATGTTTTTGATCAAATTTCTTTAGTTTCTTCATATTGTTATAGGATGCTTCAGTATCAACTTGTCTTCCATTATATCCTGGTGTTGCTTTCCATATCTTATCAATCATCGCATTTTGAGGTGCAATCTCATATTGTTTTGCATGTTTTTGAATTTCTTCGTACAAATTATCCTGTGCAAAAACGGAATAAGAGCCTACACTGATATATAAAAAGAATATACATATGTATGCCAATATACGAGCTTTCATATAAACCCTCCCAATTAACTATATAAAAACATTTTTCTTCTTATCTTTGTTAATTTGAGCGTTATAATGAAAACTATACCTATGCTGACATAAAAATATATATAAATCATATTTTTACATAACAAAAAAAGCCAGTTGAACTGGCTTTTACTTATTGCTGCTCTTGTTTGTTTTCTTCGTTAGCAGCTTCTTTTTCTTGCTCTTCTTTTAGCAATACTTTTCTAGATAGATTCACACGACCTTGCTTGTCAATCTCGATAACTTTAACTGTAATCACATCACCGATTTTCACAACGTCTTCTACTTTACCTACACGCTCTAGTGCAAGTTCAGAAATGTGAACTAATCCATCTTTACCGCTGAATAATTCAACGAAAGCACCGAATTTCTCAACACGTTTCACTTTTCCTTCGTAGATTTCACCTACTTGTACTTCGCGAACGATATCTTCGATAATTTTCTTAGCTTTGTCATTCATTTCTTGATTTATTGAAGAAATAAATACTGTACCATCTTGCTCGATGTCAATTTTAACACCAGTTTCTTCAATAATTTTATTGATTTGTTTACCGCTTGGTCCAATAACGTCACGGATTTTATCTGGGTTAATTGTCATTGTAATAATCTTTGGAGCGTACGCTGACAATTCAGTACGTGGCTCTGCAATAACAGATAACATATGGTTTAGAATGTGCACACGACCAACTTTCGCTTGTTGTAATGCCTCTTCTAAAATTTCACGAGATAGACCATCGATTTTAATGTCCATTTGTAGTGCAGTTACACCTTGTGCTGTACCTGCTACTTTAAAGTCCATATCACCTAAATGATCTTCCATACCTTGAATATCAGATAAAATTGTGTAATGCTCACCAGTTTTAACTAGACCCATTGCAATACCTGCAACTGGAGCTTTAAGTGGAACACCAGCATCCATCATCGCTAAAGTACTACCACAGATACTTGCTTGTGAAGTAGAACCGTTTGATTCTAAAACTTCAGATACAAGACGTACTGTGTATGGGAAATCTTTTTCAGATGGAATTACAGGCTCAAGAGCACGTTCTCCTAGTGCACCGTGACCAATTTCACGACGACCTGGTCCACGCATCGGTCTTGTTTCACCAACACTAAATGATGGGAAATTGTAATGGTGCATAAAGCGTTTTGATTCCTCAACACCAAGACCATCTAAAATTTGTACATCGCCTAGTGCACCTAATGTACAAATACTTAATGCTTGTGTTTGTCCACGAGTGAACAAACCAGAACCGTGTGTACGAGATAAAATGCCAACCTCTGATGCTAATGGACGAATTTCATCACCTTTACGGCCATCTGGGCGGATTTTTTCAACTGTAATAAGACGACGTACTTCTTCTTTTACAATTTTATATAAAATCTCACTTACTTGTCCTAATGTATCAGCGTCAGCTTCCTGCGCTTCGTAATGCTCAATTACACGCTTTTTCACTTCGTTAATTGCATCTTCACGTGCATGTTTCTCATGTACTTGAATTGCAGAGTGCATATCCTTCTCAGCCATTTCACGTACAGCTTGGTTAAGATCAGCGTCAACTTCATAAAGTTTCACTTCTGATTTCTCTTTACCTACAGCTTGTACAATCTCTTCTTGGAATGCAATTAGACGTTTAATTTCGTCATGACCAAACATAATTGCTTCTAACATTGTTTCTTCAGGCACTTGATCTGCTCCTGCTTCAACCATGTTAATTGCATCTTTCGTACCAGCTACAACAAGGTGAATATCACTTTGTTCTTGCTGTTCTACTGTTGGGTTGATAACGAATTCGCCGTTAATACGACCAACTGTTGCACCCGCGATTGGACCTTCAAATGGAATATCTGAAATCGATAACGCTAATGAAGAACCAAGCATAGCTGCCATTTCAGAAGAACAATCTTGATCAACACTCATTACAATGCTGACAACTTGTACTTCGTTACGGAAACCATCTGCGAAAAGTGGACGAATTGGACGGTCGATTAAACGACTTGCCAAAATTGCTTTTTCACTTGGACGACCTTCACGTTTAATGAAACCGCCAGGAATTTTTCCGACTGCATATAAACGCTCTTCATAGTTTACTGTAAGTGGGAAGAAATCTACATTTTTTGCTTCTTTTGATGCAGTTGCTGTAGATAGAACCGCTGTATCGCCATATCTTACTAATACTGCTCCGTTTGCTTGCTTCGCAAGCTGACCTGTTTCAACTGTTAGCTGACGACCAGCTAAATCTATCGAGAAGACTTGCTTTTCTTGACTCATTTAAGTACCCCTCTCAATTTAAAGTATTCAATTCTTCTATGTAAATGGATAGTATATCACAATATTCTACCTCTAGTATTACCGAAAATGAAGTAAGCTATAAAGAGTAGAAGATATATTTTTACCTAACAAAAAAGCGGGAATATTCCCGCTTCTTTGACTATCGACGTAAGCCAAGCTTTGTGATTAATTCACGGTAACGTGTGATATCGCTATTACGAAGGTAAGTTAGTAAGTTACGACGTTTACCAACCATCTTTAATAGACCACGACGTGAATGATGATCTTTCTTGTGAGTACGTAAGTGCTCGTTTAGAGTGTTAATTTGCTCCGTTAGGACAGCAATTTGAACCTCTGGAGAACCAGTATCAGTCTCATGAGTTCTAAATTGTGCAATGATTTCATTTTTACGCTCTTGTGTTAAAGCCATCCTATTTCACCTCCTATTAATTAAACCCCCAATTACCTAGCAAGCGTCGGTGAGTCGCAATGCCAAGCAATGGTTGTCATAAAGTACATAACATAGAATACTACTTTTCATTTGAAAAAGCAAGTATATTCTTTTCGTTCGCAAAATATTCTTGTGCTGTTTTCTTATCTTTTGCGATTTGTTCAACTAACTCATCAATGCCATTGAATTTCTTCTCTTCTCTTATACGTATATGCCACTCTACCGTAACATTTTGATCATATATGTCGTTGTTAAATTCAAATAAATGCACTTCAATAGATAATTGACGCTCATCTTCTTTAAACGTTGGTTTATATCCAATATTACATACACCGTCGTACCATTCACCGTGAACTTTTAATCTCACTGCATAAACACCTACAGGTGGTAATAGATACTCATCACTTAAACCTACATTAGCTGTCGGAAAACCAATTTGACGTCCACGTTTATCACCGTGTACAACCGTTCCCCCTACTGTATATGCTCTACCTAAAATAGATGGAATTTGTTCCATTTCGCCATTTCGAATTAATTTTCGTAATGCTGTAGAACTTACTTTCTCTTCTTGAAATTCAACTTTTTCAATCACAGTCTGTGTAAACTCCCCTCTTGCATGAAATGGTAAAGTCTCCATCTTTCCTTTTCCTAAACGTCCATATGAATAATCAAATCCTGCTACTACATGCTTTACATTTAAACCAATAATATAATCATCTACAAATTGTTGTGGCAATAAGCCTGCAAATGATTCTTCAAATTTAACAACATATAATATATCGATTCCTAGGTTTTTGACTATTTTTTCTTTATCACACATTGGTGTAATATACTCGGCATGCGCTTCTTTTTTACCTAAAACAACAGATGGATGCGGGTAAAATGTCATAACTGCACTTTTATATCCTCGTTCATCCGCTATTTGTTTCGCAGTTCGAATTACACATTGATGTCCTAAATGAATGCCATCAAAAAATCCTAATGCCATTACAGTAGGTGGTAATTCTAATTTATTTTGTTCATGTGGATGAGTTAAATGAATAAGTTTCACGCTTGAATTCACCTTTTTCTGTAATAATCCTTCCAATAATTCATTATAGCTTTAGTTCTTGATTATTCACAAGTACTTTCATCGGCTTTAGCATACCAGGGTGTTTTGGATGGTGCTCATAAATTGCAAGACAGCGATCATTTTTATCAAACACTGTTATAAATGGCTCAGTTATTTGCAATTCATTTTTTAAAAACATACCATTCTTTATTTTCTCTGCTTGCTTTTCATCTACAACCATTTTCGGGAACTTACTTAATGCTTCATCAATTGAAATAAAGATAGACTCTACTGTTCCATTTTGCACGTTTTCTTCAATTTCTTCAAATGATATGCAATCTTCTAATATAAATTCACCAGAAGCCGTTCTTACAAGGTGAGACATATGTGATGGAAAACCAAGTTTTTCACCAATCATTACTGCTAGCGTTCTTACATATGTTCCTTTACTACACGTTACACGGAAACGGAATGAAATATTTTCTCCTTTAAATACTTCTCTATCGTCTAATAATACAAATTCATGAATTGTAATTGTACGAACTGGACGTTCAACCTCTTGTCCTGCTCTCGCATATTCATATAATTTTTTCCCGTTAACTTTTACAGCCGAAAACATCGGAGGCATTTGCTCAATCGTACCTGTTAATGCCGCAAGAACCTCTTCCACTTCCTTACGAGTAATAACACGATCTACATGTTTCGTTTCCACAACTTCACCAGAAGCATCTTCAGTTGTTGTTGAAAAACCTAATGTCACTTCGCCTTCATATGTTTTCGTTTCACTTGTTAAAAATTGTGCAATTTTCGTTGCTCGTCCAACACAAATAGGTAATACTCCTGTTACATCTGGATCTAATGTTCCTGTATGACCAATTCGTTTCTCGCGCAATATCTTTCTTAGTTTAAATACACAATCATGTGATGTCATGCCTTTTGGTTTATGTAATAATACTACACCTTCCATATATGTTCACCTCATCATAATTCTTTCATAGTAAATATCCAAAACTTATTTTGCATTGAAAAAATGGATAGACAATTGTCTATCCATTATTCTTCACGTTTACCTTCTTTATTAATTTCATGTAAAAGTGTATCAATTCGATGACCGTACCCAATAGACTCATCAAATTCAAAGGAAATTTCTGGTGTCTTACGAAGACGAATACGTTGGCCAATTTCTGAACGAATGAAGCCTTTTGCCTTCGCTAAACCTTTTAATGTATTTTCTTTCTGTTCTTCGTCACCTAAAACAGAAATATATACTGTAGCAATTTGTAAATCTCCACTCACTTGTACTTCTGTTACTGTAACAAATCCAACACGTGGATCTTTAATTTTACGACTGATAATGTCGCCTAATTCTTTTTTCATTTGCTCGCCTACACGGTTTGCACGTAATTTCATAACTCTTCACCTCATTCAGTACCATTCCAATTGTGTTATCGTACGTTCAATTTCAGGAAATGAATCGATGTACTCAAGTACACGATTCATTTCTTTTTCACAAATAACACGATTTGAGGATACGGAAACAATTGCAATTTCTGTACGTTGCCATACATCTTGATGCCCTACTTCTGAAACAGCAACGTTATAACGTTGCTTCACACGAGTTAGCACCCTTTGTAAAATTGCTCGTTTCTCTTTTAAAGAATGCACATCGTAAATCATACACTCGAATGAGAGTGAAGCGATAATCATCGCTTCACTTCTTCCATAATGTACGCTTCAATGATGTCCCCTTCTTTAAGATCATTATATCTCTCAATTGTAATACCACACTCATAGTTTTGTGCAACTTCTTTTACGTCGTCTTTGAAACGTTTTAACGTATCAAGTTGACCTTCGAAAATTACAATACCATCACGGATAATACGAACACCACTATCACGTGTAATTTTACCGTCTATTACGTAACAACCTGCGATTGTTCCCACTTTTGTTACCTTGAATGTTTGACGAACTTCCGCTTGACCGATTACTTTTTCTTCGAATTCTGGATCAAGCATACCTTGCATTGCTAATTCAATTTCTTCAATTACTTTATAGATAATGCGGTGTAAGCGAACATCAACGTTCTCTAATTCAGCTGTACGCTTCGCGTTCACATCTGGACGTACGTTAAATCCAATTACAATTGCATTAGATGCAGAAGCTAAAATAATATCAGATTCTGTAATCGCACCTACACCAGTGTGAATGATTTTAACTTTTACGCCTTCAACATCAATTTTACGAAGTGATGCTGCCATCGCTTCAACAGAACCTTGTACATCTGCTTTTACAATTAAGTTGATTTCTTTTACATCGCTCTCTTGGATTTGTTGGAATAAATCTTCAAGGCTTAATTTTGATTTCTCACCACGTTGTGCAACTAACGCTTCTTGTGCACGTGATTCACCAATTTGACGAGCTTTCTTCTCATCAGCGAATGCCATGAAACGATCTCCAGCCTGTGGTACTTCATTTAAACCTGTAATTTCAACAGGAGTTGATGGACCAGCAACTTTTACACGACGACCAATATCACTTACCATTGCACGAACACGTCCGAATGATGTTCCAACAACAATTGGATCTCCAACTCGAAGTGTACCGTTTTGAACAAGTAACGTCGCGATAGTTCCTTTACCTTTATCAAGCTGTGCTTCAATTACAGTACCAGTTGCATAGCGATTTGGATTTGCTTTATATTCTTCTACTTCACTTACAAGAAGAATCATTTCTAGTAAGTTGTCAATTCCTTCACCTTGAATTGCAGAAATTGGTACGAAGATTGTATCTCCACCCCATGCTTCTGGAACTAATTCATATTCTGTTAATTCTTGCATTACACGATCAGGATTTGCCGCTGGTTTATCCATTTTATTCACAGCAACAATAATTGGTACTCCCGCTGCTTTCGCATGGCTAATCGCTTCAACTGTTTGTGGCATAACGCCGTCATCAGCTGCAACAACAAGGATTGTAATATCAGTTACTTGCGCACCACGAGCACGCATCGTTGTAAATGCCGCGTGACCAGGTGTATCTAAGAATGTAATCTTCTTATCATTTACTTCAACTTGGTATGCACCAATATGCTGAGTAATTCCACCTGCTTCGCCTGCAGTTACTTTTGAGTTACGGATAGAGTCAAGTAATGTTGTTTTACCATGGTCAACGTGTCCCATGATTGTAACTACAGCTGGACGTTCTTTTAAGTTCTCTTCATCATCTTGCTCATCGATGAATGTCTCAAACTCAGTCTCGCTTACAATTACTTCTTCTTCTACTTCAATACCATAGTCCGTAGCAATTAACTCAATTGTATCTTTATCTAAATCTTGGTTAATTGTTGCCATAATTCCAAGCATGAAGAGCTTCTTAATAATTTCAGATGGCTCTTTGCTTAATTTTTTAGCAAGCTCGCCTACAGTAAGGCTTCCAGAGAAAGTAATTTTATCTGGTGTTTCTACTATTTGCGTTTGTTGTCTTCCAGCAAAGTTATCCTGACGTTTGTCTTCGTTTCCTTTGCCTTTTTTCTTTTTCTTATTGCTGTTCTTTTTACTACGAACAACTTTTTCTTCTACTTCAAACTCATCTGCAACAGAAGGTTTTTCAGTTTGGTATTCATTATCTAATTTGTTTACTACTTCATCTTCTAACATTGTCATATGATTCGAAACCTCGATATTCATCTCTTTAAGTTTTGTCATAAGATCTTTACTTGAGATATTATTTTTTTTTGCATATTCATGTACTCGAATTTTACTCATACCTTCACCCCCGGTAATTTGTATCGAGCATGCTACGTAGCTTTTTCGCAAAGCCTTCATCTAACACAGCTACAACGACTCGCTCGTCTCTCCCAATCGCATGCCCTAATTGTTGTCGATTTTCGACTTTTTTCATTGGTACATTGTAGTACGTCGTTTTATCAGTAATACGTTTAGTAGTGTTCGCTGACGCATCTTCAGAAAGCAATACGAGCTTTGCTTTACCACTTCGCACTTCTTTTAAAACGAGTTCTTCACCCGAAATAATTTTTCGAGCGCGATTTGCTAGTCCTAAAAACGATTTCCAATCGGACACTTATTTCGACTCCTTCTCAACAAGCTCGAGAAGCTCTTCGTACAGAGAACTGTCGATTTTCGCTTTTAGATGATGTTCCAAAATGTTTTTCTTTTGGGCTTGCATAATGCATTCTTTATCTTTTGACAAATATGCACCTCGTCCTGATTTTTTTCCAGATAAATCAATAGACACTTCGCCTTCTTTGGAACGAACAATGCGAACGAGCTCTCGTTTTGATTTCATCTCTTGCGTCGCAATACATTTTCGTAACGGAACTTTTCGATTGCTCATACTCATCACCTCTATTCGATTTCGTCTTCAACTGAATCGAATCCGAATGCGATTACGCTATCTTCTTCTGTCACAATTCCAAGTTGTTTCGCATCAGACTCACTTTTAATATCAATTTTCCAACCTGTTAATTTAGCTGCAAGACGCGCATTTTGTCCACGCTTACCAATTGCTAATGACAGCTGGTGGTCTGGAACAACAACAGTTGTTGCTTTTTCATCTTCATCTACAAGTACTTTAACAACTTGTGATGGGCTTAAAGCATTTGCAACATATTCAACTGGATCATTTGACCAGCGAACGATGTCAATCTTTTCACCTTTTAGTTCATCTACAACGCGTTGTACACGTTGTCCTTTCGGTCCTACACAAGAACCAACTGGATCAACATCAATGTTTTCTGCATGCACAGAGATTTTAGAACGATCTCCTGCTTCGCGCGCTACAGAGCGGATTTCTACAGTTCCATCATAAATTTCTGGAACTTCCATTTCAAATAAACGTTTTAAAAGACCAGGATGTGTACGTGATACGTAAATTTGTGGTCCTTTTGTTGTCTTTTCTACTTTTGTAATAAATACGCGAATACGATCATGTGGCTTATATTGCTCATTCGGCATTTGCTCACTTACAGGTAATAAAGCTTCTACTTTGCCTAAGCTTACGTAGATGAAACGAGCATCTTGGCGTTGTACAATACCAACCATAATGTCTTCTTCACGATCACTAAATTCTGAGTAAATAACACCACGTTCTGCCTCACGAACTCGTTGTGTTACAACTTGTTTTGCAGTTTGCGCTGCAATACGACCAAAATCTTTTGGCGTTACTTCAATTTCTAGTACGTCGCCATCTTGGTAGTTTGGATTAATTTGTCTTGCCTCTTCTACAGAGATTTCAAGACGTGGATCAAACACATTATCAACAACGTCCTTACGTGCTAAAACTTGGATTGTTCCCACTTCTGGGTTAAAGCTCACACGAACGTTTTGTGCTTGGTTAAAATTGCGTTTATAAGCAGAGATTAACGCTGCTTCAATCGCATCAATAATAATATCTTTGCTAATTCCTTTTTCTGACTCTAATACGAGCAAGGCATCTAACAACTCAGTGCTCATGAAGATCCCCCTTCTAACTAAAACGTAACAGCAAGTCGCGCATTTGCAACTTTGTCCATTGAAATTTGGATTTCTTTTTTACGTGTTTTAATTGTTAATAATAGTGTAATTGTAGTACCATCGTAGGAAAGTAGCTTTCCTTCAAACATCTTTTCACCATCAATCGGCTCATATGTTTTAATTGCCACTTGTTTTCCTACCGCTTGCTGGAAGTCTTTCTCTTTCTTTAATGGGCGTTCCGCTCCAGGAGATGATACATCCAAAAAGTAAAGATGAGGAATTGGATCCTCTTTATCTAAAGCTTCGCTTAAACGTTCACTTACCGCACCGCATTCTTCAATGTCGACTCCCTTTTCAGAATCGATGAATACGCGTAAGAACCAGTCTTGTCCTTCTTTCACATACTCTACATCTACAAGTTCAAGATTTAACTCTTCAACGATTGGCTGCGCAAATGCTTCTACAACTTCTGTGACTTTCTTATCCATAAACAGCCTCCTTCCTGCCGCCATGTACCATTTACAAGAAAAGACCCCGTCCACAGAACGGTCTATCTTATTCTTTCTCGTTAGCTAACAAAAGCCCCTGCCGGTTAAGCAGGGAATATCTGTCTTAGTATTACCAAATTTAAGAAGTAAAACTTGTAACAAAATATGTATATACGACAGAAATTTCTTACCTCTCTACATCAATAAAATGTAGAGAGTAACACGAAAGAGTGGGTTTCCCCACTCTTTTTTTCACACAATATACATGACATGGTTATCTCGGTTAATAGTATACCATAGCAAATATTGATTTGCAAAGACTTTTCCTACCTATTAGAACAGTGATAACTGGTTTTGATCCGGCAAATCTCCTAAACAACCTTGACTATCTAAATACTCAATAATTGTTTTCGAAACCTTACTGCGCTGCTGCAAGTCTTCTTTTGATAAGAAGTCTCCATTTTTGCGCGCTTCCACAATACTTAAAGCTGCGTTTGTACCAAGACCAGGTACGGCATTAAATGGCGGTATTAATGAGTCTCCATCAATAATAAAGTCTGTTGCATGCGAGCGATACAAATCAACCTTTTGGAATGAGTATCCACGCTCACACATTTCAAGTGTCATTTCTAGTACCGTTAATAAACTCTTCTCTTTCGGCGCTGCATCCAAACCTTTTTGCGCAATTTCATCAATTCTTACACGTATAGATGCTGAACCTTTCGCCATTGCCTCCACGTCAAAGTCATCTGCACGAACTGTAAAGTATGCCGCATAGAACAGAAGCGCGAAATGCACTTTAAAGTATGCGATACGTACGGCCATAAGTACGTAAGCAGCCGCATGGGCTTTAGGGAACATGTACTTGATTTTCTTACATGAATCAATATACCAACCTGGGACGTTATTACTTTTCATGTCCTCTTCCCATTCTTCTGGTACACCTTTACCTTTACGTACCGACTCCATGATTTTGAAGGCTAATGATGGATCTAAACCTTGATAGATTAAATAAACCATGATGTCATCACGACAACCGATAACTTCACTCAGCGTACATGTACCGTTATAAATTAACTCGTTTGCATTACCAAGCCATACGTCCGTACCATGTGATAATCCAGAAATTTGGACTAACTCTGAGAATGTCGTAGGTTTCGTCTCTTCTAACATCTGCCTTACGAATTTCGTACCAAACTCGGGTATACCAAGTGTACCTGTTTTACAGTTAATTTGTTCTTCCGTTACACCTAACGATTCTGGTCCGGAGAAAATTTTCATTACTTCTGGATCGTCCGTTGGGATTGTTTTCGGATCAATACCACTTAAATCTTGTAACATACGAATAACAGTCGGATCATCGTGTCCTAGTATATCAAGTTTCAATAAATTATCATGAATCGAGTGGAAATCAAAGTGTGTCGTTCTCCACTCAGCTCCTATTGAATCTGCTGGAAACTGTATTGGTGAGAAATCAAAGATATCCATGTAATCTGGCACAACGATAATACCACCTGGATGCTGTCCAGTTGTACGTTTTACACCGGTACATCCTGCTACTAAGCGGTCAATCTCTGCATTTCGAATCGTTAAATTATGATCATTTGCATAACCTTTTACATATCCATAAGCAGTTTTTTCCGCAACTGTACCAATCGTCCCTGCACGATATACATAATCTTCACCGAACAGTACTTTCGTATAGTTATGGGCACGTGGTTGGTATTCCCCGGAGAAGTTCAAATCGATATCGGGTACCTTATCTCCTTTAAATCCAAGGAACGTTTCGAACGGAATATCATGTCCATCTTTCACATACGGAATATTACATGTCGGGCATTCTTTGTCTGGTAAGTCGAAACCAGAACCTACCGAACCGTCATTAAAGAACTCGGATTGCTTACAATTCGGACATACATAATGTGGTGGTAATGGATTTACTTCTGTAATTTCCATCATCGTTGCAACGAATGATGAACCTACCGATCCACGCGAACCTACTAGATAACCGTCTACTAATGATTTTTTTACGAGTTTATGTGAAATTAAATAAATTACGGCAAATCCATGCCCAATAATACTTTTCAATTCTTTTTCTAAACGCGCTTCTACAATTTCAGGTAACTCTTCACCATAAATGCTACGGGCCATTTTATAACTCATATCACGCGTTTCATCATCCGCACCTTCAATTTTCGGTGTATATAAATCATCTTTTACTGGATGAACATCTCCAATTAATGACGCAACCTTTTGCGTATTCGTTACAACAATTTCTTTCGCTGTATCTTCACCTAAAAATGAGAAACACTCTAGCATTTCATCTGTTGTACGAAAATGTACAGGCGGTAATGAATGTCTGTTTAACGGATTTGCTCCGCCCTGTGAACTAACTAAAATTTTACGATACATTGCATCTTCTGGATCTAAGTAATGCACGTTCCCTGTAGCGACAACCGGTTTATCTAACGTCTCACCTAGTTTTACTAAGTTAGAAATAATTGTTTTTAATTGCCCCTCATCTCGAACAAGTTCACGCTCTACTAAATGACGCAACACCTCCGGAGGCATTACTTCAATGTAATCATAGAACTGTGCAATTTCTTCTACCTCTTCAGGAGCTTTTTGCATCATCGCCTCAAACACTTCACCTTTATCACAAGCCGTTCCTACTAAAATTCCTTCACGATATTTTTTTAATAGGGATCTCGGTACACGTGGTACACGGTAAAAGTAATTCAGGTGAGAATATGAAACAAGTTTATATAAATTTTTCAATCCAACATCTGATGTAGCAAGTAATGTCATATGACTTGGACGTCCGCGCTTGTACGCATCTCCTTGTCCCATGCTATCGTTTAATTGATCATGGTATTCAAATCCTTTTTCAATCACATCTTTTAACATTTTCACTAGTAAGTATCCCGTTGCTTCTGTATCATAAATCGCACGGTGATGCTGAGTTAATTCAATATCAAGCTTTTTACACATCGTATTTAATCGATGATTTTTCATTTCCGGGAATAAGAATCGCGCAAGTTCTAACGTATCAATAACTGGGTTATTCGTTTTTTCTAACCCCGCTTTTTTAAAACCTACGTTAATGAAGCCCATATCGAAACTTGCGTTATGAGCAACAAGTGTATGATCGCCCATCCATTCTTCAAACTTTTTAAACACTTCGTCTACTTCTGGTGCATCCGTTAACATATCATCTGTAATACCCGTTAATTCAATAATCGTCGCTGATAATGGTTGATGTGGATTTGCGAAAGATTCAAAGCGATCAATGATTTCGCCACCCTTTACTTTTACGGCAGCCAACTCAATGACTGTATCGTATACAGCTGATAAACCTGTCGTCTCAACGTCGAAAACAACATACGTTTCCTCTGCAAGTAAACGATGCGCTTCGTTATACGCTATTGGTACACCGTCATTAACTAAATTCGCTTCTACACCGTATATAACTTTAACTCCAGCCTTTTTACCCGCAGAATATGCTTCCGGGAACGACTGAGCCACCGCATGGTCAGTAACCGCAATAGCCTCATGCCCCCATTTACCTGCTTGGGCAACAAGTCTAGAAACAGGAGTAACAGCATCCATTTGGCTCATCGGAGTATGAAGATGAAGTTCTACTCGTTTTTCACCTTCTGGCGCTTTATCTTTACGAGACGGTCCTGTTATTTCATTAATATCATTTGCAATCATTACTAAATCTCGAACGAATGTATCATTTTGGACAGAACCACGAGCCTTCACCCACATTCCTTTTTTCAAGGATTGTAGCATTGGAATATCTTCTTTATCACGTGAGAACATTTTGATCATAATAGAATCTGTATAATCCGTTATTTTTAAAGTTAATAACGTACGTCCACTACGAAGCTCTTTTGTTTCCACATGGAAGACATATCCTTGAACCGTTTTTCTTCTTTCTTCATCTTGAATTTCTCGCATCGGTGTAATCTCTTCATCTGGCTTAATAAGATATCCGAGTGTGATCGGTCCTTCATGCACAACGCTACTTTCTTCAGCTTGCTTCTTCGCCATTTCTTCCATAGCTTGTATAACACGCTCACGGTCTTCTTGCTGCGTTTGCTCACGAAACTTTTGCATTTCTTCTGTATTTTGCTGTATATGTGTGTCTAACTGAAAACGTGGGAATCCAAAAGCTTCGTATTGATCCCCTACTGGTTTCGCAACATTTTTCTTTAAAGCAGTAGATTCTAGATCATTATTCACATTTATTAGCAACTTCACTCCATTCACCTGTGGAAGCTGTTTCTTTAAGTAAGCAAACATAGGTGAAACTGTAATTCGTTCCGTACAAAGCGGCCAATACGCCCTCACTTCTTCTTCTGTAAATTGTTTATTCTCTGTTTCTAATGCAAATGTTGTGCTTGCAATATGAGAAAATGATTGCTTAAGCTTTGTTTCTAGCAATTCATATAATTCTGTAGGCAAAATACGTGGCACTTGTAAATCAAAATGCCAACTTTTATTCGCTTTATCGATAACGAGCCTTTCAATACCACCGCCTTGTAAATATTGATTTATAAGGTCGTCTGGTATTTGCAACTGCTGGAGCAAAATTTGAAATCGCTCTTGTTGTTCATTTGTTAAAGACATAAGCACTCTCCTTCCATTTGCTATTATAAATTGAAACGTACTACAAAGAAAGATTTCTCCCTTCTTCTTTTACAAAATACGTTTACAAAGAAAGAGAAGGTACCCCGTTACGAGGTACCTCTTCTTATTTTAAAATATTTGCAATATATGTTTGAAGTCCTTCTACTTTTACTTCTTCAGACTCGCCTGTAGCGCGTACTTTCACTTCTACAATACCTTCGTCTGCTTTTTTACCAACTGTAACGCGAACTGGAAGGCCGAATAAATCTGCATCTGCAAATTTAACACCCGCACGTTCTGCACGATCATCTAGTAATACTTCATATCCTTGCTCTTGTAATGAGTTATAGATGTTTTCACCCATTTCACGTTGTGCATCAGATTTCATATTTACTGGAATTACATGCACATGGAACGGTGCTACAGCTTTCGGCCAAACTAAACCGTTCTCATCATTAAACTGCTCTGCAATTGCTGCCACTGTACGAGATACACCAATGCCGTAACAACCCATAATAAGTGGTTGTGTTTTTCCATTTTCATCCAGGAATGTTGCATTCATTGCTTCACTATAACGAGTTCCTAATTTGAATACATGACCAACTTCAATTCCGCGTGCGAAAAGAATTGTTCCGTTTCCATCTGGAGATTGGTCTCCTTCTTGAATGAAGCGTAAATCTGTATATTGATTTACTTTAAAGTCACGTTCTGGATTTACATTTACATAATGAAATCCTTCTTCGTTCGCTCCTGAACATCCGTTAACAATTGATGCTACAGCGTGATCAGCAATAATTTCGATATCACCTATTACACCAATCGGTCCTAATGAACCAACTTCACAATTTAATAATTCTTTTACTTCTTCATGAGAAGCAAGCTCAACAACTGAAGCGCCGTATACATTTTTCACTTTCACATCGTTTACTTCGTGATCACCACGAACAAGTACAACTACTAATTTCTCATCTACTTTAAATACCATAGACTTAATGCACTTGTCAGCTGCAATGTTTAAGAATGCAGATACTTCTTCAATTGCTTTTTGGTCTGGCGTTGCTACTTTTTCAAGTGCTTTCTCTTCTTCGTCACTCTTCGTATACGTAGCTACAACAGGAGCCATTTCGATGTTCGCTGCATAATCAGATGTATCAGAGTATGCAATTGTATCTTCACCAACATCAGATAATACCATAAATTCATGTGTATCTTTCCCGCCCATTGCTCCAGAATCAGCAATAACCGCACGGAAATTCAAACCACAACGAGCAAAAATGTTAGAGTATGCTTTGTATAAACGATCGTATACTTCATCTAAGCTCTCTTGTGTAGCATGGAAAGAGTATGCATCTTTCATTAGAAACTCTCTTCCACGTAATAAACCGAAACGAGGTCTTTGCTCATCACGGAATTTTGTTTGAATTTGGTATAATGTTAACGGCAATTTTTTATATGATTTCACTTCATCACGCACAAGATCCGTAATTACTTCCTCATGTGTCGCTCCTAATGCGAATTCACGAGCGTTACGATCTTTCATACGCATTAATTCAGATCCGTAAGAATACCAACGACCTGACTCTTGCCATAATTCTGCAGCTTGCATTGCTGGCATTAATAATTCTACCGCGCCTGCGCGTTCCATTTCTTCTCGAACGATTCGTTCTACTTTGTGTAGTACTTTTAATCCAAATGGTAGAAAACTATAAATACCAGAAGCATTTTGACGCATAAAACCTGCGCGAAGTAATAACTGATGACTTTTAATTTCCGCATCAGCTGGAACTTCACGTAATGTAGGACTGAATACCATACTTTGTTTCATTATTCGCACCTCTTCATTTTACTCTTACACGCAGTAAAACCCCTCACCTCGAGTTAGGTGAGGGATTTTATTCTACGAGCTCTATTTCATTATAAGTTTCACTTTATTTTACAAGAAAAACTTACGAATGTCATTCCAAGTTACAACTAACATAAGTAACATTAATAATGCAAAACCAATAAAATGAACCATTCCTTCTTTTTGACGGTCAATTGGTTTCCCGCGCAATGCTTCAATTAAGAAGAAGAACAAACGTCCACCATCTAAAGCTGGAACTGGTAATAAATTAAATAAACCAAGGTTAATACTTAATACTGCCGCTAAACTTAATACACGCGTAAATCCATAATCTACAACTTGATCTGTTAGATTATAAATCCCTACTGGACCTGACAACTCATTAATAGAGAATTGACCAGTTACTAATTTCACAAGAGACTCAAAAATTAGTTTCGTCCAATAGTATGTTTGTTCAAAACCTGATTTAATAGAACCCATTACTGTTTTCTCTACTGGAGTGTAAACACCAATTCTACCAATTTCTTCTTTACCTTCTTTATCAAGCGTTGGCGTTACTTTCACATTAAACTGTTCGCTATCACGCTTTACTTGTAACGTAATTTCTTTATTCGGATTTTCACGTACAATGGTAACAACATCTTTCCATGTGCTTGTGTTTTTCCCATCAATAGCTTGAATTGTATCATTTTCTTTTAATCCAGCTTGCTCTGCTGCACTATTCTCCATTACTTTTCCGACCATTGGCTTGTCAATAGGAACCCCTTGTACAAATCCAAGAATCACAAAAATAACAAATGCTAAAATGAAGTTCATTGCAGGACCCGCAAAGATCGTTAAAGCACGTTGACCTAATTTCTTAGAGCCAAACTGCCTATTATACGGAGCAATTTGAATTTCTTCACCGGCAGTAATGATACGAGCCTTCTCATTCACTCGAAATGTTTGCAACTCTTCCTCGTACTCTTCATAACCCGAAATTGTTAAGTTATGCTCTAAATCAGCTTGTTCGACTTCAATAACGCGAACATTTGGATACTTTTCATATCCATCAAAAACTAATTTTACAACTTCGTCTTTTTCGTTTAATACAAGGCCAACCTTTTTCCCAGGCTTTAACTCAACTGTATCTGCATCCTCGCCAGCCATTCTTACATAGCCACCAAGGGGCAGTAATCGAATCGTATACACCGTTTCATTCTTTTCAAATGAGAATATTTTCGGACCAAAACCAATCGCAAACTCACGGCATAAAATACCTGCTCTTTTTGCGAAATATAGATGCCCTAGCTCATGGAAAAATACGAGTGCACCGAAAATTAATATAAAGGCAATCGCTGTATTCAATTCCATACCACCTTTGCTAAATTTGTTCCATCACAAACCGTCTTGTGGTTGCATCAATTTCCAGAATTTCCTCTAAGCTCGGACGTGCAATGACATTGTGATGGTTCATTGCTTTTTCAATGAGGTCTTCCACTGTTAAGAAACCAATTCTCTTTTGTAAAAAAGCTTCAACAGCTACTTCATTCGCTGCATTCATTACAGCTGGCATACTTCCACCTGTTTTTCCAGCTTCATACGCAAAGCGCAAGCAACGGAAACGTTCTTGGTTCATTTTCTCAAAATGCAATGTACCCATTTCCCATAAATTTAACTGCTTTGTGTCTGAAAGAGGTAATCGATCAGGATATGTAAGTGCGTATTGAATTGGTACTCGCATATCAGGTGAGCCAAGCTGTGCCATCACACTACGATCTTCAAATTCAACCATAGAATGAATAATACTTTCTTTATGTAAAACAACATCGATTTGCTCATAAGGGATACCAAAAAGCCAATGTGCTTCAATTACTTCTAGCCCCTTATTCATCATTGTAGCAGAATCAATTGTAATTTTCGAACCCATTGACCAGTTTGGATGTCGAAGCGCATCTTCTACGGTCACATGATGCAATTCATCTCTCGTTTTATCACGGAAACTTCCACCAGAAGCCGTTATAATTAGTCGAGAAATTCTTTTTTCATTTTCACCATTCAAGCATTGAAAAATAGCTGAATGTTCACTGTCTACTGGAAGTAACGAAACATTATGTTTTCGCGCTGCTTCCATTACAAGATGCCCTGCAGTTACTAACGTTTCTTTGTTTGCAATTCCAATTGTTTTTTTCGCCTCAATTGCACGAAGTGTTGGTAACAACCCTACGCTACCTACAACAGCATTTACTACTATCTCCGCATCTGGATGTAATGCTACTTCTAAAAGTCCTTCACTACCATATACAATTTTGGTATTACCAGAGACAGCTTGTAATTTTAAAACATCTTCCTCTCTTTGCACAGAGACAATTTGCGGAGAAAATTCTTGAATGACCTTTACTGCGTAGTCAATATTTTTCCCTACAGAAAAAGCAACGAGACGGAATTGGTCTGGGTGCGAGCGTAATACATCTAAAGTTTGTGTACCAATTGATCCGCTTGCACCTAATAAACTAATGTTTTTCATGACTCCAACCCCTCGTTCATTTATTAATTGTATTGTAATAAGAAGTAGAGAATTGGTAAAACGAATAACCAACTATCTGTTCGATCTAATATACCACCATGTCCAGGTAAAATTGTACCTGAATCTTTTACACCATAATGACGTTTAAATGCGGATTGTACTAAATCACCAATTTGTCCAAAAATAGAAATGATAATTGTCAACACAATTAAAATTCCTACATTAGCCTCAACTGGGAAGAAAATATTGTAAACAAGTGCCACAACAATTCCACAAACGATACCGCCTAATGAGCCTTCAATCGTTTTATTTGGACTAATTTCTGGCCATAATTTTCTTTTTCCTAATGCTTTTCCTATGAAATATGCGCCTGAATCAGTAGCCCATATAACAAATAATGCGCAAAACACATATTTAATTCCTAATATTCTCGTTTCATTCAAATATAGGAATCCCATTGCAACATATGTCGTTGCCATTAGTAAAAATGAAGCATTGTCAAAAGTAAATGTATTCTTAGAAAGGACTGTATATGATAAAAGTAATAAAACAATCACAAATGTGATTTCTAATTTACCTAATCCAATCCAAGTAAACAGTTCTGATGCACTACTTGGAATTAAAATAACCCATAATAATACTGCAGCTAAAACTGTTGGTACTGAAATAAGCGTAAGCTTATTCATACGAATTAATTCATATAAACCTATAGAAGCCAGTGCATACACTAAAACCGTAAAAGGCACGCCACCGTAAATTACGATGGGAATGAATAGCGCGGCAGCAACCACTCCAGTAATAATTCTCTGTTTCACTACCAAACCCTCTCTTTCTACACGCCTCCGAATCTGCGCCCTCTATGTTGAAAGTCTGTGATCGCATTTAGCAAATGTTCTTCCGTAAAGTCTGGCCAATACACATCTGTAAACCAAAATTCCGAATATGCAATTTGCCATAACATGAAATTACTAATACGTAACTCTCCACTTGTACGGATTAACAACTCAGGATCAGGTAACGAGCTCGTCATTAAGTAGGAAGAAAGCATTTCTTCACTTACATCTTCAATACGAACCTTTCCTTCCTCACTATCTTTCATCATATGTTGCACAGCAGAAACGATTTCATCTCGACTTCCATAGTTTAACGCGAAATTAAGAATTAATCCCGTATTCTCTTTCGTGTCTTCCATGGCCTTCTCCATCGCTCTGCGTGTATGCGTAGGAAGACGATCTTGTTGCCCTATTACTCGGACTTGTACGTTCTCTTCAATCAATTCTGGTAAAAATGTACCTAGAAATTCTTCTGGAAGCCTCATTAAATAGTCAACTTCCTTTTTCGGTCTTTTCCAGTTCTCAGTTGAAAAAGCATAAAGAGTTAATACTTTCACATTAAGTTTGCTTGCAAATTTTGTGATTTTCTTTACAACTTGCATGCCTTCATGATGTCCCGCAATACGAGGCATCGCTCTCCTCTTTGCCCATCTTCCATTACCATCCATAATAATGGCAATATGTTCTGGGATGTATCCTTTTTTCACTTCTTCAACGAGATGATCAAACGATGCGACCTTTTTACTTTTAAAAAAAGGAAAGTTTTTAAACATCATTCATACCCTCCAGCAAGCAGACATATGCCTAAAAGTGTAAAAAGACCCCCTTAAGAAGAGGGTCATATTTGCGAAGGTATCGCTATTACACTTCCATGATTTCTTTTTCTTTGTTTTTTGCGATTTCGTCAACTTTTGCAATATATTTATCTGTTTCTTTTTGGATATCTTCAGTATATCCTCTTAAATCATCTTCTGTAATATCGCCAGCTTTTTCAAGCTTCTTAAGATCATCATTACCGTCACGACGTACGTTACGAACAGCAACTTTTGCTTCTTCAGCATATTTTTTCACAACTTTTACAAGATCACGACGACGCTCTTCTGTTAATGCAGGGAATGCAATACGAATTACAGTTCCATCATTAGAAGGATTTAAGCCTAAATCTGCTTTTAAGATTGCTTTTTCAATATCACCGATAGAAGTTTTATCATAAGGTTGAATTACAAGTAAACGTGCTTCTGGAACTGTAATGTTCGCTAATTGCACAACAGGTGTTGGTGCACCATAGTAATCAACTTGTACCTTATCTAATACAGACGAACTTGCACGACCTGCACGAACTGTTGCTAATTCACGAGAGTAAGCAGCAACTGCTTTTTCCATTTTTTCATTTGAAGACTTCAATACTTGTTGTCCCATATTTATTTCCCCCTTACAACTGTTCCAATATTTTCGCCTAAAACGGCACGTTTAATATTACCTTTTTCCATAACTGAGAATACAATTAATGGAATGTCGTTATCCATACATAAAGAAGAAGCTGTTGAATCCATTACACCTAAACCTTCTTTTAATACATCTAAGTAAGTAAGTGTTTCGTATTTCGTAGCTGTTGGGTCAAGAGATGGATCAGCATTATATACACCATCTACATTGTTTTTCGCCATTAAGATAACGTCTGCTTCGATTTCCGCTGCACGTAGTGCTGCTGTTGTATCTGTAGAGAAATATGGGTTACCTGTACCTGCTGCAAAGATCACAACACGTTTTTTCTCTAGATGACGAACTGCTTTACGACGAATGTAAGGCTCTGCTACCTGACGCATTTCGATTGAAGTTTGAACACGAGTTTGAATTCCAATGTTCTCTAGGCTATCTTGAAGAGCTAATGAGTTCATAACTGTCGCTAACATACCCATGTAATCTGCTCCAGCGCGATCCATTCCCATTTCACTTCCGATTTTTCCACGCCAAATGTTTCCGCCACCAACAACAACAGCAACCTCTACATCAAGTTCTGCAATTTCTTTCACTTGTTCCGCAACTGATTTAATAACAGCTGGGTTAATTCCAAATCCTTGCTCGCCAGCTAAAGCTTCTCCACTCAGCTTTAAAACGACACGATTATATTTCGGTTTACTCATAATGAACCTCCAATTGCTTACATCTTTATTTTAAAAAAGGGAACACAATGTGTTCCCTAATCTGTATTAGTTACTACCTTTTACTTGGTTCATTACTTCTTCAGCAAAGTTGTCTTCGCGTTTTTCGATACCTTCACCAACAGCGTAGCGAACGAATCCTTTTAATGTTCCGCCTTTAGACTCAACGAACTGACGAACTTTCATATCAGGGTTTTTAACGAATGCTTGGTCAAGTAAGCAAATCTCTTCGAAGAATTTGCCAAGACGGCCTTCAACCATTTTTGCAACGATTTTTTCAGGCTTGCCTTCGTTTAATGCTTGTTGTGTTAATACTTGACGCTCATGCTCAACTTCTTCAGCTGTTACAGCATCGCGGTCGATGTATTTAGGGTTAACTGCAGCGATGTGCATTGCAACATCTTTAGCAGCTGCTTCATCAGTAGAACCTTCAAGAACTGTTAGTACACCAATGCGTCCACCCATGTGTAGGTAAGCACCGAATGCATCTGCATCAGTTTTTGATACGATTTCGAAACGACGAAGTGTAAGTTTTTCACCAATCTTAGCGATTGCTTCGTTGATGTGCTCTTCAACTTTTTTACCGTTTTCCATCGTTTGAGCCATAGCTTCTTCAACGTTAGCTGGTTTGTTAGTTAATAAGTGAGCAGCTAATTCTTTAATTAATGTTTGGAAACCTTCGTTTTTCGCAACGAAATCAGTTTCAGAGTTTAATTCTAAGATTAAACCGTCGTTACCGTTTGTTTCGATGAAAGTTAAACCTTCAGCAGCGATGCGGTCTGCTTTTTTAGCAGCTTTCGCAATACCCTTTTCACGTAAGAAGTCAATTGCCTTCTCCATGTCGCCATTAGTTTCTGTTAAAGCTTTTTTGCAGTCCATCATACCTGCGCCAGTTTTTTCACGTAATTCTTTTACCATTTGTGCAGTGATTGCCATACTTTTCATCCTCCTAAAATATGTATTTATACCTTTTATAAAGGTGTTTATACCTTAAAAAAGGTGATAAAAGGCCGAACCCCTTATCACCTTTCCAACTTTGTTACGCAGTAACAGTTTCTTCACCTTGTTTTGCTTCAAGGATCGCGTCTGCCATTTTAGATGTAAGAAGTTTTACAGCACGAATTGCATCATCGTTTGCTGGGATAACGTGATCGATTTCGTCTGGATCACAGTTTGTATCAACGATACCGATGATTGGAATGTGTAATTTGCGTGCTTCAGCAACTGCAATACGCTCTTTACGAGGGTCTACTACGAATAATGCACTTGGAAGACCTTTCATATCTTTAATACCGCCTAAGAATTTCTCAAGACGCTCTAACTCTTTTTTAAGTTGAACAACTTCTTTCTTAGGTAGTACTTCGAAAGTACCATCTTCTTGCATTCTTTCGATGTCTTTAAGACGCTTGATACGCTTTTGGATTGTTTGGAAGTTTGTTAAAGTTCCACCTAACCAACGTTGGTTAACGAAGTACATACCAGCACGAGTTGCTTCTTCTTTAATAGCTTCTTGTGCTTGTTTTTTAGTACCTACGAATAAGATGTCTCCACCTTCAGCAGCGATGTCACGCATCGTTCTGTAAGCTTCCTCAACTTTTTTCACAGTTTTTTGTAAGTCGATGATGTAGATACCGTTACGCTCTGTGAAAATGTAACGCTTCATTTTTGGGTTCCAACGACGAGTTTGATGTCCGAAATGAACACCAGCTTCAAGCAATTGCTTCATAGAAATTACTGACATAATATAGTTCCTCCTAAATGGTTTTTGATATCCTCCGTTTACTTCATCTCTAAGCGAAACTACAAACGTAGCACCAACACTTAAATCAGTAAACGTGTGTACTTTGTACTGACACCACTGCTTACTATATCATACTGAAATATTACAATCAAGTCGAAAATGCGAACAATGTAAAACTTTCTTTATTCACACTCGAATTCTAGTATTACCAGCCTGTATTTCTTTTAAGCAAAAAAGTGAAATTCAAATAATAGTTTCTAAAAAACATGATTATGGCGCTGTTCACAAACAACATCAACCTCTTATATACAAAAAAACTCTCCTCAAGGGAGGAGAGTTTTTATAAATTAGTTTGTTTTTAATTTAGCAAGTTCTTGTAGAAACTTGTCGTTTAGCACTTTAATGTATGTTCCTTTCATACCTAAAGAGCGAGACTCAATAACACCAGCACTTTCTAATTTACGTAGTGCATTTACGATTACAGAACGAGTAATTCCTACGCGATCAGCAATTTTACTTGCAACAAGTAATCCTTCTGTTCCATTTAATTCTTCGAAGATATGCTCGATTGCTTCTAACTCACTGTAAGACAATGAGCTAATCGCCATTTGAACAACAGCTTTACTACGTGCTTCCTCTTCGATTTCTTCTGCTTTTTCACGTAAAATTTCCATACCTACTACAGTTGAACTGTATTCAGCAAGGATTAAATCATCGTCTAAGAACTCTTGACCAAGACGAGCTAACACTAATGTGCCTAGACGCTCACCGCCACCAACGATTGGTACGATTGTAGTTAAACCTTGACCGAATAATTCTCTATTTTCTACCGGGAATGCTGTGTAAGCACTGTTTACATCTAAGTTAGAAGATGTTTCTGTAATGTTGAATAAGCTTTGTGTGTATTCTTCCGGGAATTGACGCTCTGCAAGCATTTGTTTCATACGCTCATTCTCAATTTGTTGGTGAATTGCATAACCTAGTAATTTACCACGACGGCTTACTACGAATACGTTCGCTTCGATTACTTCACACATTGTGTCAGACATTTCTCTAAAGTTTACAGGCTTTCCTGCTGCGCTCTGTAATAAAGCATTTAATTTTCTTGTTTTTGCTAATAATTCCATTTCAAAAGTTCCTCCTACATGTTACTCACATATTTTTTCATCACTTGGAAACTAGGGCGAGTCACCTGATGACACAATTACAAAATAAACTGGCTCACATCTTTATTTTTAGCAATCGTTGCTAATTTCTCCTCAACGTATTGAGGTGTTATCGTTATTTTCTCTAACGTAATTTCAGATGCTTCAAACGATAAATCTTCAAGGAGCTTCTCCATAATCGTATGAAGTCTTCTTGCTCCAATATTATCTGTATCCTGATTAACTTGATAAGCAATCTCAGCAATCTTACGAATAGCTTCGTCTGAAAATTCAATTTCTATACCTTCAGTCGCTAATAAAGCCATATATTGTTTAATTAACGCATTGTCAGGTTCGATTAATATTTTAACAAAATCATCTGTAGACAATTTTGTTAATTCTACTCGAATCGGAAATCTCCCTTGCAGTTCCGGAATTAAATCCGACGGTTTAGACATATGAAACGCTCCAGCTGCAACGAATAAAATATAATCCGTTTTTACTGATCCGTATTTTGTCGCAACATTCGATCCTTCTACAATTGGTAAAATGTCACGTTGCACACCTTCACGTGATACATCTACGCTATTCGACTGCTTACCAGCAATTTTGTCAATTTCATCGATAAAAATAATCCCGAGCTGTTCAGCACGATAAACAGCCTCTTGTGTAACTTCATCCATATCAATTAAGCGCTGTGCTTCCTCATTTGTCAAGAGTTTTCTTGCTTCTTTCACAGAAAGTTTACGTTTTTTTGTTTTTTTCGGCATAAAACTTCCTAATGCATCTTGGAAATTCATTCCCATTTGTTCCATGCCAGTTCCTTGTAACATATCGAACATAGAAGACTGTTGCTCAGTCACTTCAATCGATACAATCTCATCTTCAAGAAGTCCTGCAGCTAGCTTTCTTTCTACATCTTGACGTTTCTTTTCAATTTCAACATCTTCCTGCTCATCTGATGTTTGATTCGAATTTTGAGCACCGCCAAATAGCATTTCTAATGGGTTTTTAAATCCAGATTGTTTCTCCGGACTCGGCACTAAAATTTCAACAAGACGTTGGTTCGCTTGCTCTTCTGCTTTGTCTTGTACTTTAATTACCATTTCTTCTTTCACGATACGAACTGACGTTTCTACAAGGTCACGTACCATCGATTCTACATCTCTACCTACATATCCAACTTCTGTAAACTTCGTAGCTTCAACCTTAATAAAAGGTGCTCCAACGAGTTTTGCCATTCGTCGTGCGACCTCTGTTTTACCAACACCTGTCGGTCCAATCATTAAAATATTTTTAGGTGCAATTTCATCACGTAGATTTTCAGCTAATTTACTTCGGCGGTAACGATTTCTTAAAGCTACAGCAACCGCTTTCTTCGCATCTTTTTGACCGATAATGTATTGATCTAATTTTTCCACAATTTGACGCGGAGTAAAATGTAAATGCATATAAAATGCCTCCCTTACGATTCTACAATTCTTCCACAATTATATTGTGGTTTGTATAAACACAAATATCGCCAGCAATGTCTAAACTCGCTTTCGCAATTTGCTTCGCTGTTAAATGTTCACTTGCATATTGCTTTAAAGCACGACCTGCAGAAAGCGCATAATTCCCGCCAGATCCAATTGCTAAAATACCATCATCTGGTTCAATCACTTCTCCTGTACCTGAAACAAGAAGCATAGTTGTTTTATCCATGACAATGAGCATCGCTTCTAGCTGACGTAACATTTTGTCGCCACGCCATTGTTTTGCCATCTCAACTGCAGCACGCTGCAAGTTCCCATTGTACTCTTCTAATTTCCCTTCAAACATTTCAAAAAGAGTAAATGCGTCAGCAACGGAACCTGCAAAACCAGCTAAAACTTTCCCTTGGAAAAGTTTACGGACTTTACGAGCTGTATGTTTCATTACAACCGCATTTCCCATTGTCACCTGGCCATCTCCAGCCATTGCACATTCTCCATTATGATGAACTGCAAATATCGTTGTAGCGTGGAAATTCCCCATAGAAAAAACTCCTTTATATGTTTTTATAGCTTTAAAAGCAATTTATGCCCGTGGGTGATGCTTCATGTAGACAGAACGCAATCTTTCTTTAGAGACATGCGTATAAATTTGTGTCGTCGACAAATTCTCATGACCGAGTAGCTCCTGTACAGTACGTAAATCTGCCCCTTCATCTAATATGTGTGTAGCAAATGTATGCCTTAACATATGGGGACTTATCCGCATTGTCAGTGAAGCCTTCTTAATGAGTTCATTTAATACATAACGTACCCCTCGACTTGTCAGCGGCGTGCCTTTCGCATTTAAAAATACCATATGAGAGTGTTCTTCAGTTTTTTGAGCTAACTGTTTTCTCCCGTTCTCTATATAAGTAATTAAAGCATCCTGCGCATAACTCCCGAACGGAATATATCTTTGTTTTTTTCCTTTTCCCATTACTAAAATTGTTCCCACCGCAAAGTCAATATCGGTAAGTTGTAAATTAACACATTCACTCACACGGATCCCAGTCGCATACATCAACTCTAATAAAGCTTGATTCCTTTGACCTAGCGGCGTTTCCGTGTCAGAAACTTCAAATAATTCCTCTAATTCTTCAGCATATAAAAACTTTGGGATTGACAATTCTTTTTTGGGGAGTGACGCAAGTGCAAACGGATTATCTTTCCGATAACCTTCACGCATCAAAAAACGATATAAACTTCGTAAGCTTGATACTTTTCTTGCGACAGATTTACGGGCTAACTTTTCATCGTGCAACGTCGTTAAGTACAAACGAACATCCGCGTATGTAATATCTAAAAAAGAGGATATGCCTTCTCGCTCCATAAATTGCACAAAATGTTCTAAATCATTTTGATAACTTGCAATTGTATATTTTGAATAATTTCTTTCAATTTGTAAATATCCAACGAATAATTGTAACAATTTCTTCACATTCACACAATTCACCTCAATAAAGGCTACTAAATCGTATCACAACTTAGTAGCCTTTGCAAGAAATTTAACTAAATATTTACAAAATTTTGAATCGTTTCTAAAGCGCGTGTTGCATAGGCTTCATTACGTTCTGCTTTCCTTTTAATTTTCTTCTCTAACGGTGCAAACAGACCGAAGTTTGCATTCATTGGTTGGAAGTTTTTCGCGTTTGTCGCAGTAATATAGTTCGCCATACTTCCCATTGCAGTTACAGGCGGTAATACAACTGGCTCTTCACCTTTCACAAGTCGAGCAGCATTAATACCTGCTAGTAATCCTGACGCCGCCGATTCAACATACCCCTCTACTCCAGTCATTTGACCAGCAAAGAATAAATCATCACGTTGTTTATATTGATATGTTGGACGAAGCAAGTTAGGTGAATTAATAAACGTATTGCGATGCATTACACCATAACGTACAATCTCTGCGTTTTCCAGTCCTGGAATCAACTGTAACACTTCTTTTTGTGGTCCCCACTTTAAATGCGTCTGGAAACCTACGATATTGTATAGCGTTCCCGCTGCATCATCTTGACGCAACTGAACAACAGCATATGGCGTTTTCCCTGTTTTCGGATCTTCTAATCCAACAGGTTTCATCGGTCCAAATACTAGTGTCTGTCTTCCTCTACTTGCCATAACTTCTACCGGCATACAACCTTCAAAGAAAATTTCTTTTTCAAATTCTTTTAAAGGTACTGTTTCAGCAGCGATTAAAGCCTCGTAAAAACGATCAAATTCCTCTTCTGTCATCGGGCAGTTTAAATATGCCGCTTCACCTTTATCATAACGAGATTTTAAATACACTTTATTCATATCAATGCTGTCTTTCTCAACAATCGGTGCTGCAGCATCATAGAAATAAAAATAGTCTTCACCTGTTAATTCTTTTAATTGTGCAGCAAGATCAGGAGACGTAAGTGGACCTGTCGCGATAACAGTAGGACCTTCTGGAATTTCAGTGATTTCTTCATTCATCACAGTTACGTTCGGATGGTTTTTCACATATTCCGTTACTTTTGCCGCAAATTCATGACGATCTACAGCTAAAGCCCCTCCTGCTGGTACAGAGCACTCATCAGCTGCACGAATAATAACTGAATCCATTAAGCGCATTTCTTCTTTAATAACACCAACAGCATTGGTTAAAGTGTTTGCACGAAGTGAGTTACTACATACTAATTCAGCAAATTTATCTGTGTGATGAGCTGGCGTTTGCCTTACCGGTCTCATTTCATATAATCTAACTTGGACACCACGTTTTGCAATTTGGTAAGCTGCTTCACTTCCTGCAAGACCTGCGCCAATGACGTTTACTACTTGTGTTGTCATTTATATCACCTTTCCTTTTCTTCCCGAAAAAAATGTGAGCAGTTACGCTCACATTTGTTGTTCTTCTTCATAATCGCACGAAATACATTGTACTTGCACGCCTTTTTTCAACTTCTTCTCTACAAGCATACCTTCGCACTTCGGACATTTACGGCCAATCGGCTTATCCCAAGATACAAAGTCACATTCTGGATATGTACCGCACCCATAGAAAAGACGTTTCTTTTTATTACTACGACGTTCAATAATTTGACCTTTATCACATTTCGGACAAGTAACACCGATTTCTTTCACAATCGGTTTTGTATTACGACAATCTGGGAAATTCGAGCAAGCCATAAATTTCCCGTATTTACCCATTTTAAAGACCATTGGGTGATCACATAATTCACAGTCTTCCCCAGCTGGTTCATCTTTAATTTCCACTTCACGCATTTCTTTTTCCGCTTTTTCTAAACGCGGTTCAAAGCCTACGTAGAAATCATCAACAATTTTCACCCAATTCGCATTTCCTTCTTCTACTTCATCAAGACTTTGCTCCATGTTAGCAGTAAATTCAATGTTAATAATTTCTGGGAAAAACTCTAAAATAAGTTCAATTACTATTTCACCAAGTTCAGTTGGAACGAAGCGTTTATTATCCAAACCTACGTATCCACGTTTTTGAATCGTTTCAAGTGTCGGTACGTAAGTCGACGGTCTCCCAATTCCAAGCTCTTCAAGTGTTCTTACTAGACGAGCCTCTGTATAGCGCGGCGGAGGTTGTGTAAAGTGTTGCTTCGGTTCTAAATCCTTAGAAAATACTGTTTCCCCTACTTCTAAAGGTGGTAACATCTTATCCTTTTCTTCAGCCCCGTCATCTTTCGATTCTACATACACTTTCATAAACCCTGGGAACTTTACAACTGATCCACTTGCACGGAACTGAACATTATTATTAATGAGCCTCGCTGTCACAGTATCCATTATAGCAGACGCCATTTGACTTGCAACAAATCGCTCCCAAATCAATTTATACAACCGAAGTTGGTCACGACCTAAGAAACTCTTTAGTTCCTCTGGCTTTCTCATTACCGAAGTAGGACGAATCGCCTCATGCGCATCTTGTGCATTTGATTTTTTCGTTTCTTTCTTCTTTTCTGTTCCTGTTCCTATGTATTCCGTACCATACGCCTCAGTAATGTAAGTACGAGCCTCTGTTTGAGCCGTTTCTGAGATACGAGTTGAATCGGTTCTCATATACGTAATAAGACCTACAGTTCCTTGTTTTCCAAGATCGATTCCTTCATACAATTGCTGCGCAAGCATCATTGTTTTCTTTGCTCGCATGTTTAACTTACGCGCTGCCTCTTGTTGCAAGGAAGATGTTGTAAATGGTAATGCGGGATTACGTTTTCGCTCTTTTCTCGTTACATTTTCAACTGAAAACGCATTTTCTTTCAGCTGTTCAATTATTTCATTCACTTGCGTTTCATTCGTTAATTGAACTTTTTCTCCATCTACACCGTAAAAGCTTGCTTCAAATGTGTCTTTCCCTTTCACAAATTCTGTCTTAATTGTCCAGAATTCTTCAGGTTCAAAGCTTTGAATTTCTCTTTCACGTTCGATAATTAAACGAACTGCTACAGATTGTACGCGTCCTGCACTTAATCCTTTTTTTACTTTCTTCCATAATAAAGGACTAATATTGTAACCAACAAGACGATCTAGTATACGTCTTGCTTGTTGTGCATCTACTAAATCCATATTAATCGCACGAGGATGTTTAAATGATTCTTTTATTGCATCTTTTGTAATCTCATTAAACACAACTCGACAATCTGATTCAACGTCCACATTTAACGTATTTGCTAAATGCCAAGCAATTGCTTCCCCTTCGCGGTCTGGATCGGCCGCGAGATAGACTTTCTTTGCTTTTTTTGCCGCTGATTTTAAGTCTTTTAAGACGGGACCTTTACCACGAATGGTAATATATTTCGGGGTGAAGTTGTTCTTTACTTCTATCCCCATTTGGCTTTTAGGTAAATCGCGAACGTGTCCCATAGACGCGACAACTTTGTATTTTTTCCCTAAATATTTCTCAATGGTCTTCGCCTTAGAAGGCGACTCCACGATTACGAGGTAATCTGACATGCTAGTGCCTCCTTAAGAGGTGGATTCAAGTCTTCATTAATCTTATTGATTTCTCTTGTTTTTGTCAATCAAGAATGAATATACCATACAGCGCCTATCTACCATTTGTCAATAATTGTTTAATAAAAACATAAAAATATAAGGTTAATTTAAAATCTCTTCTAGGATATCTTCTGCATTTCTTACTAGTTTCGCTCCTTGTTGAATTAGATGATTCGTTCCTGATGCACTCTCTATAAATATAGGTCCAGGAAGTGCAAATACCTCTCTATTTTGCTCTAAAGCAAGGTCCGCAGTAATAAGTGTTCCACTTCTTGATTTCGCTTCTACAACTAAAACCCCTTTACTTATACCACTAATAATTCGGTTCCTTTTTGGAAAATACCATTTTTTCGGTGCATAGTGCGGAGGGTACTCTGTTAATAACAATATATATTCATTCCACGCCTCATATAAATATTGATTCTCCTTTGGATATATATACGATAAGCCATGTCCTAGTATCGCAATAGTTGGGCAATGTCGTCTTACTGTAATTTCATGTGACATCGTATCTATCCCTCTTGCAAAACCACTTACAATAAGCCATCCTCTTTCTAATATTGGGTGTAAAATAAATTCTAAACTCTCCTGTCCATATAAAGTCGGTTCTCTCGTTCCAACAACCGCTAATTTATTCGATTTATTGAGAAAATCCTTCTTTCCTTTTCCATATAACACAAAGGGGGGATCTTGTATTTCACGTAAAAGTTGTGGATAATCTTCATCCCATATAGTCATATAAAAGATTCGATTTTTCTTTAAATAAGATATATATTGTGGGAGACTTGAACTTTGAAGAAAATTTACTAATTCTGAAGATTTTTGTGAGGATATTCCAGTATAATATTCAATTTGTTTTGCATTAAAAGCGTATATTCCTTTCAATTCTGGATCGACATATAATAGTCTTTCCATCCCCTTCCAATGATCTGCTAACAAGTAATGAAGATGTAATAATCGTTCTCTTTTCATCTCAAATCTCCTTACCCATAATTTTTATTATGTAAACAATAATTGTGTAAAAAGACACCTTCAAGCAAGAAGGTGTCTTTCAAAAGATTAATAGTTTTTACAAGTCTCAAATAGACCTTTTTCTTTTAAGACAGAGATTAGCGTTCCACCCATAACCGCTGGAGTTTCCGCTACTTTAATACCACAAGCTTCCATTGTTTTAATCTTTTCTGCAGCAGTTCCTTTACCACCAGAAATGATTGCCCCAGCATGGCCCATACGTTTGCCTTCAGGCGCAGTTTGACCACCAATGAAGCCTACAACAGGTTTTGTCATATTAGCTTTTACCCACTCAGCTGCTTCTTCTTCCGCTGTACCACCGATTTCACCAATCATAATTACAGCATGTGTTTCTTCATCTTCGTTAAATGCTTTTAACGCATCAATAAAGTCTGTACCGTTAACAGGGTCCCCGCCGATACCTACAGCAGTAGATTGGCCAATACCTTCTTGTGTTAACTGATGTACAGCCTCATACGTTAATGTACCAGAGCGAGATACGATACCTACATGGCCTTTTTTATGAATGTATCCTGGCATAATACCGATTTTACATTCATCAGGCGTAATAACACCCGGGCAGTTTGGTCCAAGTAAACGTGTATGTTTACCCGCCATATATCTCTTTACGTTTACCATATCTAATACAGGAATTCCTTCAGTAATACATACTACTAAATCAATTTCTGCATCAACTGCTTCCATAATTGCATCAGCCGCAAAAGCGGGTGGAACGTATACAACTGAAGCATTTGCGCCTGTTGCCTTCACTGCATCTTCTACTGTATCAAATACTGGTACACCTTCAATATCAGTGCCACCTTTACCTGGTGTTACACCACCGACAATTTTCGTACCGTATTCAATCATTTGCTTTGTGTGGAATAACCCTTGAGAACCTGTAATACCTTGAACAATAACTTTTGTATCTTTATTAACTAATACGCTCATTTTTCTCCCCCGCTTTCTATTAGCCCACTAGTGAAACAATTTTTTGTGCACCGTCTGCCATAGATTCTGCTGCAACAATATTTAAGCCAGACTCATTTAAAATTTTCTTACCTAACTCTACGTTTGTACCTTCAAGACGTACAACTAAAGGCAACTCAAGGCCAACTTGCTTTGTCGCTTCAATAACACCTTCTGCGATAACATCACACTTCATGATGCCACCAAAAATGTTAACGAAGATACCTTTTACATTTTTGTCAGAAAGGATAATTTTGAATGCTTCTGTAACTTTTTCAGCTGTCGCACCGCCACCAACATCTAAGAAGTTAGCTGGATCACCATGGTAATGTTTAATGATATCCATTGTAGCCATCGCTAAACCTGCACCATTAACCATACAACCGATATTTCCATCTAAAGGAATGTAGTTTAAGTCATATTTAGAAGCTTCAATTTCTTTTGCATCTTCTTCTTCAAGATCACGAAGTTCTAAAATGTCTTTATGGCGATATAATGCATTAGAATCAAAGTTTAATTTCGCATCTAATGCCATAACTTTACCGTCACCTGTTGTAACAAGTGGATTAATCTCAGCGATAGAGCAATCTTTTTCGATAAACGCACGGTATAAGCCCATCATAAACTTCACAGCTTGTCCTACAAGCTCTTTTGGAATATTAATGTTAAATGCGATTCGGCGCGCTTGGAAGCCTTGTAAGCCTACTGCTGGATCAATATATTCTTTAAAGATTTTTTCAGGTGTTTTTTCTGCTACTTCCTCAATTTCTGTTCCGCCTTCTTCAGACGCCATTAAAACAACTTGAGAAGTTGCACGATCTAACACAAGACCTACATAATATTCTTTTTTAATATCGCAACCTTCTTCGATAAGTAAGCGTTTTACTTCCTTACCTTCAGGACCTGTTTGATGTGTCACAAGTGTAGTTCCTAAAATGCTCTCTGCATATGTACGAACTTCATCTAAATTTTTTGCAACTTTTACTCCGCCAGCTTTGCCGCGTCCACCAGCGTGAATTTGTGCTTTTACTACACATACATCCGTTCCTAATTCTTTCGCTGCTTCTACAGCTTCTTCTACTGTAAATGCAACCTTCCCGTTCGGAACGCTAACCCCATAGCTTCTAAGGACTGCCTTACCTTGGTACTCATGGATATTCATGGTCCCATCCTCCCCTGTTTTCCTGTTTTACTCGAAAAGTTTTTTAATGTTTAAAAAACATTACATTGCCATTGTATAAGATGATTGGCACGCTGTCTACAATAAAGTGTCAGAAAACTGAAATCGCTTTATTCTTTTTTGAAAATAGTAATGTTTATATGTCAAAATAAAAAATAAGCTGCAAAAATACAGCTTATTTTTGAATCATATCTTTAATTGGCGCAAACGATTTCCGGTGTTCTTCTAATACTCCATGCACTTCAATCGCTTCTAAATGTTGTTTCGTGCCATATCCCATATGTTGTTCAAATCCATATGCAGGATACTTTTCTCCAAGCTCTTTCATCATACGATCTCTCGTTACTTTCGCAATAATAGATGCAGCTGAAATAGAAATACTTTTCGCATCACCTTTAATGATGGATGTTTGCGGAATTGGTGTAGGAAGTTTCATCGCATCAATTAATAAATGTTCTGGTGTACAAGATAAATTTGCAACAGCATCTAACATCGCTTGTTTCGTCGCTTGATAAATATTTATCTCATCAATAACTTGTGGTGATACAATTCCAACTCCAATCGCAATTGCTTGTGCTTTAATTTCACCATAAAAACGCTCTCGCTTCGCCTCACTCAGCTTTTTCGAGTCATTTAACCCTGGAATATAAAAACCTTCCGGAAGGACAACAGCTGCCGTCACGACAGGCCCAGCTAACGGTCCACGACCTACTTCATCTATACCTGCAATATATGTGTGGCCTTTTTCACGTAACGCATTTTCATACTTAGACATTTCTAGAAATTTTTCTTTTTCCTTTTGTGCTAACTCTTTTTGTTTATACCACCTCAAAATGAGTTTTTGTACCCCTTTTCGCTCATCCTTCATTAATACTTGAAAGCGGTCGTCCTCTTCATTCATAATTTCTTGCAGTAAATGTTCCGCTTCTTGAATCGTCACTTTTTGCATTCATGCCACTCCCTTTATATACAAAAAAGAAAAGACGTACAAACGCACGTCTTATACTTATTCTACTTTTTCTGCATCTTCTGTCTGCTCTGCAAACTCTTCTGGTGTTTCAAACGTCATTTTTCCAAGTTTGCCACCACGAAGCTCACGAAGTACAAGTTCAGATGTTTTATCATAATCAATCATTCCGCCGCCCATTAAGCAACCTCTGTTTTTTCCAATCGCATCAAATAACTCCACAATCTCTTCTGGAATGTCATTTAAATTATAGCGCTCTTTCAAACGTTCCGGATAATGTTTCTCCATAAAACGTAACGCATAAATAGCTACATCTTGCAGATTTAAAATAGAGTCTTTAATTGCACCCGTAGTCGCTAAACGAAGACCCACTAATTGATCTTCAAATTTAGGCCATAAAATACCAGGTGTATCTAATAATTCCATTTCTTTCCCAACTTTAATCCATTGTTGAGCTGTTGTCACACCAGGGCGATCTCCCGTTTTAGCAATATTTTTCTTCGCCAATTTATTAATCAACGTGGATTTACCAACATTCGGTATACCGACAATTAATGCACGAATCGCTCTTGGTCTAATACCTTTCGCAACCATTTTATCAAATTTTTCTTTCACCAACACTTTACAAGCTGCTGCAATTTCCTTCATACCTTGTCCAGCTTGTGCGTTAATTGAAATTGCCATATGGCCTTTTTCTTTAAAATATGCGATCCATTGCTTCGTTAAATGATCATCAGCCATATCAGCTTTATTTAAAACAACAAGCCTCGGTTTATGTGTAATAATCTCATCGATCATTGGATTTCGAGAAGATAAAGGTAATCGAGCATCTACAAGCTCAATTACAACATCAATTAACTTTAATTTTTCTGTTACTTGGCGTCTAGCCTTTGCCATATGTCCCGGGAACCATTGAATTACCATGTTGCCACCTTCTTTTTCTTTTATTTCACAATACGTGCATCTTTTAACGGCCAATATAGTATATTTGCTTTTCCAATTACTTGGTCCATTGAAATTGTACCAATTGAACGACTATCTTTACTAAAACGACGATTATCGCCTAAAACAAATAATTGACCTTCTGGAACAGTTTTCTTCCCTGTCATTTCTTCAAGAGTAAAATCATATGTAAGCGGTCCGTCAGCAATTTGTTTTTTCTGCTTGTCTAAATACGGCTCCTCATAAGGCTTTCCGTTAACATATAGTTTATCATTACGATACTCTATTTCATCGCCTGGCAGGCCGATAATGCGTTTAATATAATCTTTATCTTCCGTTGCTCGGAATACAATAATATCAAATCGTTTCGGATCTCCTATGTGATAACCAATTTTATTGACAATCATTCGATCGCGATCATGTAAAGTAGACGCCATCGATACCCCATCTACGAGAATTGGCGCAAAGAAAAACTGTCTAATAACACCCGCTAATACAACTGCAATCAAAATTGCCTTGATCCATTCCCAAAGTGAACTCTTTTCTTTCTTCATGCTTTTCCCCTCCACGATTATGTAAGCTGCTCGTATTATATCAAAATTTTATATAGATTGGAAAAAGGGAGCTTGTGCATTTACAAGCTCCCATACATGTCTTATCGAATTTCTTTAATACGTGCTTTTTTACCGCGAAGGTTACGTAAGTAGTATAACTTAGCACGACGTACTTTACCACGGCGAAGTACTTCGATTTTCGCGATTCTTGGCGTGTGAACTGGGAATGTACGCTCAACACCTACACCGTAAGAAATCTTACGAACTGTGAATGTTTCACTGATTCCGCCACCACGACGTTTGATTACAACACCTTCGAAAAGCTGAATTCTTTCACGAGTTCCCTCAACTACTTTTACGTGTACACGTAAAGTGTCTCCAGGACGGAATGAAGGAAGGTCAGTTTTTAATTGGCCTTTTGTAATTTCTGCGATTAATTGTTGCATATTAAATTCTCTCCTTTAAACAGATGCTCTTATAAAGTCTAAATAAATTACAGCGGAACATCGTTAATACGGCTACTGATTTCAGTAGCACAAGTGTTATAATAGCATATTGCTAGAACTGTTGCAATAGCAAATATATCAAGTCCTTATTTGCCTTCTTTAATCTGTTCTAACCATTTCTCTTCTTGCTTAGACAACTCTCGTTCTTCCAATAAATCTGGTCTACGCGTGTACGTACGACGTAGTGATTCTTTATGTCGCCATTCATCAATATTTTTATGATTTCCCGACATTAATACATCCGGCACCTTCATACCACGAAAATCAGCTGGACGTGTATAATGAGGATGCTCTAATAAACCTGTACTAAATGAATCCTCGACTTGCGAAGCATGATTCCCTAATACTCCTGGCAGGAGACGTACAACACTATCAGTAATAACCATAGAAGCTAACTCTCCACCGGTTAATACATAGTCACCAATAGAAATTTCATCTGTTACGAGATGTTCACGAATTCGTTCGTCATATCCTTCATAATGCCCACATACAAAGATTACATGTTCTTCCTCTGCAAGCTCTTCCGCTTTCTTCTGAGTGAATCTTTCACCCTGCGGACACATTAAGACAACTCTCGGCTTACGCTCTGTCTCTTTCGTTAAATCTTCTACAGCATCAAAAATAGGCTGAGGGGTTAATACCATCCCAGCACCACCACCATACGGATAATCATCTACGCTATTATGCTTACTCGTTGTATAATCGCGGAAATTGACAACACGAAGCTCTACCGCTTCTTTTTCTTGTGCTTTCTTTAAAATTGAAGATCCAAACACACCTGTAAACATATCTGGAAACAATGTTAAAATGTCAATTTTCATTATAGCAACCCTTCCATTACATGAATGGTTACTAATTTATTCTCAATGTTAACTTGAAGCACAACATCATCAATATAGGGAATTAACAGATCTTGACCTTTTGGACGTTTAATTACCCAAACATCATTCGCACCAGGTGATAAGATTTCTTTGATCGTTCCTAATGCCTCTCCCTCTTCTGTTACAACGTTACAACCAATAATTTCATGATAGTAGTATTCTCCCTCAGCTAGTTCACCTAACTGCTCTTCTGGTACTTTTATTAAAGAACCTTTAAATTTCTCTACTTCATCTACATTGTTGTATCCTTCAAATGTTAATAAATCAAATGTCTTATGTTGACGATGAGAAGTTACTTTCACTGGAAGGTAATCTGTACTTTTCTCATTCGATATGTATAAAGTGTTTCCTACTTTATATCGCTCTTCCGGAAAATCAGTACGAGAAATCACACGAATTTCTCCTCTTACGCCATGAGTATTTACAATTTTTCCTACATTAAACCATTTTGTCATAAATAGTATGTCCCCCCTGGTTTCCATATAAATTAAGCATCTCCATTTCACATATGGAACATGCAATTTGTCTTTAAATGTTAAAAAAGGGAGAGGATATAACTCCTCGCCCTTTTTACGTTTATTGAATTTCCAGTGTTACTTTTTCATCGTTATGATGTCCCACTGAATACAAGAGCATTCGAATTGCTTTCGCAACTGTCCCTTGCTTTCCAATGACTTTTCCAACATCCTCAGGATGTACAGTTAATCGATACTTTATCTCTCCGTTGTAAAGTTCCTGTGTAACTTTTACATCTTCAGGATGATCGACAAGAGGCTTGACAATCGTCTCGACTAACTTCTTCATAGTCATTGCCTCAATTACTTACCTTGTTTAGATAAGTGGAATTTCTCCATGATACCTTGGTTAGAGAATAAGTTACGAACTGTATCAGATGGTTTAGCACCATTTCCTAACCATTTTAATGCTGCTTCTTCGTTGATCTTAACTTCAGCTGGTTGAGCAACCGGATTGTAAGTACCGATTTCCTCAATGAAACGTCCGTCACGAGGAGAACGAGAATCTGCAACAACTACACGATAGAAAGGAGTTTTTTTAGCTCCCATACGTTTTAAACGAATTTTAACTGCCATTTATAAAGCACCTCCGAATTTATTTCACACAGATAATTATATTAGCAAAAAGACTATTGCTTTGTAAAGTATTTTTTCTTAACAGAGCCATCTTTTTTTCCTTACATGAATGGAAACTTCAATCCACCTAGTCCTTTTTTCTTACCTTTTTGCATTCCAGTCATCGTCTTCATCATTTTTTTCATATCATCAAATTGCTTGATTAGACGATTGATTTCTTGTACCGTTGTACCGCTACCTTTGGCAATGCGCTTTTTGCGACTAGCATTGATTATTTCCGGTTGTTCTCGCTCTAATTTAGTCATAGAACGAATAATTGCCTCAATATGCCCAATTTGTTTTTCATCAACTTGTGCATTTTTCAGCCCTTTAATTTTATTTGCACCAGGAAGCATTCCTAACAATTCGTCAAGCGGTCCAAGTTGACGTACTTGTCCAAGTTGTTCTAGGAAATCGTCAAGCGTAAACGAAAGCGTACGCATTTTTTGCTCAAGTTCTTTTGCTTTCTCTTCATCAACTGTAGCTTGCGCTTTTTCAATTAATGTTAAGACGTCTCCCATCCCTAAAATACGGGATGCCATACGTTCTGGATGGAACGCTTCAATTGCATCTAGTTTTTCACCCATACCAGCAAATTTAATAGGTGTGTTTGTTACAGCCTTAATAGATAATGCCGCACCACCGCGCGTATCACCATCTAATTTCGTTAATACAACACCTGTTAAACCTAACTGCTCATGGAAACTTTGTGCTACATTTACCGCGTCTTGTCCCGTCATCGCATCGACAACTAGGAAAATTTCATCCGGTTTCGCAACTTCTTTCACTTTCGCTAATTCATCCATTAGTTCTTCATCAATATGCAGACGACCTGCTGTATCAATTAAAACATAATCGTGATGATCTTCTTTTGCTTTTGCAATCGCTTGTTTCGCAATTTCAACTGGACTAACTTGATCTCCTAAAGAGAAAACAGGCATGTCCAATTGCTTCCCTAATGTTTCAAGCTGTTTAATCGCTGCTGGACGGTAAATATCCGCTGCAACAAGCATTGGTTTACGATTATGCTTTTTACGCAGTAAATTCGCAAGTTTACCTGTTGTTGTCGTTTTACCTGCACCTTGCAGACCAACCATCATTATAACAGTCGGTGGCTTATTAGCAACAGCAATTTTGCTTTGCTCTCCACCCATAAGTTCTGTAAGTTCTTCCTGTACAACTTTAATTACTTGTTGTCCAGGTGTCAAACTTTTCATTACATCTTGTCCGACAGCACGTTCAGACACACGCTTTACAAAATCTTTTACTACTTTAAAGTTAACGTCCGCTTCTAAAAGAGCTAGACGAACTTCTCTCATCATTTCTTTCACATCGGCTTCAGAAACTTTTCCTTTGCCGCGGATTTTTTGCATTGTCTGTTGAAGTCGGTCGGCTAATCCTTCAAATGCCATATTGCCGCCCTCCTAATCTAATTTTTCGATAGCTTCAACAACTTGTTTCATTTCTTCATTCACATGCTCTTCTTCGCTGATTAGCTGTTTTAGCTTTGCAACAAGTCGCTGTCGCTCTTGAAACTTTTGAAGTAATACTAATTTATCTTCATATTCTTCAAGCATCGCTTCAGTCCGTTTAATGTTATCATACACGGCTTGGCGACTTACATCAAATTCTTCCGCAATTTCACCAAGAGATAAATCATCTAGATAATAAAGCGACATATAACTTCTCTGTTTTTGCGTTAACAACGATTGATAAAAATCAAATAAATAGTTCATTCTCGTTGTTTTTTCGAGCATGTTGGATCATCCTTTGTTAAGTGATTTCCCTTTACATCAATTAGTTTACATGGAGTACAAAAGAGTGTCAAGTTTTTTTCTTAACATCACATATTTTTATAGAAAAAGAAGCGGGAAATACCGCTTCTTTCACTTATACTTCTTCTGTTTCTACTAAGTTCGCAAATAAACCATACACATATTGTTCTGGATCAAACTGTTGCAGATCATCCATTTGTTCCCCTAATCCAACGAATTTCACCGGTACATCCATTTCGTTTCGAATCGCTAATACAATACCACCTTTAGCAGTACCATCTAACTTCGTTAAAACAATACCAGTAACATTCGTTGCTTCACGGAATGTTTTCGCTTGACTTAAACCGTTTTGTCCTGTTGTAGCATCAATTACAAGTAATACTTCATGAGGAGCTCCTGGTACTTCGCGCTCAATTACACGCTTTACTTTCTCTAACTCTTTCATTAAGTTCACTTTATTTTGTAAACGTCCTGCTGTATCACATAGTAATACGTCTACTTTACGTGCTTTTGCAGCTTGTACAGCATCATACATAACCGCTGCTGGATCAGACCCTGATCCTTGTTTAATCACTTCTACACCAACGCGATCGCCCCATACTTCTAATTGTTCAATCGCTCCAGCACGGAATGTATCTCCTGCCGCCAATAGAACAGATTTACCTTCCGATTTAAATTTATGTGCTAGTTTACCAATTGTCGTCGTTTTTCCTACGCCGTTAACACCGACAAATAAAACAACTGTTAATTGATCCTCTTGCACATTAATTTCGTTACTAAAGTCACTGTCACCTTTGTAAATCCCTACTAATTTTTCTGAAATAACAGCTTGTACTTCTTTTGGATCTTGAATGTTACGACGTTGCACTTCTTCTTTCAATTGATCAATCAATTCCATTACTGTCGAAACGCCAACATCCGCACCGATTAAAATTTCTTCTAATTCTTCGAAAAAATCTTCATCTACTTTACGGTAACGAAAGACTAAATCATTTACTTTATCTGCAAACGAATTTCTCGTTTTTTCTAATCCGTGTTTAAACTTCTCTGTTACCGTATCTGTTTGTTTTGAAATTTTTTCTTTTAACTTTTTAAAAAAGCTCATACTGTCCCATCCTTCCTATTTGCTTGCAACTAGTTCTTCTCCATCATCTAAACGAACCGAAACAAGTTTGGATACCCCTGACTCTTGCATTGTTACACCGTACAATACGTCAGACTCTTCCATTGTACCTTTTCTATGTGTAATTACAATAAACTGTGTCTCATCACTAAATTTCTTTAAATACTGAGCAAAACGGGCAACATTCGCCTCATCAAGAGCCGCCTCTACCTCATCTAGTACACAGAATGGGACTGGGCGCACTTTTAAAATACCAAATAACAGCGCAATTGCTGTTAAAGCACGCTCTCCACCTGACAGTAAACCTAAGTTTTGCAGTTTCTTCCCTGGTGGTTGCGCTACTATATCAATACCCGTATTTAATAAGTCTTCTGGATTCGTCATGACTAAATCCGCCCTACCGCCTCCAAATAATTCAGAGAATACCGATTGAAACTCCATTCGAATTCCTTCAAACGTGGTAGAAAAGCGTTTTTTCATTTCTTCATCCATTTCAGTAATTAGTTGGTGCAATGTCGTTTTCGCTTCTTCTAGGTCATCTTTTTGCTCTAGTAAGAATGTATGACGCTCTGCTACACGCTCATACTCATCAATTGCTCCCAAGTTTACTGTTCCTAGCTCTTCGATGGATAGTTTAATTAGTTTCACCTTTTTACGTGCATCCTCGGCAGGCATCGTCATTGTATACTTCAGTTTTGCTGCTTCAAACGAAATCGTATATGTTTCACGTAAATGTTGTAATCTATTTTCTAACTCTACATCAAGTCGGTTTATTTTTACTTCTTGATCCTTCAACATCTCAAGAATGTATTTATGTTTACCTGTTGTTTCTTTCAGATTACGCTCTAAATGTTCTACTCTCTCTTGTAAAGATATACGTTGTTCACGACGAGAGCGAATTAACTCTGAAGTTTGATTACGATCATATGCTTTCTTCTCAATCATATTCGTAATTTGTTCTTCACCACTTGAATTCGATGTCATTTCTTGTTTTAAGAATGCTAAATCCTCTTTCGTTTTGACAAGCGTTGCATCCGTCTCTTCTTTTTCCTTCGTCAATCGTTCAACTTTTTCTTTCTGATTAGATAAGCGTTGTTGCTTTTCAGCCGCCAACACTTTTAATTCAGTCATTTCTTTTTGAACTTTTTCTTTCGAAGAATGCTGCTCACTTTTTTGTTTTGTTAAAGCTGCGATTTTGCTATCTAATTCTGTAATCTCTGCTTGAAGAGTCGCTAAAATCTTTTCTAGTTCTTCTTTACGCCCTTGTATTTTCACTTGATCTTGTAAGAAGCCTTCAATCTCTAAATCGTAAATAGATAAGCGATCATTAATACGGTGTTCTTCTAATTCTAAACGATTAATTTCTTCTCTTAAATTCTGCTCATCTACACGCTCTGTTTCTACACTTTGCCTTAGTTCGCGTATTTGCACTTCTTTTTCTTGAATCTCTTGTTTTACGGCTTTAACAAAGTTCTCTAACTTCGTTGTTTTTTCTTCCATATCAGTTAACTTGTTCGTCCACTCTTCTAATTCACGTTGACGTCCTAATAAAGAAGATTTCGCCTGTTTTACCGCTCCACCTGTCATAGAACCACCAGGGTTCACTACATCACCTTCGATTGTTACAATGCGATAACGGTATTGTAGTTGTTTCGCCAACTCATTCGCCCCGCGTAAATCTTTTGCAACAATAACAGTACCTAATAAATTCGAAACTACATTTTCATATTTATTGTTATATTGCACAAGTTCTGCCGCCACACCTACAAACGATGGGTGTTGATTTACAATACGTAATTGCTCAAATGATAACGATCTACCTTTAATAACAGCTTGCGGTAAAAACGTTGCTCGTCCATGTTTATTTTGTTTTAAAAACGCAATTGCATCACGAGCATGCTCTTCTTTTTGTACGACAATATGCTGCATAGCTGCACCTAGAGCAATTTCCATTGCAATTTCATATTCTTTCGGTACCGTTAGCAGTTCTGCCACAGCACCCTCGATACCTTGCAACTTATTTTCTCTAGCTTTTAATACTTCACGTACCCCTTGATAGAAACCGGAGTAGTCTTCTTGCATCTCTTCTAGCATTTCTTTTCGAGAACGTGCCTGTTGTACAAATTGATACGCTTGGTACAGTTTTGTTTCATTTTCACTATACTGTGCCTTGCATTTCCCAAGTGCTGCTTCTGTCTTTTGTATGTTCGAAAGGATACCAGCTACCTTTTCTTTCACTTGTTCATAACTTTCCACAAGTTTCGTCTTTTTCGCTGTAATTTCCATACGTATTTCTACATATTTCGCATTTTCTTCATCAAGGCGTTCATTTTTAGAGCTTTGTTGTTTAGATTGTTCTTCAATCATAGATAACTCATTACGATGACTAGCTTGTTGATTTAAAAGTTCAATATAATCACCTTTTAAATTCTCAATTTGTTCCTCTAAATTGTCAGCAAAAGTTGCAAGCAATCGCTCATTATCATGCAATTTTGTCTCCAAATCTTTCACTTGATTCACAAATTGCATCAACACTTCTGTACTTGATTCAATTTCACCATCATAACTTGTAGCTTTCTCTGTCAATTCAACAATTAACTGTTCGAGTTGTGCACAATGCGTCGTTGCATTTTGCTTTCTCTCTTTTAATAACTCACGCTGTCCCTCTAACTTTTCTAGTTCTTTACTAGAAAGAAGAAGTACTTCTTGTAAGGAATCTACAGACTCATCTACCGCTTGTAATTGTCCTCGTAATTCCTCAAGCTCTTCTTCACCTTTTTGTAAATCCGTTGACATTTTAGCTTCTTCGTTTTTATTATGCCCAAACTGATTTCGAAGCGCTTCCCATTTCTCATGTAATTCTTCAATTTCATGTACAATAAGCGCCGCTTCTACTTTCTCTAATTCTTCTTTTTTCTCGAGATAATCTTTCGCAATAGAAGCTTGTCTTTCTAAAGGTTCTACTTGACTACTTAATTCGTGAATTATATCTTGTACACGATTTAAGTTTTCTTGTGTGTCTGCTAATTTCCCTTCAGCTTTCTTTTTACGAAGTTTGTATTTCAGTACTCCCGCAGCTTCTTCAAATACACCACGACGTTCTTCTGATTTACTACTTAAGATCTCTTCAACTTTCCCCTGACTAATAATCGAAAAAGCTTCTCTTCCCATACCAGAGTCCATAAATAAATCAATAATATCTTTTAATCTACATGATTGTTTATTAATATAAAAATCACTATCACCAGAACGAGATACACGACGTGTTACACACACTTCATTATATTCAATCGGTAAACGTTGATCTTCATTATTTAAAGTTATTGTTACTTCAGCAACATTAACTGCTCTTCTCGTATCACTGCCTGCAAAAATAATATCTTCCATCTTTGCACCACGTAATGATTTTGCAGATTGTTCACCAAGTACCCAGCGAATGGCATCAGTAATATTACTTTTCCCGCTTCCATTAGGTCCTACTACAGACGTTACACCCGGGACAAAATCAACAGATACACGCTCAGCAAAAGACTTAAATCCTGCTATTTCTAATCTTTTTAAAAACACGAAAGGCCTTCCTCCTATTCTCCGTTACTATAAATGTTGTTTATACAAAAACAAGCTATTATACGGATTCACTTCCCTTTCATTTACAAATAAAAGGAAAGTTTCATTCTATACACAAGGAATCCCCCTCATTCAAAGGGGGATTCCTTATCGTTGCTCTTTTAACTTTTTCAAAGCTTCTGCAGCAGCTTGTTGCTCTGCTTCTTTTTTCGACTTGCCACTACCAAGACCTAAAGCCACGTTATTTAACGTAACACGTGACACAAATTCTCGATTGTGGGCCGGTCCTTTTTCTTGCAAAATTTGATACTCAATATTGCCACTACCATCACGCTGAATCAACTCTTGTAATTGACTCTTATAATCCATCACATGAGAAAAAGCACCTTCATTAATTTTAGGGTATACAATTTCTTTTAAGAATCCCCATACTGTTTCTAGCCCTTGATCAAGATAAAGGGCACCAATAAACGCTTCAAAGACATCCGCTAATAAAGCTGGTCGTTCACGTCCACCTGTCATTTCCTCACCTTTTCCTAATAAAACAAGGCTACCAAATGACAACTCATTTGCAAAACGAACAAGAGATGGTTCACATACAATAGCTGCACGTAGTTTTGTTAACTCTCCTTCGCTCATTGTCGGATATTTTTGAAACAGATACTGCGATACAGTAAGTTCCAATACTGCATCTCCAAGAAATTCGAGACGCTCATTGTCTTCATGCGGTTTTTTTCGATGCTCATTCACATACGATGAATGCGTAAATGCTTGAGTCAATAATTTTTCATCTGTAAACGTAATACCTATCTTTTCTTGAAATACTTTAAACGCTTCACGATATTTTGTTTCGTATTTTTTTTCTCTATATTTTCGGTACGGCATAGGTCCCTCCAGATATAAGCCGAGAAGCCCCGCTAAAAAACGGGACTTCATTCAAGCATTATAGATGACTCTCTATGTAAGTCACAGCATCGCCAACAGTAGCAATCTTTTCAGCATCTTCATCAGAAATTTCCATTTCGAATTCGTCTTCTAATTGCATTACAAGTTCTACTACATCTAGGGAGTCTGCTCCTAAATCTTCCTTGAAGCTTGCAGCTGGTACTACTTCAGTCTCTTCTACTCCTAAACGATCAACGATGATTTTTGTTACACGCTCTAAAACATCTGCCATTCCATTCACCTCCCCTCAAATATTATATTAAATATTGTCCAAAAAAACTAGCTGAAATCGATTCTTTTATTACATTACCATACCGCCATCAACATTTAACGTTTGACCTGTAATATATTTGCTTTGATCAGAAGCAAAAAACGTTACAGCATTTGCGATATCTTGCGCTTCGCCAAACTGAGCTGCAGGAATTAATTTTAACATCTCAGCTTTTATATTTTCATCCAATACATCTGTCATATCTGTCGCAATAAACCCAGGAGCAAGTGCATTTACAGTAATATTGCGGCTCGCTAACTCTTTTGCTGATGTTTTTGTTAATCCAATTACACCCGCTTTAGCAGCAACATAGTTTGCTTGTCCTGGATTACCTGTTACTCCAACGACAGAAGCGATATTAACAATACGTCCATGACGTTGACGCATCATATATCGAGATACTGCCTTCGTACATAAGAATACACCTTTTAGGTTTGTATTAATAACTGTATCCCATTCTTCTTCTTTCATACGCATTAATAAATTATCTTTCGTTACACCTGCATTATTTACAAGAATATCAACTTGTCCAAATGCATCTACAGTTTGTTTCACCATATTTGTAACGTCTTCAGCATTTGCAACATCTGCTCTTACTGCAATTGCATCCGAACCTAATTTCTTTATTTCATCAACTACTTCATTTGCCTTTTGCTCATTACCAGCATAATTCACTACAACATTTGCCCCTTGTTTCGCTAAATCAATCGCAATCGCACGGCCAATTCCACGTGAAGCGCCGGTTACTAATGCTACTTTCCCTTTTAACATCAGTTTTCTCCTCTCAAATTTGAAATGGTATCTTTTAATGTCTCTTCATCGTATATCGCATATGCTTTCACTGATGAATCAATCGACTTCATAAGTCCAGCAAGTACTTTCCCAGGTCCAATCTCAATAAATGTGTCTACCCCTTGATTCACCATGTATTCAATAGATGGGTACCATAAGACAGGCGAATAGAGCTGTTCGATTAGCTTTTCTTGAATATCTGCACCACTTGTAATAACGTCTGCTGTTACATTTGCAATAACTGGAATATTCGTATCCTGAATTGTAATTTCATTTAAGACACTTTGGAATTTCTCCGCCGCTGGCTTCATTAACGAAGAGTGGAACGGTCCACTTACCTTAAGCGGAATTGCTCTCTTTGCACCATTTTCTTTCGCTCTTTGAGAAGCAATCTCTACTCCTTGTTTTGTTCCAGAAATCACAATCTGCTTCGTACTATTCATATTAGCGATTTGTACTGCATATCCCTCACTTGTTACTTCTTCTGTAACTTGTTTCAACATATGTGGATCAGCACCTAAAATAGCCGCCATTGCACCTTCTCCGCCAGGAACAGCTTCTTCCATATATTCCCCACGTTTCCTTACAGCATATACAGCGTCTTCAAAAGTTAATGCACCCGCTGCTACTAGAGCGCTATATTCACCTAAACTATGCCCCGCGACAAAGTCTGGTATAATATCATACTCTTTTAAAGCTGTCAAAATAGCAAAACTCGTTGTTAATAAGGCAGGCTGTGCATTCGTCGTTAACGTAAGCTTTTCCTGCGGTCCTTCAAAAATCACTTCTGAAAGTGAATCTTTCAACACCTCATCTGCTTTTGCAAACACATTTGCAACCTCTTTATTATTCTCTGCTAACTGTTTACCCATTCCAACTGCCTGTGAACCTTGGCCCGGAAAAAGAAATGCTATTTTTCCCATTTCAAATCCTCCTCTTATTGGAGTGGCTCTTTCTCCATTACGCTTGAAATAGTAGGAATAACTTCTTTCGCTACCATTTCTCTCGTTTGACGAATCGCACTAAATATTGATTGGTCATTGGAAGAACCGTGAGCCTTAATGACAGGAGCTTTCAACCCAAATAACGCTGCTCCTCCATACTCCGAATAATCCATTTTATCTTTTAATACCATAAGTTTTGGCTTTAATACCGCTGCTGCTAACTTGCTCGTAAACGAACTCATTAACTGCTCTTTTAACATAGAGAATAGTGCGAGCGCTGTTCCTTCTAATGATTTCAGCGCTACATTCCCTGTAAACCCATCACATACAACAACATCTGCTACACCTTGCAATAAATCTCTTGATTCAACGTTCCCAACGAAATTAATCGGGGCATCCTTAAGCATTGCAAAGACTTGTTTTGAAAGCTCGTTCCCTTTTCCATCTTCTGTTCCAACGTTTAAAAGTCCAACGCGAGGATTTTTAATTCCCCTTACTTTCTCAGCGTACACAGATCCCATTACTGCATATTGATATAAATGAATTGGTTTTGCATCAACATTTGCTCCAACATCTAGCATAACAAAACCTTCTCCATCAACAGTTGGCATTGTAGGGGATAAAGCTGGTCGCTCAATTCCTTCCATACGACCTACAACAAACAATCCAGCCGCCATTAAAGCTCCTGTACTACCAGCTGATATACAAGCATCCGCTACGCCGTCTTTTACTTGCTGCGCTGCTAGTACCATCGAAGCTTGTTTTTTTCGACGAACCGCTCTTACCGGTTCATCTGTCGATTCAATTTTTTCATCTGTATGAAGTATAGTAATTCGTTCTTCACTCGTTAAGTATTGACGAATTTCCTCTTCTTTCCCTACTAACGTAATATGTAAATCAGAGTATTCTTTAATAGCTTTCATTGCTCCTAATACGACCGCCTTTGGAGCATGATCGCCGCCCATTGCATCTATTGCGATTTTCATAAGTTGTTACCTTCCTCACTATAATTACTAGATCGATACATTTCAAAAGTGCCTGTAAAAACAAGTTCTTCTCCAACGAAGCTACGCACTTTGACAACCGTCCGTCCTTTATCATTCTCTACATCTTCAACGCGCGCTTTTGCAACAACACGCTCTCCTAATTTTACAGGACGAATGTATCGAATGGTAGACTTTGCAGTTAAAGCTAATTCTTCATCAATAACCGCAACAGCTAGTGAGTTGGCTTGGGCAAACAAATGATGCCCACGGGCAATTTGATTTCTTTTAAATACGTGTTCTACCTTCACTTCAAAGATAGAAATCGCGTGTCTATCTAATTCTATATCAATAATTTCTCCGACAACCTCTTCTAACGGTAAAGATTTCACATCTTCTTCATGTTGCTTTGTAGCTACATGTTTAATTCTTTCTCTTAATTCAGGAATAGATAATTCCATACGATCAAGACGTACGGTTTGTATACTCACTTGAAATTTTTCTGCTAAATCTTCATCCGTAATAAAAGGATTCGTTTCTATAGTTTGTTGTAATAATTCTTGTCTTTCTTTTTTACTTCTTCTTTTTTTCATACCGCACCATCCATTTTTATGACTAGGTACTAACAGTAGTATATAATCATTAAAAGTAGAATGCAACAAAAACTTTTGTTGCCTCCCTTTAATCGAGCTTCTCTCCCTGGAACACACCTGTCCCGTCAAGATACGTACGCAGCGAAGCATATTGATCATTATGCCAAAATGCTTCTGAATCTACTAGTAACGCTGCATCTTGTCTAGCTGTTTCTAACGCTCGATAATCATGTACCATATCAGCAACCTTAAATTCTGGTAAACCACTTTGCTTACTTCCAAAGAAATCTCCAGGACCTCTTAACTCTAAATCTTTTTCTGACAATACAAATCCATCATTCGTTTCGGTCATAATACGCATTCGTTCTTTTCCCGTTTCCGATTTTGGATCCGCGATTAATAAACAATATGATTGTTCACTACCACGCCCAACACGCCCCCTAAGCTGATGGAGCTGCGATAAACCGAAACGCTCTGCGTCATAAATAACCATTACAGTCGCATTCGGTACGTTCACACCTACTTCAACAACTGTTGTCGACACAAGAATTTGCACTTTATTTTCACTAAATTGTCCCATTATCTCTTCTTTTTCTTGAGATGATAATCTTCCATGCATTAATCCGACTTGACATTTCCCTTGATAATGATGGGTCAGCATACTATGTAAGTCGATAGCATTTTGTACATCAAGTTTCTCAGATTCTTCAATAAGGGGACAAATTACATATGCTTGTCTTCCTTTTTTTATCTCTTTCTCCACAAAGCCGAGAACACGATCTAACATATCATGTTTTGCCCAGTATGTTTCAATTACCTTTCTACCAGCTGGCATCTCATCGATTATAGAAACATCCATCTCTCCAAATGCAGTAATTGCTAACGTACGCGGAATTGGGGTCGCCGTCATAAATAATACGTCTGGACTTTCACCTTTCTCCCTTAAAACTCGTCGCTGCGCTACACCAAATCGATGTTGTTCATCAGTAATAACGAGACCTAACCTATGAAAGATAACTTCATCTTGAATTAAAGCATGTGTTCCAACAAGGATATCTATTTCTCCTTGTTCTAATTTCGCCAAAATCTCTCGACGTCTCGCGCCTTTAACAGAACTTGTTAACAATTCAACCTTCATTCCAAAATGCGAGAACGTCTCTGCGAGTGATTGATAATGTTGTTCTGCTAAAATTTCCGTAGGAACCATTAAAGCACCTTGATAATGTGCTAATTTCGCTGCATAAAGGCCAATGGCTGCAACAACTGTTTTCCCAGAACCTACATCACCTTGCAACAGACGATTCATCCGATAAGGAGATGTCATATCGTTCATAATTTCATTTACAACCCGGCGTTGCGCGCCAGTTAACGGAAACGGAAGTGCATCGATAAACTCTTGCAATTCTGCTAAAGGGATTTCTTTTTTCGTCCCTTTCGAATTTTCCCTCTCCATTTTCCGTAATGTTTGCATTTTCAGCTGAAACAAGAAAAACTCCTCATATACAAAACGGCGACGTGCTTGTTTTAAATCTTCCTGCCCCGCTGGAAAATGCAACGCCCGAAGCGCTTCATAACGCGGCAATAATTTATATCGACTTAGCAATCCATCAGGTAACACCTCGGCTATAGAGTCTCCATACTCCTTTAACGCTTGTGCAATAAAACGGCGCATCTGTTTTACTGTAAGTTTCCCTTTCACTGAGTATACAGGCTCTACTTCTTGTTGACGTACTACTGGTCCAAAATGAAGCTCTGATACCGCAATCGTTTGACGGTGCTGATCCCATTTACCAGTAATCGTTACCGTTTCATCTAAATTTAACTTCTGCTTATAGTACGGCCTATTAAAACATACAGCTGTAATTAAATAACGACCGACGAGAACACGAACCGTAAGACGCGACTTCTTCTTCCCATAATATTGCAGCAAAGGAGCACTATGAACTTTCCCCTCAACTGTTACACGTTCATCATGCTTTACTTCAGCAAGATCTTTCATCGCATAATCTTCATAACGGTACGGAAAATGTTCTAATAGATGAGAAACTGTATAAATTCCCATCTCGTGTAGTAATTCAGATGTTTCTCCTCCGATTCCCTTTACATCCGTAACAGGAACTTGTACAACTTCATTCAAGATTCTCACGCTCCGTCACATTATTTTCTTTGATTCATTCCATTCATTATCCATTAACATGATTGACATCTGTAATCGCTCTCTTTCACCCTATATATTCTATCATAGGCATTCTAAGAGAAACTACTCAAATCCCTCATAAGCAACACGAAAGAAAAGAGCCTCACTTTTAGCAGCAAGGCTCTTTTTTATCTTCAATATGCTAGCCTTTTGAATAAAAACTAGTAATAAACTTCATATTACTACTTCTTATTCATTAGCAAGTAAGTAATCCATTTATTTTCAAAACGAATTTTTTCTTATTCTACAGAGAAGATGAAAGAATACACCGGTTGGTTTCCAGCATGTACTTCTACTTCTGCATCTTCAAAATTCGCTTCTACAAATTCAACTAGCGCAGCTACTTCTTCGTCAGTTGCATCTTCACCTTGTAGAATCGTTACGATTTCAGAATCTTCATCAATAAGTGCTTCTAGTAATTGCTTCGCAGCTCCTACTTTTTCAGCATTTGTTGATACGATTTTTCCATCTGCGATACACATGAAATCATCTTTTTGAATTGCTACACCATCAATTTCCGTATCACGTACAGCATACGTAATTTGACCGGTTTTCACATGAGATAAAGCTTCTTTCATGTTTTCTTCATTCTCTTCTAACGTTCCAACTGGATTAAATGCTAACATTGCAGCCATACCTTGAGGAACTGTTTTTGAACGAACTACAATCACTTCTTGATCCACAACTGATGCTGCTTGTTCTGCTGCCATCACAATATTCCCGTTATTCGGTAAAATAATGATTTTTTCAGCATTCGCTTCTTCAATCGCCTTCACAATATCCTCCGTACTTGGATTCATCGTTTGGCCACCTTCGATAACTTTCGTCGCGCCAATGCTCTCAAATAAAGTTTTGATACCAGATCCCATAGCTACAGTTACGATACCGTACGGCTGTTTCTCTTTAGACTGGCCAGTTGGCTCAGGCATCATAGCAGGCTCATCTAATAAAGCAGTATGCTGTTCACGCATATTCTCTACTTTAATCTTGATTAAACTACCGTAACGCTGTCCGTAGTTCATAGCGTCTCCAGGATGTTCTGCATGGATATGAACTTTTACAATTTCATCATCAGATACAACTAGTAGAGAATCACCATATACACTAATATCTTCACGGAATTTTTGTTCAGAGAAATTATGTTCTTTCACTTTTTCAGCTTCTAATTTCACCATGAACTCCGTACAATATCCATACTCAATATCTTCTGTACTCAATTGGCTTTGTACACTACGGTGATGTTCTGCGCGCACCATTTCATTCATAGATGGTTGCATCGGCGCATCAGAAGAGATTGTTTCTCCCTTTAAGTCAGCTAAAAATCCTTCGTATACAACAACAAGACCTTTACCACCGCTATCTACAACGCCAACTTGTTTTAATACAGGTAATAAATCTGGCGTACGATTTAACGATGCATTTGCTTCTTTCACAACGTCTTCCATAAACAAAACAAAGTCGCGCTGTTTTTTCGCAACTGTTACTGCATATTTACCCGTTTCTCTAGCAACCGTTAAAATCGTTCCTTCAATCGGTTTCATAACCGCTTTGTAAGCCGCCTCTACTCCAGCCTCTAAAGCTGCAGCAAAATCAACTGTTGTTAATTCTTCTTTTTGTTCAATGGATTTCGAGAAACCACGGAACAACTGAGATAAAATAACTCCAGAGTTACCACGAGCTCCCATTAATAATCCTTTGGCTAAACTTACGCCGACTTTACCAGCATGTTGTGAAGGATTTGCTTTCACTTCACGTGCGCCTGAAGTCATAGATAAGTTCATGTTTGTACCGGTATCGCCATCTGGAACTGGAAATACGTTTAATGCATCAACAAGCTGAACATTATTTGTTAAATTATTCGCTCCTTGCATGATCATTTGTGATAAACGTTTTCCATCAATTTTTTGAATTGACACAGATTTTCCTCCTTAATGCACATTACAAGTTTATTACTTTAACTCCTTGTACGTAGATGTTTACAGAATCTACTGCTAGTCCTACAGTTTGATCTAATGTATATTTCACTTTCGTCTGCACGTTATGTGCTACTTCTGAAATTTTCGTACCATAACTCACAATAATATACATATCAATATGTACTTCATCTTCATCTTTACGAACAATAACACCTCTAGTGAAGTTTTCTTTTCGTAAAATGTCTGTTAATCCATCTTTTAACTGATTTTTTGATGCCATACCTACGATACCGTAGCAATCTACCGCGGCACCTCCAGCAATTGTTGCAATTACATCTGTACTAATATCAATTTGACCGTACTTCGTTTTAATTTCAATTGACATCTCGTTTTCCCCCTTCATAAATGGTGAAAGTGAGTTAGACTACTTTAGTTACTATCATATAATCTTTTTAAAGAAAATTCCATCGTTCTTTCTTTTCACTCTCATATTTTATGTTTTAAATCACATTTTTTATGATGAGCAAAATAGTCCATTGTTATTATACAACATGTACCACTATAATATGTCAAGCAATTTTTCTTGATTTCAACTTTTCTTCATTAACATATAGTGTCAAGTAATTTTTCTTGATTTCTTTTTTCTACAGTGTTGCATTCTCTTTTTAGTTGTGTTAAATTATAGTAGTGTTTTTAGCATCGCATAAAAGACTAACATTGAAAAATTACGTATGGTAAGGTATCAAGGGAGGGAAATATAAATGGCTCGTGTTTGTGCTATTACTGGAAGAAAAGCTCGTTCTGGTAACTCTCGTTCTCACGCAATGAACGCTACAAAACGTAAGTGGGGCGCTAACCTTCAAAAAGTTCGCGTACGCATCGACGGAAAAGTTCAACGTGTTTACGTTTCTGCTAGAGCATTAAAATCTGGCAAAATCGAACGTGTTTAATAATAAAAAAAAGAGCCGCTAGGCTCTTTTTTTACTATACCAATGAAAAAAGCACCGGTAATAGGTGCTTTTTTTAATCTTTTTTGAAGGTATTTAACATGGCACGAACAATTCCACCAAGAAATTTAGGTAACTTAATTGTATAAAATCTCATGGTTTCCCTCCTAATCCCCATTACTCCACTTGTTCACTATATGATGTAAGGAGCAAAATTGTTTCTTCAATCAGTGCTTCTTATCACCATTAATATGCCAGAAGTAAATGAAAAAGTACCTTTTTCCTTAACGAGTTCATTACTAATACAAAGTGTTGATCCCCATTCTATTGTTTTATTAATTAGAGGATACTTAAAACCAAGTAATGTAATCCCTTCCACTATTTCAGTAACCGGTACAAAAGATACATAAGGGAAATCTTTATTTTCTTCAATTATATGTGTACCCACTTTTTTCACGCTTATTTCATTTTTATTGTCTACAATACACATTTCTATCTCTACTTCTAACCCTTTTAAAAGCATCTGTATATTCGCTAAACCGTGATCCAACCTTCCGCCGGTAGCACCAAAAATACGAATCAATGTTGGCTTTTGTTCTAAGGCCCAGTTAATCGCAATTTCTAAATCTGTTTGATCTTTTTCACGAGGAACAATATGTAAGTCATTTGTTTGCTGCCCCATCCATACTAATTCCTCTTCAGTAACCGAATCATAATCTCCAAACGCAACAGTTGGAGTAATTCCTCCTTTTAATAAACGATATACTCCTCTATCAACTGCCGCCCACACTACTTTCTCATTTTCATATCGAGAAAAATCTGCACAATATTCCGCAGGTCCGCCCGCTAAAATATGAATAATCATGTTTCCTTCCCCTTCTATTGTAAAAAGGCAATCTGCCATTCGGTAGATTGCCTTTTTACATATTTTTTCTCTATCCTTTATAAATAGTGAAAACTTACTACACTAGAAGATTCACTGGGATAAAGACTCGTTCATTCATTATCCACGAATGACACGAATTGCTTCACCGCGGTCTTTTTGATTGTATACTGCTGATCCAGCTACAAGTACATTTGCTCCTGCTTCAACACAAAGTCGTGCTGTTTCAGCGTTTACACCACCATCAACTTCAATTTCTACTTCTAGATTGCGCTCTTTAACCATTTCTGCAACTTGTTTAATTTTCGGTAATACAGAATGGATAAATTTCTGTCCACCAAATCCAGGGTTTACTGTCATAAGTAATACCATATCGATATCTTCTAATACATGCTCAATCGTTGAAACTGGCGTATGCGGATTTAATACAACTCCCGCTTTAATGCCGTGAGATTTAATTAACTGAATTGTACGATGCAGATGAGGGCATGCCTCTACATGAACAGTAATAATATCCGCTCCTGCTTTTGCGAAAGTAGGGATATAGTTATCAGGATTTTGAATCATTAAATGTACATCTAATGGTAACGATGTAATCGGACGGATTGCTTCTACAATTAATGGTCCAATCGTAATATTCGGTACGAAATGTCCATCCATTACATCAACGTGAATGTAATCCGCTCCACCTTTTTCTACATCTTTAATCTCTTCCCCTAATTTTGAAAAATCTGCTGATAAGATCGATGGTGCAATTTTAATCATAACTAATACCTCGGCTTTCTCTCTCTAATTTCTTCTACGAATTGTTTGTAATTCTTATAACGGTATTCTGTAATCTTCCCTTCTTCAACCGCTGCCTTCACAGCACATTTCGGTTCAGAAAGATGTGTACACCCTCTAAATTTACAGTATTGGCTCGCCTCTTTCAACTCTGGAAAACAATATGTAAGATCTTCTACTTCTATATCTATGAAATCAAGCGAACTAAAACCAGGTGTATCTGCAACTAGTCCGCTTCCAATCGCAATTAATTCCACGTGTCTTGTCGTATGTTTCCCGCGCCCTAAATGCGAGGAAATATCATTCGTTTTCAATTCTAACTCTGGACGTAAAACGTTAAGCATAGAAGATTTTCCAACACCAGATTGCCCTGCAACGACAGAAACACAACCTTCTAAGAATGGTTTTAAAATATCAATACTTTCCGATGTATTTATAGAAGTAAATAATACATCATATCCCATCTCACGATAATCATTTGCATAAGATTCAACAGTCTCTCTCATTTTTTCATCCACTAAATCCATCTTACTAATGCAAATAATCGGCTTAATGTTATGATATTCAATCAGCACTAAAAATCGATCTAACAGTCCCGGATTAAAATCTGGTTCTACTGCAGAGAAAACGAGAATTGCTTGATCAACATTAGAAATAGGAGGCCTAACAAGTTCATTTTTTCGATCAAATACTTCAAGCACGTATCCTTCACTTGGATTATCAGCTTGAAAGACAACTTGGTCTCCTACCAGTGGTGTAATTTTATTTTTTCTAAACACACCACGCCCGCGACATTGTGTAATCCCTTCTTCATGCTGTACATAATAAAACCCGCTTAGAGCTTTTACAATTTTTCCTTCTGGCATATAATTCTCCTTTATTTTGTATAAAGTGAAGCTGTAATTAATATGGGATGGATTAGAATTCTTTAAATAATGATTTCAAAACCTGTCATATATACAAGTTAATATATTTAATCTACCATCAAATTTAAAATATTATTTATAACAGTATCACTTTTATAGCTTTTTGAATCATATATTTTTGCCTGTTATACAGTCCACTATATGTAGACAGCATAACAGGCAAGAGTAATGAATTCCATCCTCTCTAGAACGAAAATGAAATTCATTATTATTGAGTTGGGTATGGTACTTCTTTGTCGATAATCGTTACACCGTCTCGTACAATTTTATAGTGTGCTTTTGTACCTTCTTGAATTACGAATTCTAATGAAATAGTTGCCGACTCTGAAATTGTTCTAGTTTCAATTGGTCTATCCATTTTTTGTTGCATATCTTCTTTATAAATTTCTATCGTTTGCGGTTTTTTCTCACCTATTATAGAAGACTCATACGGAATAGAAATATTATCTACTTTCACAGTTTTCGTTACTTTCGGCTTAGGACCATCTGAGATGATAATCGTCACTTTATCTCCTTCTTTTAACGGCGTTCCTGGTTTTGGAGATTGCGAAATTACAAGTCCTTTATCAACAGTATCGGAGTACTCTCGTTTTATATCTGGAGTTAGTTTTCTCTCATTCAAATAACCATTTACACTATTTTCAGTCCATCCTGAAAAATCACCTGGTCTAATTTGATAAGGACCTTTACTTACCCAAATTTTCAGTTCTTGTTCCGCTTCTACTACCATTTGATCCGGCGTCGGAATTTGCTCAACGATTTCACCTTTTGGTCTATCATTTTCAATATAATTTATTGTAACTTGTTTATATTTTTCTTCTAATTCAGACCTTATGCTCTCAAAATCTTTTCCTGTGAAATCACTCATCTTACTTTTCTTTTTTCCACCTGATTGATAGATAGTAATTTTAGAGTTTTCTTTCACGACTCTTCCTGCCACAGGGTCTGTTTTTATCACATCACCGGTTTCAACATCATCAGTATATACAATATTAGGTTCCGTAACCTCAAAACCCTTTTCAACTAATGTATTTACTGCTGTCGTATATTTCATTCCAGCCACATCAGGAACCTTCACATCTTTTGGAATAAAGAATCCCGGAATAACAGTAAGCGCTAACGTTATTCCAATCGCTAAAAGTAAAAATGTCGTAATTAAAACTTTAAGCCATTTATTACTTCGTTTTTTCTTCTTATTTAAATCAGTTTCTTCTTTTCTTTTCTGTTCATCCACTTTACTTCCTTTTAAAACAATTGTTTCATCAGTTACATTTTCGAATAATTGTTCCTGTTGAATAATCGGAATCGCTTTTGTCGCTTCCATATCTTCCGGTATGTAAAATGGCTGCTCATTTATCCTCTCTGGATATAGCGCAGTTTCAATATCTCGTTTCATCGCATTGGCAGATTGATATCGATGAAACGGATCTTTCGCAGTTGCCTTTAATATAATATTTTCGACACTTTGCGGAATATTTTCATTCCATCTTTTTGGAGACGGAATTTCACTTTGTAAATGTTTTAAAGCTATAGCAACAGCAGATTCGCCAGAAAACGGTTGTCTTCCTGTTAACAACTCAAACATAACAATCCCTAGGGAATAAATATCTGATTGTTTATTTGCTATCCCGCCGCGTGCTTGTTCTGGTGATAAGTAATGCACCGAACCGAGTACCGAATTTGTATGTGTAATTGTTGTTGCACTTGTAGCTGTCGCAATTCCAAAATCTGTTACTTTTATTACTCCATCAGCTCGAATTAAAATATTGTGCGGTTTAATATCACGATGCACAATTTCAAAATGATGGGCGTGCGCCATGGCGGATGTTAACTGCTCCATTATATCAAGAGCTTCTCCTATCGGTAACATCCCTCGCTCAATTATGTATTGCTTCAATGTTTGTCCTGGTACATACTCCATTACAAGATAATATATACCATCTTCTTCTCCGACATCATACATATTCACAATATTTGGATGCGACAACGTTGTAACAGACTGCGCTTCTCGATGGAAACGTTTAATAAACTCTTCGTTATTTGAATAGTCGAGTCTTAATATTTTTACCGCTACATCCCGGCCCAGTATATCATCATGAGCTAAATACACATTGGCCATTCCACCGCCACCTATCATTTTCAGCAGCTTATAACGGTCATTTAAGCGTTTTCCAATCAGCACGTTGACTTCACCTACTTTCGTTTGTCGAACCCGCATAATCAATAAGAACAAGGGTGATATTATCTTCCCCGCCACGATCATTCGCCAATTGAATGAGACGTTGTCCCTTAGTTTCAAGCTGTTCATTTAACTGTAAAATTTGTTGCATATCAGCGATAGAAACTTTGTTAGATAATCCATCAGAGCAAAGAAGTAACTGATCATCTTCCTCAAGCACCAACGTTTTAACATCTAATCCGACTTTCTCTTCTGTTCCTAATGCTCTTAACAAAACATTCTTTTTGGGGTGATATTCTGCGTCTTCTTTTGAAATTTCACCATGTCTCACAAGTTCATTCACAAGTGAGTGATCTTCCGTCACAAGCGAGATTGCCCCCTCTGACACCATATAACAACGACTATCTCCTATATGACCTATTGTCACAAAATTTGGCGTACAAATCGCTATTATAAGTGTTGTTCCCATGCCATTACATTCTACATGTTGCTTAGAGTACTCATATATACGCTCATTAATAATCCCAACACTAGTATGTAACCACTCTTCTACTTTTTTCGGTTCATTCATATTATGCGTTTGCTTCCAATAATCATGGAATAATTGAATGGTCATCGAGCTAGCTACATCACCAGCTCGATGACCTCCCATTCCATCTGCTACTACCGCTAAAATATTTCCATCTAAATTGTGAAAAACTCCTGCACTATCTTCATTATGTTGACGAACTTTTCCTTTATCTGATAGAAACACGGCCTTCATCTCGTCACCTCGTCTCTTCTTTGCGCTCCTTCGCACGCAACTGACCGCAGGCTGCATCAATATCATGACCTTGTTCACGGCGAATTGTTACATTCACTCCACGATCTTTTAACGTTTTTTCAAATAAGAAAATTTGTTCACGTGGGGTACGTACATAATCACGTTCAGGTACGTAGTTTACCGGAATTAAGTTCACATGACATTTTACACCTTTTAAGAGCGCAGCAAGCTCTTCAGCATGCTCAACTTGGTCATTTTCGCCTCCAAATAGTCCATATTCAAAAGTAATACGACGCCCTGTTCTATTTACATAGTATTTAATAGCTTCCATTAAATCAGGTAGCTTATAAGCACGGTTAATCGGCATTAATTTTGAACGTAATTCTGAGTTTGGAGCATGCAATGAAATCGCAAAATTAATTTGTAAGTCTTCTTCAGCGAACTTATAAATTTTCGGGATAATTCCACTCGTCGAAACTGTCATATGTCTTGCACCAATATGAAGTCCTTTCTCATGGTTAATGATGCGTAAGAATCCCATTAAATTATCGTAGTTATCAAATGGTTCTCCAATTCCCATAACAACAAGAGAACTTACACGTTCTTCTGATTCATCAAGTGCACGCTGCACTTCTACTACTTGCGCTACAATTTCTCCAGCTTCTAGGTTTCGTTTTAAACCGCCAAGCGTCGAAGCACAGAACGTACAGCCAATACGGCAACCCACTTGCGTTGTTACACAAATGGAATTTCCATATTCATGTCGCATTAATACCGTTTCAATAGAATATCCATCATATAATTGGAATAAGAATTTAATTGTTCCATCCGAAGACGTTTGTTTTACTAACGTGTTTAAAGTAGTAATATCAAAGGAATTCGACAATTTATCACGCAATCCTTTAGAAAGGTTTGACATATCCTCATAATTTTTTACACGTTTTTTATATAACCAGTCAAAAATTTGTCCAGCACGGAATTTTGGTTCTCCTTGCTCCTTTAACCAATCTTGCATTTCATGAAGTTGTAAAGAGTAAATTGATGGTTTTTTCGTTTCTAAATTTTTCTTTTGTTTTCTCACAGTCGTTTCCACGATGCTACACCTTCTTCCTTAAACAAGCAATATAAAAGCCATCTGTTGCAAAATAATGCGGTAAAATTTGTAATTGACCTTTATCCATATACGGACTTAGCTTTTCTGGCATACGATCTTTTATCGTAGTATCCCACTCAAACTCAGGATGCTCTTGTAAAAATCGTGCTATTACTTGTTCATTTTCTATTTTTTCAATTGTACACGTACTATAAACAAGGCGACCACCTTGTTTTAATAACGGTGCGATTTTTTCTAGTATTGCAAGTTGAATCGTCGATAATCTTTCACTATCGCCTTTATCTTTACCTAACTTAATATCAGGCTTACGTCTAATTACACCAAATCCAGAACATGGGGCATCTACTAATATTTTATCAAACGTTTCATTTGCAAAGTGTTCTTGCACTTTTCGAGCATCTAATGCCTTTGTTTCGATATTTTCTAGACCGAGTCGCTCTGCTTGTTGTTTAATTAAACGTACTTTGTGTGCATGTAAATCAAGGGACATGACTTGACCAGTTCCTTTTAATCGCTCTGCAATATGCGTTGTTTTTCCGCCTGGAGCAGCACAGCTATCAAGAACTACATCTCCCTCATTCGGTCCCAAGGCACGTGCTACCAGCATAGAACTTTCATCTTGAATAGAAAGAAAACCTTTTTTAAACGCATCTGTGTGCGCTATATTCCCTTTTTCAATTTGAATTGCATCATCTGATAAATCGCCACGCTTCGCTTCTATACCTTCACTAGCCAATAATTTAATTGCTTCTTCTATTGTTATTTTATCAACATTTACACGCGCTGTTGGTACAGGTGGTAACATGTTAACTTCACAGATTTTCTCGGCTGTCTCTAAACCATATTCAGAGGCCCAATCTTGTACAAGCCACCTTGGATGACTTGTTGCAATCGCCAGACGTTCTACTGGATCCTTGATTTCATCTACAGAAGGTACACCTTCTCTTTGAATCGAACGTAATACACCGTTTACCATACCAGCAATTCCTTTATGCCCGCGACGCTTTGCAATCTCAACTGCTTCATGAATAGCCGCTCTTTCGGGCACTCGGTCTAAATAAATCATTTGATATAAAGATAAGCGAAGCAATACTCTTACCCACGCCTCAACCTTCTTTTTTAAAAAAGGCTGTAAATAATAATCTAATGTGTCACGACGTTGAATCGTTCCATATACAATTTCAGTTAATAAACCAATATCTTTTCTATCAATTGTACTTTTTTCAATTAGATTATTTAAAAGTAAGTTACTATATGCACCACTTTTTTCTACTTGAATTAAACCATCAAGAGCTAATTCACGAACATTTTGTCTCATGCATTTTCTCCTAACTTCGTTCCAATTTCAGGTTTTGTACCACGTAAAAATTGTGAACAACTCATACGCTTTTTACCAGAAGGTTGCAACTCAGTAATTTTAACACCTGTTTCATTGCCAGTTGCTACAACAAAACCATCTTCTTCGATCGCAATAATCGTACCTGCTTCAGCCGCTTCGGTTACGGGTACTTTTTCTCCCCACCATACTTTAACAACTTGTCCTGCTAAAGTTGTATAAGCAACTGGCCATGGATTCAATCCGCGAATGTGATTGTATACTTCTTCACCTGTTTTTGTCCAATCAATTTTCTCTTGCTCACGTTTTATATTATATGCAAACGTTACTTCTTCTTCGTTTTGTTTAATTGGTTCTAACTTACCTTGTATTAGTAAAGGTACTGTTTTAGATAGAAGATGTGCCCCTGCTTCGCTTAACTTATCAAATAATAAGCCTGTCGTTTCACGCTCTTCAATCTCCACTTCTACTTGCGTTAAGATATCTCCAGCATCCAATTTTTCTACCATATACATAATTGTAATACCTGTTTTTTCTTTCCCTTCCATAATTGCATAATGGATTGGTGCACCGCCACGAAGTTCAGGAAGTAAAGAAGCGTGGACGTTAATACATCCATACTTCGGTGCTTCTAAAATTTCATTTGGTACAATTTGACCAAACGCAGCTGTTACAATTAAATCTGGCTCTAATGCCAATACTTTTTCATATTCGTCTTTTTCACGAATTCTTAACGGCTGTAACACCGGAATACCATGTTTTTCTGCTTCAACTTTAACAGGTGTAGGTGTTAATACTTTTTTTCTACCTACCGGACGATCCGGTTGCGTCACAACACCTATTACATCATAGCCATCTTCAATAAGACGACGAAGCACCGGCACTGAAAAGTCCGGTGTTCCCATAAATACTACTTTTATCATTTAAAAACCGCTCCTTTTAACACCTATTCTAATTCGTTTTCCTCATAATATCTTGTCACTTTCGATGTAAATAACACACCATGTAAATGATCGATTTCATGTTGAATTGCACGCGCTAAAAACCCTTCTGCTTCTAGTAAAAATACTTTACCTCGGCGATTTTGCGCGCGTACTTTAATATAATCCGCACGTTCCACTTCACCATAAAGTCCCGGGAAGCTTAAACAGCCTTCGGGACCTACTTGTTCACCACGTTTTTCTAGTATCGATGGATTAATTAACTCGATTTTTCCCGTATCATCACCGATATCAACTACCGCCACTTGCAAGCTTACCCCGACTTGAGGCGCAGCTAAACCGACTCCGTCCGCAATTAACATTGTTTCATGCATATCTTTCAACAATTTCACTAACTTTTTATCAAAGTTAATTACTCTTTCACACGGTGCTTCTAACACTTCATTTGGATGCTTTACTATTTCTAAAACTGCCATATTTCCCTCCGCTACATTAACATTGTTGGATTAAAATCAATTGAGATTTGTAGCTCTTTTTGCATTTCTGCTTGATAATGTTCATTTACCATTTTGAGCACGTTCTTTAAGTTTGGTTCCCGTTTGTATTTTATCATGCATTGATAACGATATCTATCTTTTATCCTTGGAATTGCTGAAGCAACCGGTCCTAACACCATTGTTTGCTCTGTGCAGTGCGACCGTAAATGACCGACAATTTTTTCCGTCACTTGTACTGCTTTTAATAATTCCGGGTGAGATACCGTCACAAGTACAACATAGTAATAAGGTGGATATTGTCTCGTTCGTCTCATCAGCATTTCTTGGTCAAAAAACACATCATATTGTTGGTTCTTTGCTAACTCTATACTGTAATGTTCTGGCGTATACGTTTGAATTATAACTTCCCCGGGCAATTCATGTCTGCCTGCTCGTCCACTTACTTGCGTCAATAACTGATAAGTCTTTTCGCTCGCCCGAAAATCAGGTAAGTGAAGCATCGTATCTGCAGTTAAAACCCCAACAAGTGTTACTTTAGGAAAATCTAATCCTTTCGCAATCATTTGTGTTCCAAGTAATATATCTGCTTTTTCTTCCCCGAACGCCTTTAATAATTTTTCATGCATTCCTTTGCGACTTGTCGTATCTACATCCATCCGAATGACTCGTGCCTCTGGAAATAGTTTTGTAATTTCTTCTTCTACCTTTTGTGTACCTGTACCAAAGAAACGAATATATGTACTTTGACAAGCAGGACACGCATTCGGCATATTCTCTTCGTAACTACAATAATGACATTTTAAACGATGGTTCATTTTATGATATGTCAACGATATATCACAATGCGGACATTGTACAACGTACCCGCAATCCCGGCACATTACAAATGTAGAATGACCTCTTCTATTCAAAAAGAGCACCATTTGTTCTTTCTTTTCTAATCGATCTGCTATTTTTTCATGCAGTGCCTTCGAAAACATGGAACGATTTCCATCACGAAGTTCTTCACGCATATCAACAATTTCTACTGTTGGTAAAGCTTGTTCGTTCATACGCTTTTCCATCGTTAGTAATTCGTACACACCTTTTTTTGCTCTTGCAAACGATTCAAGTGTTGGTGTTGCACTACCAAGAACGATAGGACATTTATGATACTGTCCCCTCCACACAGCTACATCCCTTGCATGATACCTCGGATTATCTTCTTGCTTATAGCTCGATTCATGCTCCTCATCAATAATAATAATCCCTAAATTTTCAAAAGGAGCAAATACAGCTGAACGTGCACCAACTACAACTTTCACTTCTTTTCTTAAAATCTTACGCCATTCATCATATTTTTCTCCAACAGACAACGCACTATGAAGAACCGCAACTTGCGAGCCAAATCTACCTTTAAAACGATCTACCATCTGAGGCGTTAATGCAATTTCAGGAACAAGCACAATCGCTTCTTTTCCTTTCTCGAGCACCGCTGCTATAGATTGTAAATATACTTCTGTTTTTCCGCTTCCTGTAACACCATATAGTAAAAATGGATTGTAAGTTTCATTTGTAATTGATGATAAGATCGGTGCAATAACTTGCTGTTGTTCCTCCGTAAGCGGGAATGGTTTCGTTTGTTCAAAATCATCATCGTCATACGGATTTCGGTACACTTCCACATACTTTTCTGAGAGTAGCCCCTTTTTAACAAGAGCTTTAATCGGAGCCTCTGTTATTTGCAACTCTTCTGTTATCACTTTCAACGGCACGCTTTTATAATTTTCCACAAAATAATAGAGTACATCTTGTTGTTTTTTACTTTTCAGTTCAAATGCTGCTAATTCCAATTTATCTTCTGGCAATTCCGGTAGGACAACTCTTTGTTTCTTCTTTTGCACTTTATCTTTCACCTGATAAACAACTTCAATCGTACCATTTTTAATTTCTTGTTGAATAGTACGGTATAGATGTGGCTGCGTCTCAATCGCTTCCCAATCTATTGCTTCTTTGCCTTGAAATAAAAACGGTAGTTCAGGTGCTACTTCTTCTTGTTTACGAAGTTGAAGACGCTTTTTATACGTTGCTTTTATTGCTGTTGGAAGCATGACTTGAAAAGCTGAAATCATATAACATAACGTTTCACCTGTAAGCCAATATCCAAGCTTTAATAATTCCTCGTTTAGAACCGGCGTTACATCTAATATTTCATGGATTGTCTTTAACTTCTTGCTTTCTACTTCAGCCGAATCTTTGATCCCAATAATAAAACCTTGCAATTTCCTTGGGCCAAATGGAACTACTACACGCATGCCTGTCTGGACAATATCTTCCCATTTTTTAGGGATAATATAATCAAATGGTCGATCTGTCTGACGTGCAGGTACATCAACAATTACACTTGCAAATTTCATAGACGACCATCTTCTAACATCATTTCAATTTGCTTTAATATTTCACGAGCAACTTCTTTCTTCGTTAAAAGTGGTAACTCGATAATCTCTCCATCTTTTTTATACATTGTTACAATATTCGTATCTGTACCAAATCCAGCTCCTTGCGCTTTTACATCATTCGCAACAATCATATTTGCATTTTTTTCACGCAATTTTCTCGTTGCGTATTCTTCTACATTTGTCGTTTCAGCCGCAAAGCCGATAAGTAACTGTTGGTCTTTCTTTTCACCTAACGTTTTTAAAATATCTACTGTTCTCTCTAGTTCAATTACAGCATCACCATTTTTCTTTTTCATTTTATTATCATGAACATATTTCGGGCGATAATCTGCAACTGCTGCTGTTTTAATGACAACATCTACGTCTTGATAATGTTGAAGTACTGCCTCTAACATATCTTGTGCAGACTCCACTTGCACTGTTGTTACATGTACTGGTGGATTTAATGCTGTCGGTCCCGAAACGAGTATGACATCAGCACCTAAGTTCGCTGCCACTTCTGCAAGTGCATATCCCATTTTTCCAGAAGAAAAATTCGTCATAAAACGAACTGGATCAATCTTTTCACGAGTTGGACCAGCAGTTATTAATATCTTTTTTCCTTGCAATGGTTTTTTTTCTGAAAAGGCCTCTTCTAACCGTGCAATAATCGCTTCTGGTTCTTCTAATCTTCCCTTCGCTACATAACCACAAGCTAAAAAACCTTCTCCAGGCTCAATAAATGTATATCCTAACGTTTTTAACGTCATCATATTTTTGTGAACAATTTTATTTTCATACATATGCACATTCATAGCAGGTGCAATCCACACTGGGGCTGTAGTAGCTAACAAAGTAGTTGTAATCATATCATCTGCAATACCGTTAGCTAACTTTCCAATACAATTAGCTGTAGCAGGTGCAACAAGTACAACATCTGCCCAATCTGCTAAATCGATATGAGCAATAACAGCTGAGTCTTTCTCATCGAATGTATCTGTATATACATCATGGCGAGAAAGCGCTTGGAATGTAAGAGGTGTAACAAACTTCATTGCCGACTCACTCATCATTACTTTTACAATAGCACCAGCTTGTGTCAATTTACTCGTTAATGCAGCCCCTTTAAAGACTGCAATGCCTCCTGTTACACATAAAAGTATCTTTTTCCCTTTTAGCATATGGCTCGTCCTCTTTCTTTTTCAAACTTATAATACTGAAACAAAATTCTCAGCTCGTCAGTACCAATATTTCTTCCCTACCGTAAAAAAATAACAACCTACTTGTAAATAGGTTGTTACCGTTACATAGAAAATTATAAAGTCTATGTTTTAATTTGTCGAAAAGAAGGTCTTAATCAATTATTTTGCCTTCACTTGGTACATATTTTAATACTTCTGCATCGATTTCTTCTAATGATTTACCCACACATTTATGAGAAACAGGCTTTTCAATAACACAATTGTCCGCAAGTTGCATTTCACGTGCACGCTTTGCAGCTACTGTTACAAGTGTATATTTAGAATCGATTTTTGTTAATAATGAATCAATTGATGGATTTAACATAATTATAGACCCTCCGTCATTTCTTTATAATATTTTGCTACTCTTTCGCGGCGGCAATGTTCACCAACCACAATTGCTTTAATTCTTTCACAAGCTAATTCAACTTGATCGTTTTCTACAACATAGTCGTAAGCGTCCATCATTTCGATTTCTTCTTTCGCTACCGTTAAACGATTTTCAATAACATCTTCAGTTTCTGTACCACGGCCGACAATACGGTTCTTTAGTTCAGATAAACTTGGGGGTGCTAAGAAAATAAATACACCTTCTGGGAAAGCTTTCTTAACTTGAATTGCTCCTTGCACTTCAATTTCTAAGAATACATCTTTTCCTTCTTGTAATGTTTTTTCAACATAGTCAATCGGTGTTCCGTAATAATTACCTACGAACTCAGCCCACTCAAGTAATTTTTCATTACGAATCATTTCCTCAAATTCTTCTCTCTCTTTAAAGAAATAATCCACACCATCCACTTCACCTTCACGTGGCTTACGTGTCGTTACTGAAATGGAGTACTGAAAACGTGTATCCTCATGACTAAACAGCTCTTTTCGAACCGTTCCTTTACCAACCCCAGAAGGTCCTGAAAGAACGATGAGCAATCCTCTTCTACTTCTCATAAATATGTAAAACCTACCCTTCCTCACTTAAATCTTCTTTATTATTCAAACGATGTGCAATCGTCTCTGGCTGAATTGGACTTAATACAACATGCCCATCATCCATAACAATAACCGCCCTTGTTTTTCTCCCATACGTAGCATCAAGTAAAGCATTATGTTCGCGTGCTTCCTGTACTGTTCGTTTAATAGGAGCTGACTCCGGACTTACAATAGCAATAATTCGATGAGCAGATACAATATTTCCGTATCCAATATTTAAAAACCGCATGGCCATAGTTTGCGCCTCCTAGTAAGTCTATCCGATTTCTCCACCACGTATAACTTTATATATTTTTTGAAAGCTACTCAATATTTTGTACTTGTTCACGAATTTTTTCAAGGTTATTTTTCATTTCTACAACATATTTTGAAATTGTTAAGTCATTTGCCTTAGAACCAATCGTATTAATTTCTCTATGCATCTCTTGCACGATGAAATCCATTTTTCTTCCAACAGGTTCTTCAATCTGCAGTGTTTCACGAAATTGCTCTAAATGACTTTGCAAACGAACTAACTCTTCGTGAATATCACAACGTTCTGCAAAGATTGCGACTTCTGTTAACAATCTTTGTTCATCTAGATCTTGATTATGTAATTCTTTTAAGCGATTTTCTAATCGTTCACGATATTTTTGTGTAACAATCGGTGCATGCGGAATAACTGCATTTACACAATTGTGAATCTCTTGTAAACGATACGCTATATCTTTATGTAATCGTTCTCCTTCGCCATCTCTCATCATTTTTAACATATGAGCAGCTTGGTGAACAGCCTCATATAAACTGTTCTCAAATTGTTCATTTACATTTTCAGCTTCTTCAATCGCTGTTACTTCTGGCATTGTCATTAATTGCGCCAGTGTAATAGAATCTTGTAATTGAAATTTTCCTTTTATATCTTCCATAATTGATTGGTACTGCTCAAGAAGCGACCAATTCACACTTAATTTTCTTTCAACAAGCCCTTCACCCGTTATACTAATAGACACTTCAATGCGTCCACGTCGAACTTGCTGTGCAATTATTTTACGAATTTTGTCTTCAAATACCATCATTTGCTTCGGAAGTCGAATACTCATCTCTAGAAAACGGTGGTTCACTGATTTCATTTCTACTGTAATTTGAAAAGCATCATTTTCCACTTTTGACCTTCCAAATCCTGTCATACTACAAATCATTTTTATCACATCCAAGCCATGAAATAACTCAATGAAAAAGGTAATAGAGACAAGGCTCTACTACCTTCTGTAAATTATATCACATTTTCATATCATTGACTATTTCAAGTTTAATCCCTTCTTATATAATATTGGCTTTTCCTTTTTCCCTTTTTTCCCTGTTAATAAAGAACCTACTAATAAGAAGGTCGGAATTGATGACAAACCTCCAATTAACAACCAATCTCTTGCTTGTATTGGCATCGTGCTAAAAATCGGTTGTAACGGTGGGTAATATATAACGACGAGCATTAGTAGTAATGAAATGATAACCGCCCCTACTAAATACACATTTCCAAACGGATTGCGGTGAAAAACAGAATGCTCACTTCGGCAATCAAATACATGAATAAGCTGAGCAAGTACTAACGTTGCGAATGCTACAGTTTGTGCATATTTCAGCTCATTTGGATGTTGATTATATGCAATAATAAACGCCACTAACGTCACTGCTCCAATTAGAAAGCCACGGCTTAAAATTTTCCACGCAAGCCCTCTAGCAAATACCCCTTCTTTCGGATGACGCGGCGTCCTCTTCATCACGTCTCCTTCAGCTTTATCCAAACCTAGTGCCATCGCTGGTAAACCGTCTGTAACTAAGTTCACCCATAAAATTTGGATTGGAACCATCGGCAGCGGTAATGCAAGTAACATCGCAAATAACATGACTAAAATTTCTCCTACGTTCGATGCTAATAAATAACGAATAAACTTACGTATATTCTCGTATATATTTCTACCTTCTTTAATTGCCGATTTAATCGTAGCAAAATTATCGTCCAACAAAACAAGAGATGAAGCTTCTTTCGCAACGTCTGTCCCTGTAATTCCCATCGCTATTCCAATATCCGCTGTTTTTATAGCTGGAGCATCGTTCACTCCATCACCTGTCATCGCTACTATATGTCCTTTATTTTGCAACGCCTTAACAATTTTCAATTTATGTTCTGGTGATACACGAGCAAATACATACGTATCTTCTACAACATTTTCTAGTTCTTCTACATCCATATTTGCGAGTTCTACTCCTTCAACAACGCGTCCTCCTTGTGGTAAAACCCCTAATTGTTCCGCAATCGCCATTGCTGTAACTTTATGGTCACCTGTAATCATCACTGTTCGAATACCAGCTTCTCTGCACTCTTTTACAGCCTGCTCTACCTCTGGTCTTGGCGGATCAATCATACCTTGTATCCCAACTAACATAAAATCCTTTTCAACGTCTCTTTCATGTTCAATAGAGTCCGTTGCTTTTAATGGCTTAAATGCAACTGCAATTGTTCGCAGCGCTTGACTACCTAAACTATGAATAGCCGCCTGTACTTCTTTTCTATACAACTCACTTAGTGGTTGCTGCTTATCTCCCCATAAAATCGTTTGACTCATTTGCAGGAGGACATCTGGTGCTCCCTTCGTAACGACAAACTTTTTCCCTTCTCTATCTCGTACAATAACACTCATCATTTTCCGAGTTGAATCAAACGGAAATTCACGAATAATTTCAAATTTCCCTTTCAGTGCCTCACGCGTTATCCCCGCTTTCATTGCTGCAGCTACAAGTGCTCCCTCAGTTGGATCTCCATCTAATACATACGCCTTTTTCTTTTGAATAATATTTGCATTATTACATAGTGAACCAAATGTGAGTAGTTGATAAAGTGCTTTCGTCTTAGCTGGATTAACTTCTTTTTCACCTTTCAGAAAAGATCCATTAGGTTCATACCCTTGACCTGTCACTTTCCACAACTCTCCACCTGACCACATATGTGTTACCATCATTTTGTTTTGCGTCATCGTTCCTGTTTTATCAGAGCATATAACAGAAGCACAACCTAACGTTTCTACCGCTGGTAACTTTCTTACAATCGCTCTCTTTTTTATCATACGCTGTACACCAAGCGATAAAGCTACTGTAACAATTGCTGGCAACCCTTCTGGAATAGCAGCAACAGCTAGCGACACGCCAGCTAAAAACATATGATACACTTCATTTCCTTGATACACCCCGGCTAATACGACAAGCGCTGTCAAAACAAGAGCCACAATAATTAATATTTTTCCGAGTTGCTCTAATCTTCTTTGCAGTGGTGTTTCCATTTGCTCTGCATTTTGTAACATGTTTGCAATTTGGCCCATCGCTGTATTCATACCAGTTGCTACAACGACTCCTGCTCCAGAGCCTCGCGTAATCATCGTACCCATGAAAGCCATATTTTTTTGATCACCAATTGAAACATCTTGCACTTGCAATGCTTCTACCTTTTTCTGCACCGGTACGGACTCTCCTGTCAAAGCTGATTCTTCGATATATAAACTCGATGCCTCAACAAGACGTACATCAGCTCCAATACGATCGCCACTAGAAAATTTAATAACATCACCTAAAACGAGTGCTTTAGACGGTACCTTTACCCACTTTCCATTCCGCAGTACAGTAACTTGCGGGGCGGCTAGCTCTTTTAAAGCTTCTAATGACTTTTCAGCCTTTCTTTCTTGAAAAAAGCCAAGAATACCATTGATAATAACAATTGCTACAATCGCAATAGAATCAATGTATTCCCCTAAAAAAGCAGAAACTATTGTTGCACCAAACAAAACAAGTACCATAAAATCTTTAAATTGTGCCAAAAATACCATCAGCGCAGAAGGCCTTTTTGCTTCATCTAATTCATTTGTACCAAATTTTTTTATTCGCCCCTCTGCTTCTTTCTCTGTAAGTCCAACCTTCACATTCGTATTCGTTCTTTCTTCCACTTCATTTGCGCGCATTCCATACCAGTTCATCCCGCTATCGACCTCCTGATTCCAGACATACTCTATTGAAAGCTTATTCAGCCTCGTCCAAAAAAATGCTATAATTAACTTTTAGTTAGAAAGGAGTGTTCATTTATGGCATTCGATGGATTATTTACAAGAGCAATTACACATGAAATTGCAAATTCTCTTTACACGGGACGAATTTCCAAAATATACCAACCTTCAAAATACGAGATTTTATTACATATTCGAGCAAACGGAAAAAATCAAAAACTGATTCTTTCCGCTCATCCGACATATGCACGTTTACACTTAACAAATCAAAATTACGATTCACCTGCACTTCCGCCAATGTTTTGTATGCTTCTCCGTAAACATCTAGAAGGTGGATTCATTGAAAAAATTGAACAAATTGATTTAGAGCGTATTATTCAAATCACAGTTCGTAGCAGAAATGAAATTGGTGATGAATCGCTAAAAACATTAGTAATTGAAATAATGGGACGACATAGTAACATCATTTTAGTAGACACAAAAACAAATAATATTTTAGATAGCTTAAAACACGTTTCTTTAGCAGTAAACCGACATCGAACTGTATACGCTGGAGCTGAATATATTGCACCACCAGCACAACATAAGATTAACCCACTTCAGATTGGAACAAATGATGAATTTATTAGACCGCTAGACTTTCTATCTGGAAACATGGATAAACAGCTTGTTGGCACCTTTACGGGAATATCGCCGTTATTCGCAAAAGAGGTAGTGAAAAAGGCAGGTATGGTAAATGAAAAAGCATTAGCTGATGCATTTTTCTCCATACAAAAACCATTATTAACTCATACATATTCACCAACAATGACTACTTCAAATGGGAAAGAATTCTTTTATCTTTTCCCTCTTGCACACTTGCAAGGAGAAAACAAAACATTCTCATCTGTTAGTGAATTGCTAGACCGATTCTTTTTTGGAAAAGCAGAGCGCGACCGCGTAAAACAACAAGCTCATGATTTAGAACGCTTTATGCAAAACGAAAAAAATAAAAATGAGAAAAAACTCATTAAACTAGAAAAAACATTACAAGATGCCGGAAAAGCAGATAAATATCAACTATTTGGAGAATTACTTACAGCCAATATGTACGCTTTGAAAAAAGGGGATAAAGATATTGAAGTCGTTAACTATTACGACAAAAATAGCGGAACTGTAAAAATCACATTAGATCCTTTAAAAACACCATCTGACAATGCGCAACGTTATTTCCAAAAGTACCAAAAAGCGAAAAATTCAGTTGTTGTTGTAGAAGAACAAATCAAAAAAACAAATGAAGAAATTCTTTATTTTGATAGCTTACTTCAACAAATGGAAGCTGCTTCTTCAAAAGATATTGAAGAAATTCGTGAGGAATTAGCTGAAGAAGGTTATATGCGCAATCGTAAAACGAAAAACGCAAAGAAAAAGCCTACTAAACCAGTATTAGATAAATATGTAGCTAGTGATGGCACAGAAATTTTCGTCGGTAAAAACAACAAGCAAAATGATTATTTAACAACGAAATTTGCCCGACGTGATGAAATTTGGTTACATACGAAAGACATACCTGGTTCTCACGTTGTCATTCGTTCTTTAGAACCTGCTGAAGAAACTTTACTAGAAGCTGCCAAAATTGCTGCTTATTACAGTAAAGCAAAAGAGTCTAGCTCTGTACCTGTTGATTTCACCAAAATACGTCATGTGAAAAAACCGAGTGGTGCAAAACTTGGGTTTGTTACGTACGACAATCAGCAAACCGTATATGTAACACCGGATGTTGACACTGTAATGAAATTAAAAGCTTAAATACAAAAATGCGTTGCTAATAAGCAACGCATTTTTGTATTCGTTCAGACTAGTTCATATACCCATTCACTAATTCATAACATCTTTCTTTTGTCATCTTGTATTTCTCTTCTGAAGCTTCTATACGTCTCATCGTTCCGTTATTTGTATCAGTACCAATTGCTTTAACCTTACTTTCCTTTTCTTTAACCCACGCAATTTGTTTCGTTTTTAATGACTGAAATGCATCAGGGGACATCGTATTTTTTAATGTACTGTAAATTTCATTTAGTTTATTATCCCACAGTTCATAATTTCCTTCTATTTCATTTACTATGTCATTTGTTGACATGACATTTGTATGTTTTTCTTGGTTTTCTAGAGCCGCTAACTCATTTAAAACCTTATTTTTACCTACTGCTGACGAAGTTTCTTTTTTAGTCTGCTTCTCTTCTTTAGAAGTAGCATGCGTATTCATGCTATTTCCCTTAATGTTTTCGTGTTCTTGACTACTATTTTCTTTCGCTTCTTTTTCCTGTTTTTGCTCATCTAAATTATATGTAATAACCGATGTTTTTGCATCCACAGCTATTGATCTAGTATTTTCTTTAAAAATATATTTTTTGTCACCACTGTTTTCTTCTTTAACAAAATCGACATTCTTAAAGCCTCGAATCTTCAGAAACTCACTAGCTTCTTCCTTCGTAAGTTTTAAATCGCCCGGTGTATGTGCTGACCATTTATCTAGTAACCATCTTCCATCTCTATAAACGAAAATAAATTCCCATATCTCTGCTTCATTTCCCATATCATTTGAAGGTATAATAGTTTCAATCGTTAAATTTTTATCTTTCTGTGCATACGTTACTCTCATTTCTGGTTCAATATTAATAGGGAATGGCAACATATCTGTCTCTCTAGATCTATTAAATGTTTCAAGCGAATTAGGAAGCTGGTTCTCTACAAATTTTTCTGTAACTAATCCCTTAACTCCTTTTTTCGCTGTCGCCAAATCTCCAGGATTATTTCGACTCCATCCATTTTCTTTTTCCATCTCACTAAATGCATTTGCTATTGCATCTACACTCTTTCTTACAATCTTTTTCGCTTCTTTTTCTGTCACTTCTGGGGCTTCATCAAGCTGTTCAATCGTTTCATTTGCTTGAACTTTGATTTCACTTTTTTCACACCCTGTTACAACTAGCATACTAGCAGCGAAGCAAAATGACATGACTTTACTTAATTTCTTCATATACTCACATTCCTTATTCCTATTTATTCGTTACGCACCTTTATCTACAAGAAAACATAACGACCTCTTATTATACCAATTCCCATCATTTATTTATACAAAAAACATAATATTAAAATTAAAAGTTTATGTTCTACAAGTCTATATTACTGTAAATTTTTTTGACATATTCATTTTATATGTGTCTAGTTTTTTTGACACGCAACTCCCTCTCCTCTTTTATTGTAAATAAACATACTGGCACAATTCTTGCTTTATTAATATAAAAAGGAGGAATTAAAATGAATATAAGAATAACTAATATACAAAAACAACTACATAATTATGGAATTGACGGATTACTCATTACCAAAAAAGAAAATCGCCAATATGCAACAGGCTTTACTGGTAGTGCTGGCGTCGTCTTAATCTCTGCGGATACAGCTGTTTTTATAACTGATTTTCGCTATGTAGATCAAGCGAAGTCACAAATAAAAGATGCGGAAATCATTATGCATAAAGGAAATTTAGAAAAAGAAATTGCAAATCAAGTATCGAAATTAAACATTCAAAAACTCGGAATTGAAGAAAACAACATGACATTGCAACAATATAAAAACTTACAAAAATACGTACATGCGGAAATGGTTCAAGTATGCGAAATCATCGAAAATATTCGTATTATTAAAGACACTCCTGAAATAGAAACAATGAAAATCGCTGCTAATATCGCTGATGAAGCATTTCACCACGTCCTTACGTTTCTAAAACCAGGACTAAGTGAAAATGATGTACGAGATGAGTTAGAATTTTTCATGCGAAAAAAAGGGGCTACATCCTCATCATTTCAAATTATTGTAGCTTCTGGCGTTCGTTCTTCTCTTCCTCATGGAGTTGCATCAAATAAAATAATTGAACGAGGAGACATCGTCACATTAGATTTCGGTGCACTTTACGAAGGATATTGTTCCGATATAACTCGTACTGTAGCGATTGGGGAACCATCGGAAGAATTCAAAAAGATATACAATGTTGTACTTGAAGCATTAAAACGTGGAACGGAAGCAATTAAACCTGGAGAGACTGCGAAAAGTATCGATGATATAACAAGAGATTACATTACAGCGCATGGATATGGTCAATATTTTGGCCACTCTACCGGGCATGGTCTTGGTTTAGAAATACACGAACCTCTTCGCCTATCCCAAGAAAGTAAGGCTACTCTAGAAGAAGGTATGGTTGTTACAGTTGAACCAGGTATTTACATACCAAACTGGGGCGGTTGTAGAATTGAAGATGATATCGTCATTACAAAAGATGGCTATGAGGTTATTACAAAATCAAATCGGGAACTAATTGTTATTCCTTGTTAAAATCATGCCGCTTTTTAAAAGGAGTTCTTCTCTACACATAGAATTCTTTCTCTGGAGTCATCGTTTAAAGAGGGGGAATTTTAATTGAATTTTGTAATCGACAAGATAGATGGTTTACAAGTTGAATTTTCCAAACTTGTTTCCATGATGAATTACGCACGCTATACAACAATGCAAGCGGTGGAAGGTTTAACAATGGAAGAACTTGATTATTTATATGATGAGGAAGCAAATTCAATTGGCATGTTATTATACCATATGGCCGCTATTGAATTTTACTACCAAATTCATACTTTTGAAGACCGTGAACCTACGGAAGTCGAATTGGAACGTTGGTTACCTGGTATTGAATTAGGAAATCTTGGACGCGAGAGAATACAAGGAAACTCGATAGAATTTTACATAAATACATTACAAGAAGTACGTTCCAAAACGATCGAAACTTTTCAATCGTTACCTAATGAATGGTTATTTAAAACGACAAACTTTTGGTATGACAAACCAGCAAATAACTATTTTAAGTGGTTTCACGTATTTGAAGATGAGATCAACCATCGCGGACAAATTCGTTTAATTAAAAAGATGCAAAAAGCTCATTCAGTAAAGTAAGAAAATGCCACCGAATAAGGTGGCATTTTCTTTTATTCATTAACGAATAACTTTTCGTTTACTTTTTTAGCAACTACCGCTACCGAAATTAAAATACATATTAAATATAGCAATTTCACAATAAATAACCAACCTTGAAACATTACAATGCCATCTATTATTTCATTTCCTTTCAATAACAAAAACGGAATCGTGCTAATTATAATGACGAACTCGATGCTAAAAATAATTTTCTTTTTTCGACTATATGCTTTCCACTCATCCCAGCGATACATAGGAGCAAAAATCAATACTCCTATACATAATATAACTGGTACCCATTCACTTTTAAGAAATTGCCCTGAAATAACTGATAATAGTATACAAACGAGCACACCATAATAACCTATTTTCTCTCTCATTCGTACTCCCCCATTCTACTTCTCCTTTAATATGTAACTTGCTATGCTTATAACAATTCTTAGAAAAATAACTACTACAATTACAATATAAAGACCTTTTGCAGAAGACATCCATTCTTGAAAAATAGACATTTTCTCCATCTGTTTCTGCCCTTCTATTAAAATAAACCCTATGAAAAATGAGCAAATAACAATGATACCTATCATAATTCCAATACTTTTCTTGTTATATTGTTTTATATCATCCCAGTTATATAGCAGTACAAAAACAAATCCGAAAACAGGTATAATACTGATCCATTCATTGCTTGTAAACAAATTTAAAATGATTAATAAACTACAAGAGAGGATAAATCCCCAAAACCCAATTATTTTGCGCATAAGCCCTCCTTAAATTCCATTTTTAGGATTAATTGTATTCCAACATCCATTTCCTCTCCTTACCATTACAGTACATGAAATTTCGCATTTTTCTTTTCCCTATACTCACATACTTTCACTGCTTTCATACAATAAACTACACGAATGCCTAAAGGATGTGAATGTTATGGGAGTTGAATTAACGCTGTTGCACGCTCTCTATATTCTTTGTTTACTCACTATTATTACCTTCTTTATTCTCCGAAAAGATACGACTATTATTTGTATCTTTTTTATCTTTTTATTAGCATTAACCGCTACAAGCTCTATCCCTCTTGCTATTAGCGGTATTTTTCAAAGTTTCATTTACGCCATCACTGAGCTATTACCAACTATATTAATCATCTCCATTATCGTATCTATGAGCAATCTACTCGTTCATACCGGCATAAATGATACGATGATTTCACCATTTACAAAGATGATTCGTACACCTACCCTCGCCTACTGGATTATAGGTCTTTTGATGATGACAATTTCTTTCTTCTTTTGGCCTTCTCCGGCTGTCGCCTTAATGGGAGCTATTTTATTACCCGTCGCTGTACGCGTCGGTCTTCCGCCAATTGGAGTGGCAATTGCTATGAACTTATTCGGTCATGGGATTGCTTTATCCGGCGACTTCGTTATACAAGGCGCACCAAAATTAACCGCAGACGCTGCTGGTCTTCCTGTTTCTAGCGTTGTTTCTGCCAGTGTTCCGCTCGTAATTGTTATGGGCATTGTGACAACTTCCGTCGCATTTTTCTTCTTACGAAAAGAATTTCATACAGGACTATCCTTACAAGATTCCTCTTCATCAACTGAACCATCTAAAACTACTATTTTATTATCTCCTCACATAAAGAAATGGCTCGCCATATGTATCCCTATCATATATATCCTTGATATCCTTTGTATGATTAAATTTAAACTGCAAGGAAGCGATGCAACTGCACTTATCGGCGGAACGACTGTTATTATGATTATCATTATTTCTCTCATCGCCTACAAAGGAAATAGATTAAATAAAACGACCGATTATTTCATAGAAGGGCTTCAATTTGGATTTAAAATTTTCGGACCTGTTATTCCAATTGCTGCACTTTTTTATTTAGGAGATAGCGGCTTTGTGAAAATTATCGGGGACTATTTACCAAAAGGTTCACACGGAATCATTAACGACTTAGGAATCGCCTTATCTCAAACTGTTCCTTTAAATCAATATGTATCAGCAGGGACATTAACTATCGTTGGTGTCATTACCGGCTTAGATGGATCTGGTTTTTCAGGTATATCACTTGCTGGTTCAATTGCAAATCTTTTCGGCACAGCACTTGGTCATGGAACAGCTACATTAACAGCACTCGGGCAAATTGCAGCAGTATGGACCGGGGGCGGGGTGTTAATCCCTTGGGCACTTATTCCTGCCGCTGCGATTTGTAAAGTCGACCCATTTGAACTTGCACGCCGAAACTTTTTACCGGTTGTTATCGGTTTAATTGTCACAACTATCGTTGCGATGTTTATCCTATAACGTAAGCAAGTGTTTTCTTGCTTACGTTTTTTGCTTGTAAAATTCATCATGAATTACTCGTTTTCAAGAGGGATTCGTTATTACTTAGCGAAATTATATTAGGAGAGTAATTATTTCAAAACGCTTACGAGAAACAGATTACTGCAATTAGAAAAGGGGACATACCTATGAATGACTTGATTTTCGTCTTATTAATTTGTCCATTACTTATCTTTATCGTTTCTGTTATTGGAACACGTAGAACGAAAACGTATTACGTAATGCCGATTGTAACGTTTGCTACTTTTTTAATAATAGGTGTTATCGCCTTCACTCCAAAATTTTTCTTTTGGGTTGGCATGTACAGCATCTTCTCATTTATTGTTTCTTACATGACGCTCTTGTTTGTGAGAGGGTATGAGGTTGTGGAAAACGCTAAATAGTTGTTAGCAGGGAGATTGTAATATGATTTTCTTTGATATTGCTGGAACTTTACTTGATTACGACACTGCTGAGAATAATGGCATCTCACATTTCTTCCAAAAGTATAATGATATTTTTTCAGGAAACGAATTAGAGTCTATGAATCTATGGCATGAATTATCCGAGAAATATTTCAACAAATTTTTATCCAAAGAATTATCTTTTCAAGAACAACAAGGGATGCGAATGTACCATTTATTTAAAACATATGGAATAAACTTATCACCCGAGGAATCTCAGCACAGATTCAATCAATATATAGAACTATATAAGAACAACTGGGCCGCGTTTGAAGATGTACACTATACATTACAGACCTTAAAGCAAGAAGGGCACTCATTAGGTATTATTAGTAATGGTGACTATGAACAACAAGTCGAAAAATTAACTGCTCTAAACATTCTACAATATTTCCAATACATATCTACTTCTAGTGAAATTGGTGTATCGAAACCAGACCCTGAAATTTTTCAAAGAACTGTATTACAATTGAATCTTGAAATGAAAGATTGCTATTATATTGGTGATCGATTAGAAACAGATGCCATTAGTAGTACAGTAGCTGGAATGCAAGGGATATGGTTAAATCGGGGTAACTCGCCACTCAAATGTGATGTTCCTACTATCTGTTCGTTACATGAAATTATAACAATGATATAAAAAGACGACCGCGTTCCCCCGCGGTCGTCTTTTTTGGTGTTACGCTGTGATCCAAGCTTCGTTTGCTGGATTTTTACGCCACTCTTGTAATTTTTTCGTTTCAGCTTGTCCGATCATACCTTTTTCTGCTGCTACTTCAGTTAATGCACTGTAGTCGCTTAAAGAGTATGATGCTACGTTAGCTGCTTCTAGTTTTTCTTTTCCTGCTTCTAACTCATATGTGAAGATTGATACGATTCCTAATACTTCACAGCCAGCTTCGCGAAGTGCTTCTACACATGTAATTGCACTACCGCCAGTTGAAATTAAGTCTTCTACTACCACTACTTTTTGACCTTTTTCAGCTTTTCCTTCGATTTGGTTCCCTTTACCGTGACCCTTTGCTTTACTACGTACGTAGCACATTGGTAAATCCATACGATCGCTTACCCATGCAGCGTGCGCAATACCAGCAGTTGCTGTTCCTGCAATAACTTCTACAGTTGGGAAGTGCTCTTTAATTAACTCTTCTAATCCAGCTGCAATCGCTTGACGTACTTTTGGATAAGATAAAGTTAAACGGTTATCACAATAAATTGGTGATTTCATACCTGAAGACCATGTGAATGGATCATTCGGTTGTAAAAATACTGCTCCAATTTCTAATAAATGCGATGCGATTTCTTTTTTCATACTGTTACACCTTCCCACTGTTGTTTTACTGTTTTATACGCTTCAAGCGGATTTTCTGCTTTTGTAATACTACGTCCAACTACGATGTAGCTTGAGCCAAGTTCCCTCGCACGTTTCGGTGTTGCTACGCGCACCTGGTCATTTACATCATCGCTTGCAAGACGAATCCCCGGTGTTACTGTTACAAATTCATTTCCGCATACTTCACGTAATTTTGGAACTTCAAGCGTTGAGCAAACAACGCCATCCAGTCCACTTTCTTTCGTTAATTTTGCATAATGAGCAACCGCTTCTTCTAACGTTTTCTCAATGCCGATCTCTTTTTTCATCATAGCTTCCGAAGTGCTTGTTAGTTGTGTAACTGCAATACAAATCGGTCTCTCTTTTCCTTCTTGCTTACCTTCCTCTAATCCCTCAATCGCAGCTTTCATCATACTACTTCCCCCAGCAGCATGAACATTTACCATATCAACATCTAGACTAGCTAGGCTACGCATAGCGCTTTTTACTGTATTCGGAATATCATGAAGTTTTAAGTCTAGAAAAATCTTATGCCCTTTTTCTTTTAAGTACGTAATAATTGCAGGGCCTTCTTTGTAAAATAACTCCATACCAACTTTGACAAATAACTCTTCCCCTTCAAAGTGGCGCAAGAATTGTTCTACATCTTGTTTCCCTGGAAAATCTAGTGCAACGATTAACGACTGTGACATGTTTGCTTCCAGCTCCTTCCTTGACATTCCGAAATGTGATCAAATCCTAATTCATCTAGTAATGCTGGTAGCTCTTCAATAATTGTCGGACATACGAACGGATCGATAAAGTTTGCTGTACCTACTGCAACTGCGCTTGCGCCAGCGTAGAAGAATTCAATTACATCTTCCGCTGTTTCAATACCACCCATTCCGATAATTGGAATGTTAACCGCTTGGCTTACTTCATGTACCATACGAATTGCTACTGGCTTAATCGCAGGACCTGATAATCCGCCTGTACGGTTTGCTAAAATTGGTTTAGCTGTTTTTAAATCTAGACGCATACCAAGCAATGTATTAATCATCGTTAAACCGTCTGCACCTGCATTTTCAATTGCTTTTGCAATTTCCACAATGTTTGCCACGTTCGGTGACAACTTTACATATACAGGTACTTCAGAAACCTCTTTTACTCGCTTCGTTAAATCAGCAGCAATTTCAGGATTTGTACCAAAGGCAATACCACCTGTTTTTACGTTCGGACAAGAAATGTTTAATTCTAGCGCATGGACATTAGGCGCTTTAGAAATTTCCTTTGCAACCGCTACGTAATCCTCAGCTTGTGAGCCTGCAACGTTCGCGATGATTGGAAGATCAAATTGTTCGAGAAAAGGTAATTCAGAATTCATTACTTTTTCTAATCCTGGGTTTTGAAGTCCGATTGCATTTAACATGCCGCCCGGTGTTTCAGCAACACGAGGCGTCGGATTTCCATAGCGTGGTTGTTCTGTCGTCGCTTTAATCATGATTGATCCTAGTACACTTAAATCGTAAAACTGTGCATATTCACGACCAAATCCAAAGCATCCAGATGCCGGTATAATTGGATTTTTTAATGATAATCCTGGTAATTCAACTTGCAATCTGTTCATAGTACAACCTCCCCGATTGGAAATACTGGTCCGTCGCTACACACCTTCTTGTAAGAATGTCCACTTGGATCTTCTTGTAAGTGGCATACACATGCGAAACAAGCTCCAATACCACAACCCATACGTTCTTCTAATGAAATATAGGCTTTTTTCTCTTTGTAACGTCCTTCTAATGCACGAAGCATCGCTAACGGACCACATGAATAAAGAATATCAAAGTCAATTCCGTAATTATCAATTACATCTGTGACAAATCCTTTTGTACCGTGTGTACCGTCTACTGTCGCAACGTACGTATCACCAAGTTCTGCAAATTTTTCTTCATAAAAAACAACATCTTTCGTTTGAAAACCTAAGATGTGAATTACGCGTACACCTTTTGCAACGAGGCGCTGTGATAATTCATAAAGTGGTGGTACACCAATTCCCCCGCCTACTAGTAAAGCTGTTTGACCAGCTTCTGCTTCTTCTACAGGAAAACCGTGTCCTAATGGTCCTAGTACGTCTACCATTTCACCTTGTTTTCTAGTTGCTAATGTTTTTGTCCCTTGTCCTTCTGCACGATATAGCATTGTAAATTCGTTCTTCTCTTGATCTACATTACAAATACTAATCGGGCGGCGCAGAAGGGGCGCAATGCCCTCTGCTACCTTAATGTGCACAAACTGCCCTGGTTCGTTCATTTGCTGTACTAAAGTTCCTTGAAGCACTAATTCGTAAATGTTTTTTGCGATTTCTTTTTGATTAACGACGATCATATTTTGCTTTTGCATCATGCATGTACCACCTCGTGACGCTTTGTTTGCGTAATTTCTTTCATTGAATGAGCTGAGAATGTCATAGATTCTAATACTCGTAAGATTGCTCTCGTTGTATCAAGTGATGTTAAGCAAGCTACACCATTTTCTACTGATTCACGGCGAATGCGGAAACCATCACGCGCTGGTTGTTTGCCTTTTGTTAATGTATTGATTACAAACTGTGCTTTTCCTTGACGGATAATATCTAGTAAGTTGTAGTCTTCAGAATCAATTTTGTTTACAACTTGTACTGGGATATTTTGCTCTTCTAATGATTGTGCTGTTCCAGCTGTTGCTAATAAGTTATAGCCGATTTCGTGGAAACGTTTTGCAATTTCCATCGCCTCTTCTTTATCTTTATCCGCTACAGTAATGATTACTGATCCGTGCGTTGGGATGTTAATTCCAGAAGCAACTAACCCTTTGTATAATGCTTTTTCAAGCGTTAAGTCTTTACCCATTACTTCCCCTGTTGATTTCATTTCAGGTCCTAATGTTGTATCAACTGAACGTAGTTTCGCAAATGAGAATACCGGAGCTTTTACATATACTTCTTTCTCTTCTGGGTGATAACCCGTTCCGTATCCTTGCTCTACTAGGTCTTGCCCTAAAATAACTTTCGTTGCAACGTTCGCCATCGGTACACCTGTAATTTTACTTAAGAACGGTACTGTACGGCTCGCACGTGGGTTTACTTCAATTACATACACTTGATCTTCGAATACTACAAACTGGATATTTAGTAACCCAACGATGTTTAATCCTTTTCCAAGTGCAATTGTATGTTCAATAATTTGTTCTTTTAATTTTTCAGATAAGCTTTGTGGTGGATATACTCCAATTGAGTCACCAGAGTGAACTCCAGCGCGTTCAATATGCTCCATAATACCTGGAATGAATACATTCTCACCGTCTGAAATTGCATCTACTTCAATTTCTTTACCAACCATGTATCGGTCGATTAATACTGGGTGATCAGCGTGAACTTTAACTGCATTTTTCATGTAGTGCAGTAGTTCTTCTTGACGATATACGATTTCCATCGCACGTCCACCTAGTACGTAAGATGGTCTTACTAATACTGGGTAACCAATTTTGTCAGCGATTGCTACCGCTTGCTCTACAGTCGTTGCCGTTTTACCAACTGGTTGCGGGATACCAAGCTGTGTTAGAGCTGCCTCAAACTTATCACGATCTTCTGCACGGTCTAAATCTTCAAGTGATGTTCCTAAGATTTTCACACCATGAGCCTCTAATTTAGCAGCTAAGTTAATTGCCGTTTGTCCACCGAATTGGACGATAACACCTTCTGGCTTTTCTAAATCGATAATGTGCATTACATCTTCGATTGTTAATGGTTCAAAGTATAATTTATCAGAAATACTGAAGTCTGTTGAAACTGTTTCTGGATTGTTATTAACAATGATTGCCTCATAGCCAGCTTCTTTAATTGCCCATACAGAGTGAACTGTTGCGTAGTCAAACTCAACCCCTTGACCGATACGGATTGGGCCAGACCCTAGTACAACAACACTCTTACGATCTGTTCTAACCGATTCATTCTCGTCACCATATGTGCTGTAGTAGTATGGTGTTGCAGATTCAAACTCTGCTGCACAAGTATCTACCATTTTATAAACAGGAGTTATATTGCTTTCTTTACGCATATCGTAAATTTCACGCTCTGTTTTGTTCCAAGCCGCTGCAATGTAGTGATCGCTGAAGCCCATTTCTTTCGCCGTTTGTAGTACTTCCATATTTCCTACATTCGCTTTTACTTCACGTTCCATATTTACGATGTTTTCAACTTTTTGTAAGAAGAAGAAGTCCATTTCGCACCATTCGTTAATTTCTTCTTTCGTTACACCTTGACGAATTGCTTCTGCTACAATAAACAGTCGCTCATCGTCTGCTTTAATAATGCGTTTTTTCATTGTCTCTTTATCAAGTTCTTTTAAGTGGTCTAATTCTAAGTGATAAATGCCAAGCTCTAAAGAACGAACCGCTTTTAATAATGATTGCTCTAAGTTACGTCCGATTGACATAACTTCACCAGTTGCTTTCATCTGCGTTCCAAGCGTTCTGTTTGCTGATTCAAACTTATCAAATGGCCAGCGTGGAATTTTTGAAACAACATAGTCTAATGCTGGTTCGAAACAAGCGTATGTTTTTTGTGTAACTGGGTTTATAATTTCATCTAATGTTAAACCGACTGCAATTTTTGCCGCTAACTTCGCAATTGGATATCCAGTTGCTTTAGATGCTAGTGCAGATGAACGACTTACACGCGGGTTTACTTCGATTACATAGTATTGGAAACTATGTGGATCAAGTGCAAGCTGAACATTACATCCACCTTCAATTCCTAATGCACGAATAATTCGTAATGAAGTGTTTCGTAACATTTGATATTCGCGGTCACTTAATGTTTGGCTCGGTGCTACAACGATAGAATCACCTGTATGAACCCCAACTGGATCGATATTTTCCATGTTACATACTACAATCGCGTTATCATTCGAATCACGCATTACTTCATATTCAATTTCCTTACAACCAGCAATGCTCTTTTCTAATAAACATTGTGTTACTGGACTATGTTTTAATCCACCTGATACGATTTCAATCAGTTCTTCTTCATTACTACAGATTCCGCCGCCTGTTCCCCCCATTGTAAATGCTGGGCGAACAATAACTGGATAACCAATTTCTTTTACAAATTCATGTGCTTCTTCTAGCGTATGAATAATGGTACTAGATGGAATTGGTTCATTTAATTCCTGCATTAATGTACGGAATAAATCACGATCTTCTGCTTGCTCAATTGCTGATAATTTTGTTCCTAAAATTTCAACTCCACATTCTTCAAGTATGCCTGATTTCGCAAGTTCGACAGCCATATTTAAACCTGTTTGACCACCTAATGTTGGCAGGATTGCATCTGGACGCTCTTTACGAATGATACGGCTTACGAATTCTAGTGTTAATGGTTCTATATATACTTTATCTGCTGTTGCAGTATCTGTCATAATTGTTGCTGGGTTAGAGTTAACAAGGATTACTTTGTAACCTTCTTCTCTAAGAGATTGACAAGCTTGTGTACCAGAGTAATCAAACTCTGCTGCTTGCCCAATTACAATTGGTCCTGATCCGATTACTAAAATTGTGTTAATGTCTAGGCGTTTTGGCATAACTCTTCCCCTTCTTTCTTGAAGTTTTCAATCATTTCTAAGAAATCTTCGAATAAATCATTTGCATCTTCTGGTCCTGCTGAAGCTTCTGGATGATACTGTACTGTAAATGCCGGGAACTTCGTATGACGAAGACCTTCTACTGTTCCATCATTTAAAGCGACATGTGTAATTTCAAGTTCTGTATTTTTAACTGATTCTTCTTCTACTGCATAACCATGGTTTTGAGATGTAATTGCTACTTTTCCAGTTGCAAGATGTTTTACTGGATGGTTTAAACCACGGTGACCAAATTTCAACTTACTTGTATTCGCACCAGATGCTAGAGCGAATAGTTGATGTCCTAAGCAAATTCCGAATAAAGGAACTTTACCGATAATGTCTTTTAACATTTCAATCGCTTCTGGTACATCTTTTGGATCTCCAGGCCCGTTACTTAACATGATTCCATCTGGGCTAAGGCGTAAAATCTCTTCCGCTGTTGTATTGTAAGGTACTACAATTACATCACAGTCACGTTTATTTAATTCTCGTAAAATACCATGTTTCATTCCGAAGTCTACAAGTACAACACGATGTCCACGGCCTGGGCTTGGGTATGGATCTTTCGTTGATACGCGTTTCACGTGATCTGTAAATACTGTCGCTTTTAATTGGCTCACGATGTATTCTACATCTGCATCCATGTTACATAGACGTCCGCGTAATGTACCGTATTGACGAATTTTTCTCGTTAATTTTCTTGTATCAATTCCTGCTAAGCCTGGGATGTTTCTTTCTTTTAAGTAATCATTTAACGAAATTTCATTACGGAAGTTTGATGGGTGATCACAAATTTCGTTTACGATTAAACCATTTACAGATGGGTGAATCGATTCAAAATCGTCACGGTTAATGCCGTAGTTTCCGATTAATGGGTACGTGAATGTTACGATTTGACCGCAATATGATGGATCAGATAATGTTTCTTGATATCCAGTCATTCCTGTTGTGAATACAACCTCACCTGACTTTTCAATTTCTCCTCCGAAACCTTTTCCAATTAATACTGTTCCATCTTCTAAGATAAGTTGTCTTTTCATACTAATGCACTCTCCTTTTGCCATGCGATCTTACCACCAACGATTGTCATTACCGGCCATCCTTGGCATTTCCAACCTGCGAATGGTGTATTTTTTCCTTTTGATAAGAATGTTGTTGGGTCAATCTCTTCTTCTTGTTCTAAATCAATGATTGTAATATCAGCTGTTCTACCTTCTTTCAGGCGACCTGCTTCTAAGCCGAATGTATCAGCTGGCTTTTCTGTTAAGAATTGAATTAACTGCTCTAGTGTAATGATTCCTTTTTTCACAAGGTTTGTGTATAGAAGTGGGAATGCTGTTTCAAAACCAGTAATTCCGAATGGTGCTCTTTCAATTCCTTGTGCTTTCTCTTCCGCTGTATGCGGTGCATGATCAGTTGCGATCATATCGATCGTTCCATCTAATAAACCTTCAATTAGTGCTGCGTGGTCTTCTTTTCCACGAAGCGGTGGGTTCATTTTAAAGTTAGGATCAGCTGATGGAATATCATCTTCACATAACACTAAGTGATGAGGTGTTACCTCTGCTGTTACTTTAATTCCAGCGCGTTTTGCATCACGGATTACACGTACAGATCCTTTCGTACTTACGTGACATACGTGATAGTGACAATCTGCCGCTTCAGCAAGCAGTATATCCCTTGCAATATGTACAGATTCACATACAGATGGGATACCGTTTAATCCGTGTTTCTCAGAAAACTTCCCTTCATGTACACAACCTTTATTAATAAGAGTATTCTCTTCACAGTGCGCAACTACTGCCATATTTAATTTCGCTGCACGCTTCATAGCAGCTAACATCATGCTAGCATCTTGTACGCCTACACCGTCATCTGTGAAAGCAAATGCTCCAAGTTCTTTTAACGTTTCGAAATCTGTCATTTCAGAACCCGCTTGACGTACTGTAATTGCTCCATATGGTAGTACGTTGACATGCGCTTTTTCTTTAATACGATTTTGCAAGTCTTCCATATGTTCTCTGCAATCTGGCACTGGGCGTGTATTTGGCATTGCACAAATTGTAGTGAATCCACCTTTTGCCGCTGCTAGTGTACCTGTTTCAATTGTTTCTTTATGTTCACCACCTGGTTCACGAAGGTGTACGTGTACATCTACTAATCCAGGTGCGATTAACTTTCCGTTCACATCGATTACTTCAGCATTATCTGCCGTAATATTTTCTGCTACCTTAGCGATTTTACCGTCTTGTACGAGAAGATCCGTTGCTACGATTTTTCCTTCTTCATTCATATAACGACCATTTTTAAACAAATAATTCATGTTTCATTCCTCCTAATACATTTGGTAAGGCGCGTTTTAGTACAGCCATTCTTACGTAAACTCCATTTTCCATTTGTTTAAATATGCGTGAACGCTCACACTCAACAAGTTCACTTGCAATTTCAACATCACGGTTTACAGGAGCTGGATGCATAATAATGCTTCCTTCTTTCATACGCTTTTCTCTTTCCACTGTTAATCCGTGTTTCTCATGATACTCTTTCATAATGTCTGTTTCATAATGATCATGACGCTCATGTTGTACACGAAGTAACATCATTACATCCACTTCTGGAACAAGTTCATCTAATGGTTTGTATGTTCCAAATGTGTTGTCTTCATCTTTCCACTCTTCTGGGCTTGCAAAGTAAATTGTTGCACCCAGCTTCGTTAATGCTTCTGCATTAGAACGTGCTACTCGGCTATGACGAACATCTCCTACTATTGCAATCTTCAAACCTTCAAATCTTCCAAACTCTTGTTTAATTGTAAGAAGGTCGAGTAGGCACTGTGTTGGGTGGTTTCCACATCCATCTCCAGCGTTTAAGATTGGAATATTCACCTGATCTTTTAGTTCATCGAAGTAGCGATCTTGCTCGTGGCGGATGACCACTGCTTTTGTTCCGATTGATTCTAGTGTTCTTATCGTATCGTATAAAGTTTCTCCTTTTTGTACGCTAGATGCATCAGCTGAAAAGTTTAAAACATCAAGTCCTAATCTCTTCTCAGCAACTTCAAAGCTAAATCTCGTTCTCGTACTATTCTCAAAGAACAAGTTCGCAACAAAAGTTTGCTCTGTCGTTTTGCTCTCTTTCCCATTCGCAAAATCTTCTGCGTCTTTTAGGATTTCTGAAATTTCTACTTCCGATAATTCACTCATCGTTAACAAATGGCTCATCGTCATCCCTCATCTTTCTGGTTTTTATGTTACCACTTTTGTATTTTTATAACAACCTTTGCATAAAAATACCCTAGTCGTGTGAGACTAGGGTGCAAGAAAGAAGCCACCCTTTCCGGTCTCACAGGACTGAATTAAAAGGTTATTATTATGAAGCAATCTGCTTAGATTGTTTTATTTGTTTTGTTTCCGGTAGTAGTAGATTTAACAGCACACCTACAATTGCTGCTAGTGCCATTCCTTCTACTTGGAATGATTCCCCTACGTGAAGTACCGCTCCACCAATACCGATTACTAGTATTACTGATGCAATCATTAAGTTTCGTTTGTCACTTAAATCTGTTTTATCGTCTACCATCATGCGTAATCCGCTTGATGCGATTACACCGAATAGTAAGATTGATACACCACCCATAACTGGTGTTGGGATCGAATGAATCAGTGCAGAAATCTTACCGATAAATCCGAACATGATTGCGAATACTGCTGAACCGATGAATAAGTATACACTGTACGCTCTCGTAATTGCTAGCACACCGATGTTTTCACCATACGTTGTATTCGGTGGCCCACCGATTAGTGATGCGATTAATGTTGCTATCCCATCACCGAAGATTGAACGGTGTAAACCTGGTTTTTCAATTAGATCTCTTTTAATAACATTTCCTAGTACAATTTGATGTCCGATATGTTCTGAAATTGTTACTAGTGCAACTGGTACCATCAAGAGTACAATCTTCCATGAAAACTCTGGTGTGTATGTTACAAATGGTACTGTGAAATCTGGTACAACAAACCATTTCGCCTCAGCTACCGGCTTTAAGTCTACTAGCCCTTGGAAGTAAGCGAAGATATATCCACCGATAATGCCAAGTAACACTGGTATGATACTGAAAAATCCTCTTCCGAATATCGAGCATATAATTGTAATTGCTAATGTTACTAATGCTACTGAAAAGTGTGTAAAGCTATATTTGCCATCCGCACCGTTCATCGCCATGTTCACTGCTGTATGTGCTAAAGCTAGACCGATTACCATTACTACTGGACCAACTACGATTGGCGGAAGTAATTTCATAATCCACTCTGATCCTGATTTCTTAATTCCGAGTGAGATTAAGATGTACACAAGTCCTGCTAGCAAACCACCGAGCATTGCCGCTCCAGGCCCCCCTGCTGTTTTCGCTGTAATAATCGGTGCGATAAAGGCGAATGATGATCCTAGGTAGGCCGGTACTTGACCTTTCGTTATAAGAAGAAACGCTAACGTTCCTAATCCACTTGATATTAATGCTACTGACGGATTCAATCCTGTTAAAAACGGAACAAGCACTGTTGATCCAAACATCGCGAACAAATGTTGTATACTTAAAAATAACCATTTTCCCGGTTTCGGTACTTCATTAACGTCTAACACTGGCTTTTGTTCCATTGTTACATCCTCCTTCAGTTTAATTCTTTGCAATAAAAAAACTCTTTGTGCCTGTGCACAAAGAGTCCTACACTTTCGTATGCCAAATTTGACATATGAAAGCCAAGACCCTTTGGCAGCCTCACAGGACTACATTTAAAAGGGCTTTACTTATCGTATATGCTTACTCGATCTTGTTGATCTGTCTCTTGCAAATCAACTTCGATACGCTCTTCACTTGATGTTGGAATGTTCTTTCCTACATAATCAGCGCGAATTGGTAGTTCACGATGACCTCTATCAACAAGAACTGCTAGTTGGATTTGTGATGGTCTACCTAAATCCATAAGAGCATCCATTGCTGCTCGAACTGTTCTGCCTGTATATAATACATCATCCACAAGGATAACTTTTTTCTTCGTAATATCTACAGGGATATCAGAACCTTTTACAAGTGGTTCTTCATTTTTCGATTGTAGTGTTAGGTCATCACGGTATAACGTAATATCTAACTCTCCAACTTCCATTTCTTTTCCTTCAATTTGACCAATTCGTTCTGCCAAACGTTGTGCAATAAAAATTCCACGAGTTTTAATTCCGACAAGAACACAATTATCGACACCTTTATTTCGTTCCACGATTTCATGACTAATTCGTGTTAAAGCGCGGCGAATCATTTGGTCATCTAAAACGACAGCTTTCTCTTGCATGCTCTACACCTCCAAGCTTTTTTTCTTGCGTGAGAGTAATGGTATAAAAAAAGTCCTCTCAGCGTGTGCGAGAGGACTTTTGAAAAAAGGGTACAACTACCCTAAGCATTTCAAACCGTTACCTTCTCAACCTCACGGGGCTGTGTTAAAGGATCATTATTTAACTGTTGTCAGTATCTCAGTTTTCTTATGATTTGTCAATACTATTTTCGTAAAACATTTAATGCATCTTCAAACACTTCTGGAATCGGTGCCTCAAACTGAATATATTCACCAGTACGAGGGTGATCAAATCCTAAAATACCTGCATGAAGTGCTTGTCCATTCATATCTAATGTTTTCTTTGGTCCATACTTTGGATCTCCAGCAAGTGGATAGCCAATATATTTCATATGAACACGAATTTGGTGCGTACGTCCTGTTTCTAAGCGACATTCTACAAGTGTAAAATCTTTGAAACGCTCTAACACTTGGAAGTGAGTAACAGCGTTCTTACCGTTTTCATCAACTGTCATACTTTGACGCTCTTTCTTATCGCGACCAATCGGAGCATCAATCGTTCCCTTATCATGCGGGATAACACCGTGTACAATCGCTTTGTAACGTCTTGTTACTGTTTTTGCTACAAGTTGATTTACAAGTGATTCGTGTGCCATATCATTTTTAGCGACCATTAATAGGCCAGATGTATCCTTATCAATACGATGCACGATACCAGGACGCATTACACCGTTAATACCTGATAAATCTGTACAATGATGCATAAGACCATTCACAAGCGTACCACTTGTATGACCTGGTGCTGGATGTACAACCATACCACGTGGCTTATTTACAACAAGTACATCTGCATCTTCATAATAAATTTCTAAGTTCATATCTTCTGCTTGAATATCTAACGCTTCTGGCTCAGGAATCGTTACTGTAATTTCATCATTCTCTTTAACTTTATAATTTACTTTTACCGATTTCCCATTAACTGTTACAACATCATCTTTAATCCATTGCTGTACTTGTGAACGTGACCATTCACTGTTTATTTCTGCAACGAATTTATCAATTCGCTCATTTTTTTGCTCTTCTGCAACTGTTACTTGTACTACTTCACTCATTCAATTACTCCTTCGCTTTCTTACCTTCTAATAATGTTTGAATAATAATTAATACAACACCAATACATAATGCTGAATCAGCTATATTAAATACTGGATAGTTGTACGAGAAAATATACACGTGAATGAAATCCACTACTTCTTGTCTAAATACACGATCAATAAAGTTACCAATTGCTCCGCCTAATATTAGACCTAATGAAATTCCTAGAAGCTTGTCTGTTTTCGCATATTTTTTCATATAAAATACGATAAATACTACAAAAATGACTGTAATAATGTAGAAGAACCACATTTTATTTTCTAAAATCCCCCAGGCAGCTCCTCTATTTCGATGTGATGTTATGTATAATACATTATCGATAATCGGAATGCTCGTACCCAATTCCATGTTCTTTACAATTAGCCATTTCGATATTTGATCGATGGCAATGACAAATAACGCTATTACATAATATATCATTTTCATTTCCCCCACAAAGACAGTGTACCTCAAAATTTTAGCATAGCTGCAACCTTTTCACAATGAACCTTTATAGAAGAATAAAATAAATTAAAAAAAGGTAATATAATATCGTTGTGCACATTCATACATTTACTTTTTCATAGAAAAATTCATGGATAGTACGGGCAGTCGGCATCGTTTTCATTTGTTTTACCGAAATTACTCTCCCTGTTTCTTCACAAATACCATACATATCTATTTCCATTTTAAATAATGCACGTTCTACATCTTTTAAATCCTCTTTTATATCATGTAATAGCAGTTTTTTCTTTATCTCTTCCTTAATTTCATATCCAAGCTCTTCGCTAAACTCTGTATCATATTTGTGCATGACCTCTTTAGCTAGTCTCTCTTGCAATTCTTTTCTCATCAATTGCAATTCTTCTTTTATTTCCATATACATTTCATTCACGTGTACATTCCTCCCAGCTGCAATGTACGATTAGTGTGTCCGAAATTTATATGCTTACCTCTCACACATTTTTCCTTCATAGGAAAGAGAGTGAAAGTTATTTCAATATACCATCAATAAAAAATGACTGCACTTTACGTGCAGTCATTTTTTATTATTTTACATAATTTTCTTTAACAACTGTTGCACAACGCTCACATAATGTTTCATGTTCAGCATCTTTACCAATTGTTTCTGAAACTACCCAACAACGTTCACATGTTTCACCAGTTGCTTGAGCAACAACAACCGCTGTATGTTCATACTTAGGCGCATCTGCTGGCGCTTCTTCCATCAGACCACCAAGCTTATACTCAGAAACGATGAATAATTGCTTTAAGTCTTCGCTAATAGACTCTAACATAGCCTTCATTTCTGCAGTTGGATATAACGTAATGCTTGCATTTAATGACTTACCGATTACTTTTTCATTACGCGCTACTTCTAACGCTTTTAATACGTCATCACGTAATGTCATAAATGCATCCCATTTTGTTTTCAATGCTTCCGCACCATCTAATTGTACAGCTTCTGGCATATCAGTTAATTGTACACTTTCTTCTGTTACACCCGGAACATATGGCCATACTTCATCAGCTGTATGCGGTAAGATTGGTGTTACAAGTTTTGTCAATGCAACAAGAACATCATATAATACCGTTTGAATTGCACGACGATCTTCATGGTTTGCACCTTCAATGTATAAAATGTCTTTTGCAAAGTCTAAGTAGAATGAACTTAAATCAATTGTACAGAAGTTATGAATTGCATGATATACAGCAGCGAAGTCGTATGTTTCATATGCTTCTTTTACTTTTGTAATTAAGTCATTTAATTTCACTAACATGTAACGATCTACTTCACGAAGTTCAGCTACTGCCACTGTATTTTCACTTGGCTTAAAGTCATCTAAGTTTCCTAATAAGAAACGGAATGTGTTACGGATTTTACGATACACTTCTGCTACTTGTTTTAAAATATCATCTGAAATACGTACATCAGATTGATAGTCAACAGAAGATACCCATAAGCGTAGAATGTCCCCGCCTAATTGATCCATAATTTTCTTCGGTACGACGATGTTTCCAATCGACTTACTCATTTTACGTCCTTCACCATCTAATACGAAACCATGGCTTAATACGCCTTTATATGGAGCTTTACCTGTTACAGCAACTGCTGTTGATAATGAAGAGTTAAACCAACCACGATATTGGTCAGATCCTTCTAAATATAAATCAGCTGGACGTTGTAAGTCTTCGCGCTCTTCTAATACCGCTTGGTGAGAAGAACCTGAGTCGAACCATACATCCATGATGTCTGTTTCTTTACGGAATTCACCATTTGGGCTACCTGGATGTGTAAATCCTTCTGGTAATAGATCTTTCGCTTCACGCTCGAACCATACGTTAGAACCGTGTTCACGGAATAAATCTGCTACATGGTTAATTGTTTCATCTGTAATAATTGGATCACCATTCTCAGCATAGAATACAGGAATTGGCACACCCCATGCACGCTGACGAGAAATACACCAGTCACCACGGTCACGAACCATGTTATGAAGACGAGTTTCGCCCCACGCTGGTACCCATTTTGTTTCCGCAACAGCTTCTAATAACTCTTTACGGAATGCTTCAATAGATGCAAACCACTGTGCTGTCGCACGGAAAATAATTGGTTTTTTCGTTCTCCAATCATGTGGGTATGAATGCGTAATGAATGTTAGTTTCAGTAACGCGCCTACTTCTTCTAATTTTTCTGTAATTGGCTTGTTAGCTTTATCATAGAATAAGCCTTCAAATCCAGGTGCTTCCTCTGTTAATACACCTTTATCATCAACTGGGCAAAGTACTTCTAATCCATACTTTTTACCAACAACGAAGTCATCTTCCCCGTGTCCTGGTGCTGTATGAACACACCCTGTACCTGCATCTGTTGTTACGTGATCTCCTAGCATAACTAATGAATCACGATCGTAGAATGGATGTTTTGCAACTGTATACTCAAGTTTGCTACCTTTTACAGTTTTCACAACTTCAGCATTTTCCCATTCTAACGTTTTTGCAACTGTCTCAAATAGTTCAGACGCAATAATATATTTTTCATCATTTACTTTTACAATGCTGTATTCAAGTTCTGGGTGAACAGAAATACCTAAGTTTGCAGGTAACGTCCAAGGTGTTGTTGTCCAGATAATGAATTTCTCATCACCTTCTAATACGTTCTTTCCATCTTTAACAGGGAATGCTACGTAAATAGATGCTGATTTTTTATCTTGGTATTCAATTTCAGCTTCTGCTAAAGCTGATTCACTCGTTGGAGACCAGTAAACTGGTTTTTGCCCTTTATAGATATAACCTTTTTTCGCCATATCACCAAACACTTTAATTTGTTGTGCTTCATAAGCTGGCTCTAAAGTAATATATGGGTTATCCCAATCAGCACGTACACCTAAACGCTTAAATTGTTCACGTTGACGTTCTACTTGTTCATATGCATACTCTGCACATAACTTACGGAACTCAGCAACTGTCATTTCTTTACGCTTTACACCTTTATTTGTTAAAGCTTGCTCAATTGGTAAACCGTGCGTATCCCAACCTGGAACATATGGTGCACAGTAACCAGTCATTGATTTATAACGAACAATAAAGTCTTTTAATACTTTATTTAATGCATGTCCCATATGAATGTCACCATTTGCATATGGAGGTCCATCATGCAGTACGAATAAAGGACGACCTTTTGTATGTTCTTGTACCTTTTCATAAATATTCATTTCAGCCCACTGTTCTTGCATTGCAGGCTCACGTTTTGGTAAATTCCCACGCATTGGGAACTCTGTTTTTGGCATTAGTAATGTATTTTTGTACTCCATGCTCAATTCCTCCTTACATGTATAAAAGAAAGACTTAAAAAACGGAATAAAAAAGAGACTTTCTCATCCCAAAAAGGGACGAGAAAGTCTCCCGCGGTACCACCCTAGTAGATCCTATACGTATGTATACAATCCTCTTTATATTCTTAACGCGAATATACGCCTACGCTTACTCTATTTGTTCAGCGCGGAACTCCAGGGTGATATTCCCATTATCTCCTTATCCTGAGCTTACACCATCCTCAGTTCGCTATATAAGGTATGAAAAAGGTACTTATCCCTATCTTCGTTTTTCTTAATAAATATGTTGTTTAAAATTATATGTAATAATGAGAAAAACGTCAAGCTTACACTGTTTCTTCTTTTTTCAACAGTTCATCTACTTCGTCTTCTAACTCAATTAGTTTATCCCAATCATCGTTGTTTAACATTTCAAGCTGTGTTTCTAATAACATACGGAAACGAGTGCGGAATACTTTCGCTTGTTTCTTCAGCTCTTCAATATCAAAAGCAACCTTTCTTGATTTTACTAATGCTTCGTTAATAATACGGTCTGCATTCTTTTCCGCTTCACGTACGATTAATTTTGCTTCTTTTTGTGCATTACGTTTTACTTCTTCCGCTGCTTCTTGTGCAACAACGATAGATTTGTTTAGCGTATCTTCAATATTAGAAAAATGATCTAACTTTCCTTCTAATTGCGCAACTTTTTCTTCTAAAGCTTTTTTCTCACGAATGACTAATTCATAATCTTTGATAATTTGATCAAGAAACTCATTTACTTGATCCTCATCATAGCCACGGAATCCGCGACCAAATTCTTTGTTATGAATATCTAATGGTGTTAACGGCACAACGCCACCTCCAAGTAGTTATCTAAATTTCCTCTTTCAATTATATCTTTTCTTCGACAAAATAGGAGGATTTCCTTCTAAAAAACCAATCATTTTAGTATACCATACAAAATTCTCCATTTGTCGCGCTTTGTTCTACCTTCTACAGAAAACAATTTACTTCGTCCATATCCTCTCACTGAAAAAACATCTCCTGGATAACATTCATAAGAGGTTTGCTCCACTGTTTTCCAATTCACTTTTACTAGTCCATTTTTTATGAAAGGTTGTACTTTCTGTCTGGATATATGTAACATTTCAGCTAACATAACATCTAAACGAAGTGAAGAAACCGTTCCAGATTTCTCTCCCCACGTTTCTTGCATCTGTAGAATTTTTTCTCCTTGCACTGGTGATAAGGAAACTTTCACTTTCCCTATCGATTGTAAGTTAATCTCAATATAAGATACAACTTCTTTCGCGACTATAATTTGGGCACGATTTTCTTGAAGCAAAATATCTCCACATTTTTCTCTCGTTAAACCAAGAGACATAAATGTACCTAATATTTGCCTATGTTCTAGCGTATAAAACTTGGAAGGATAGTCAATTTCTAATACCTCTACTTGAAATTCCTCTTCATTTACTACTAGATAGTCCGGATAAATGAGTGCTCTTTTACGCTCTGCATGAGGTGTTGCACCATCAAACTGTACAGCAACATCCCCTTGTCCTATTACCATAGTGACAATTTGTTGTTGCCTTGGATCAAGGAAATCTGTTAGTTTCACTTGATGGTACTCCGCTGCTCGCTTCCACTCTAACACCTTATCCACAAAGACCTCCTCATCGGGTCTGAAATGTTCATAGATGCTCATGTATTTAACCTCTTACTATAAGAAATAGCGGAATATACTTACTAAACCATTCGTAGCAAGCTTTAACGCAAAAATCGCAACGAGTGGAGAGATATCAATCATACCAAGCGGCGGAATAAATCTGCGAAATGGTTCTAAATACGGTTCACAAATACGCGCAAGAAAATCTCCGAAAGTTGATTCCTTTGCACCTGGGAACCATGATAGGAGAATGTAAATAATAAGTGCCCACGAGTAAATCTCGATAGCAGTAATTAAAACGTTTAAAACTGTTACCATGGCGTATTACCACCTCTTTATATTTGTGTCTTCTTCTTCACCGAATAACTCTGAAATTGCACCAACAATATCTACATTTTCAGGCGTACACATAAATGTTTTCGGTCCTATTTTTTGAATGTCCCCGCCTATAGCGTATACAGTACCACTTAAAAAGTCAACGATACGTACAGCTTGATCAGTAGACATTCGTTGTAAATTAATCACAACAGCTCGTCTACCTTTTAAATGGTCCGCAATCCCTTGCGCTTCCGAATATGTGCGTGGTTCTAATAAAACAACTTTTGAAGATTGCTTTGCTGTTTCAATGCTCACAACATTTTGTTTCGGTTGCGCTTTTGGAAACGTAACATCTTGTTGTTCTGGCGGATCTTGCTGCTTCTTCATGTCTGTTTGCTCCTTTTCATAACTATATTGAGCTGCTTCTTTTTCTTCCGGTGTATCAAAAAAGAAGTACTTTACTTTTGACCAACTCATAATAAGATTCTCCTTCCTTTTACGCTTTTCCTACTAAAATCGTCCCCAAACGAATATATGTAGCACCTTCTTCAATCGCAATCGTGTAATCATTAGACATTCCCATTGATAATTCTTTACATGGCGCATGTAATAATTCTAGCTCCTGCACCTCTGTTTGTAGCATACGTAACTCCTTAAAACAGCGTCTGATTTCTTCTTCTTCTTCTGTAAACGGAGCCATTGTCATTAGTCCCACCACTTCAATCTTATCCAATTCTTGCAAACTTTGAATAAAAGAAATGGTTTCTTCTATTGCCAACCCTTGCTTTGATTCTTCAGATGATGTTTTCACTTGAATAAAACATTTCACTTTCTTATCCGCACGTTTTTGAATTTCTTTTGCAAGTGAAAGACGATCTAACGAATGTAAATAATCGATTTCATTAATGATTTCTTTTACTTTTCTCGTTTGTAATGATCCAATAAAATGCCAATTCACTTTTGAACCGAAATGCTCGTACTTCTGTAAGAAACCTTCATTTCTATTTTCACCTAAATCGATAATTCCAGCTTCAATTACTTCATTCGTTTTTTCAATTCCTACCGTTTTTGTAACCGCAACGAGTTTAATATCTTGCAACGAACGTCCCGCTCGTGCGCAAGATTGTTTAATTGCTTCGTTTACAGTTGTTAAATTTTTTTGTACTGTCACTTGCTTTCTTCCTCCTTAAAACCTATGAAACTCAACATTCTCCCCGTCTTACCTTGATCACGACGATGAGAGAAAAATAGTTGTTCTTCACAGCTTGTACAAAGAGATGACATTACAATATTCTCTTCTTTTATGCCTGCTTGTACACATAATATACGATTAATTTCTTTTAAATTAATTGCATACTGCCCATCAGAAATTTTTTTATAAGGGACAGAACCGTTTACTACTTGTTCTGCCGCTGTTAACACTCGATCATCAACAACGTAACAACAAGATCCAATTGCTGGTCCAATTGCAACTTGAATTTCATCACTTGAAATCCCTTCTGCATTCCATTTTTGAATCATTTCTTTTGCAATCTCTTTTACAGTCCCTTTCCATCCAGCATGCGCAAGTCCTATCATACCATGTGATGGTGCATAAAAATAGAGTGGAACACAATCCGCGTAACAAGATGTTAGAAGAACATCATTATTAGTCGTATAAATGCCATCTGTTTTTGAAATGCCGTCTTCATATGAATAGACGCCGCTTCCTTTTTCCTGTTGTCCTACTTTTTCAACATGATGATCATGAACTTGTTCAGAGCAAATCCAGTTTTCTAATGGTTTTTGTAACTTATTAGCTAAAATGCGTCTGTTTTCATGAACGTTCTCCACGATATCATTCACATGTAATCCTAAATTCATCGCATGAAAGGAGCCCGTACTTACCCCACCATCTTTTGTCGTAAATCCAGCAGTAATGTTTCCAAGTTCTTTCCACGCTTGTAAATACAGTATATCGTCCACATATTTAAATGGTTCTCTCATAAGGCTGCTCCTTTTAATTAAAATAACATAAAAAAGCATGGTACTTCCTGTCTATTTTACCATACTTTTATTTTTTCATAATCCTAACAGAAAAAAAAGAGGAATTTGTAATATTCTTTATGAAATTGTCGGTGTTTGTATTGATTCTGTTACAGAATTAACAGGATTTACTCTAACAAGTATGACATCTTCCCCAATTTTCATAATTTCCTCCCAAGGAATTACAATTTCTACATCTTTCCCAAAAATCCCTAACATACGTGCCTGTTTGGAAATAATGATAGATTTAATCTTCCCTGTGTTCATATCGATTTCGATATCTCCAATATTTCCAAGCCTTTTTCCATCTGACACATTTATTATGTCTTTCATCTGCAACTCCGAAATTCGTATCACTTTCATCCCCCCTTATATATGACGAATAAAAAAATACTGTTTCTCAAATTAACAGGAAGCACCCTTTACTAATTCCATACTATTTTCATTATATGAACACAGCTACCCTACTATGAGTGCAAACAAACTATATTACATATAAAAAGGTCTCACCATAAATGGTGAAACCTTATCCTTGAATCGTCTTATTCATTTGTTTAATAGCTGATTTCTCTAAACGTGACACTTGCGCTTGAGAAATCCCAATTTCTTCTGCAACTTCCATTTGTGTTTTGCCTTGAAAGAAACGTTTTCTAATAATCATTTTCTCACGATCATTTAAACGCTTCATCCCTTCTTTCAGTGCTAGCTCTTCAACCCACTGCTCGTCCTTTTGTTTTTCATCACTTAACTGATCCATAACAAAGATGGGATCTCCTCCATCGTTATAAATCGGCTCAAATAATGAAACTGGATCTTGAATCGCATCTAAAGCAAAAACAATTTCTTCATGAGTCACTTCAAGTACTTTTGCAATATCCATCGCTGTTGGTTCTTTTGAATTTTCTGCAATCAACTTTTCTCTTACTTGTAACGCTTTATACGCAATATCTCGTAATGAGCGAGATACGCGAATTGGATTGTTATCACGCAAATATCTGCGTATTTCCCCAATAATCATCGGCACAGCATACGTTGAAAATTTTACATTTTGGCCTAAATCAAAGTTATCAATGGATTTCATAAGTCCAATGCAACCAACTTGAAATAAATCGTCAACATATTCTCCTCTGTTATTAAATCTTTGGATGACGCTCAGTACAAGACGTAAGTTTCCATTCACTAATTTCTCTCTTGCGCTTATCTCTCCACTTTGCATTTCACGAAATAATTTACGCATTTCATCATTTTTTAGTACGGGAAGTTTAGCTGTATCAACACCGCAAATTTCTACTTTGTTTCTCGTCAAAGTGTTCCCTCCTATCGGGAGTTGCTGTACAGTGTAAAGTATTTCCTTTGAAGGGGATTTTATGCATGCGGTTTTCTCTTCATTTTTCATTTTAGTTGTCTCTCCTCATACAACTAAAGAGAATAAGACCAGCCTAGATAACGGCTGGTCTTATTCTTACACCATTTTATTAAATTCTTTTCGTAATCTTTTTATGATTCTTTTTTCTAAACGCGAAATGTATGACTGTGAAATCCCAAGCATATCCGCCACATCTTTTTGCGTCTTTTCCTCTCCTCCAGCAAGCCCAAACCGAAGTTCCATAATTTGTTTTTCACGATCATTTAATTGATGTAATGCTTTCATTAGAAGATGACGATCCACAGTAGCTTCTAAATCTTTTGTAATAATATCATCGTCTGTACCTAATACATCAGATAACAAAAGTTCATTCCCATCCCAATCGATGTTAAGCGGTTCATCAAAAGAAACTTCTGAACGATTTTTGTTATTTCGGCGCAAATGCATTAAAATTTCATTTTCTATACAACGCGAGGCATATGTTGCTAATTTTATTTTCTTTTCTGGATTAAATGTATTGACTGCTTTAATAAGACCGATTGTTCCTATACTAATTAAATCTTCAATATTTATCCCTGTATTTTCAAACTTTCTTGCTATATATACAACTAGCCGTAAGTTGCGTTCAATTAGTAATGATCTTGCTGCCTGATCGCCTTTTGGCAATTTATTCAAAAGAACTTCCTCTTCTTCTTTCGTTAACGGCGGTGGCAATGCTTCACTTCCACCAATATAATAAATTTCATCGGTCTTAATTCCTAATTTCAACAATACTTTATACCAAAGATATACTAAATAAAATTTTAATTTCATCATATTATCCCGCCTCCCATTATTAAGCAATTACCATTTTTTGCGAAATTAACATTTTCGGATGCACAATACATTGATACTCTCCATTGGTTGACAACTGTTGTGTATTTAATCCAATCAATACTTTGTCCACGGCAATAGAACTACCTTCATGATAAATTTGCACACTGTCTGGCTTAATTGCCCATAAAAATTGATTCTCTACTCCTACTGCTCGGAAAGGAATTAAGCGTAATTTTGTCGCCCACCCAGAATCATTTTCTGGTATTTGAGGAATCTCTGTTTTGGAATAAATTTGTTCTGTTAACCAAGCTGGTAAGCAATGTTCTAATGATGAAATATGCATAATCATAACGGGTGTTTTTGTTAACGGGTCGTAAAGTTGGTTCCCACTATCAATTAAACCTGCGAGTTCTAGTTCCTCTTCAGCTAATTGAATTTTCAATTTCACAATTTGATCATAGTGTATTTTTGTAACCTCTACGCTTTCAATACGCTTTTTAGAAAAATAATAAATTACTGGAAAACCAAAAACAACAAACAACCAGCTAATTGGGTCACCGTAAGAAATTGATTGAGATTGGACCAATCCACTTACCATTTCATTCGTTTGCAAAAAGAAATGAGTGCCAATTAACCCTCCGCCAACCATAAAGGTGACAAAGTAAAAAGTAAAAACAGTTTGTGTATAATTTCTAAACGTTGTAAACCCAAATGCTGTATACACAATAAGTAACGAGTACAGTAGTTTCATAATTGGATGTGTCATCATAGAAGCGAAAGGAGTAAAGGCAAAAATAACAATGGTTGAACCTATAAATGCCCCTAACACAAGCCTCCATCTTTTGATCTTCTTTTTTAACACGGTGGCTGTTAATAAAAGTAAAAGAAAATCAATGCAGGCGTTTAACAACCAAACAACGTCGGCGTAAACAACCAAACAATTCACCTCTTTATTTAAGTTGAGACTAGTATAATGCATATCCAATAGGAAAGTGTGTCAATTTGCGGAGGTGTTTTTTTGTTATTTTGTGATTTCTAGACATAATCTGTCGGTAAAAAATAAAAGTATAGTTTCATAGAATGATATACTTTTATTTTTAACTGGCAAATCCATTGAACTATATGTAAAGAAAGTTAAAAATCCTTTACTACAGCTATAAAACGGAATTTTAATCAGTAGGATTGGTTTCTTTTAGCTCATATAAACTGGAATTTTATAGGTAATTAATGCGAGGTAAATTAAAATATACAAAATAAAAAAGACCTGCTTACCAGATCTTTTCCCTATATAAAACAAAAAAGGAGCATAAAAGCTCCTTTTCTTTTATCGTCTACGACGATTACGTAAAAATGCTGGAATATCGATATCATCTGAATCTGAATGACGTTCATGTACAACCGGCTCTTCACGCTTCATTTCACGTTTTACTTCACGTTGTTTTGAAGGTTGAGCTACTGGCTGTTGCTGTTGTTGCGTGTGATTCACATTCGGACGGATAATTGGTTTTGGTGGTTGAGTTGCAATGCTATCATCAAAACCAGTTGCAATTACAGTTACAACGATATCATCTTTTAATCCTTCATTAATAACCGAACCGAAGATCATATTTACTTCTGGATCTGAAGCTGAAGCTACAATGTCTGCCGCTTCTTGTACTTCATATAAGCTTAAGTTAGCTCCACCCGTAATATTCATGATAACACCTTGAGCTCCATCAATAGATGTTTCTAATAATGGACTAGAAATCGCTTTTTTCGCAGCTTCAGCAGCACGATTTTCTCCATTACCAGAACCAATACCCATTAAAGCAGAACCTCTATTAGACATAATTGTCTTTACGTCTGCGAAGTCTAAGTTAATTAAACCTGGTGTTGCAATTAAATCAGAAATACCTTGAACACCTTGACGTAATACGTTATCTGCTTCACGGAACGCTTCTAACATCGGCGTATTTTTATCAACAATCTCTAATAAGCGATCGTTTGGAATTACAATAAGTGTATCTACATTTTCTTTAAATGCCGCAATACCAGATGCTGCTTGTGTTGCACGCTTGCGTCCTTCAAATGTAAATGGACGTGTTACAACACCAACTGTTAATGCACCTAATTCTTTTGCAACTTGAGCAACAACTGGAGCTGCACCAGTTCCAGTTCCGCCGCCCATACCAGCAGTTACGAAGACCATATCTGCACCACGAAGTGCTTCTTGGATCTGTTCTTTACTTTCTTCTGCAGCTTTTTTCCCTACTTCAGGGTTTGCACCTGCACCAAGTCCACGTGTTAATTTTCCACCAATTTGCATCTTTGTTTCAGCTTTTGATAGATTTAATGCTTGTGCATCAGTATTCACAGCGATAAAGTCTACGCCTTGTACACCGTGTTCAATCATACGGTTTACAGCATTGTTTCCGCCACCGCCGACACCGATAACTTTTATATTCGCTAATTGATCTTGAGTAGTATCAAACTCTAACATGTCGAAATCCCCCTAGAACCTCATTTTTCGTGTCCAATTTTAATCCCATAAATAACGGAATACACGTTTTACTTTTGACATCATACGGTCATCATTTTGATTATTATTGTTTTGATTACGAGTTTTTTGTTTCGCAGGTTGCTGTTGTACCGGCGTTGGTGCTGGTGCTGGTACTGGTTCAAAATGCTCTTGCTTTTCCTGCACATTTTTCCCACGTAATTTAGCTTTTTGATAAGAATGTTTAATTAATCCCACTCCACTTGTATATTGGGGCTCACGCACACCAATATAATCAGGAGTTGCTATACGAACATTTTCATGTAAAATATCATATGCAAGATCAAGGACACCTGGCATAGAAGCAATTCCACCAGTTAGCACATAACCAGAAGCTACTTGCTTTACTCCTAACTTACGCACTTCATCTTGAACAAACATTAAAATTTCCTCTACACGAGCCTCTATTATATCCGATAATTCCAACTGAGAATATTGTTCTGTTTGATCGCTTCCCATAATAGGAACCGTAAACATCTCTTCTTCAGATGCTGTATCATAAAAAGCATGTCCATATTTCAACTTAATTTGATCTGCATTTTCTGTTGAAGTTTTCAACCCAATCGCAATATCCTTCGTTATATGGTCTCCACCTAATGGTAATACGCTCGTCGCTTGTAACTCTCCATCTTTAAAAATAGATAAAGTTGTAGATCCTCCCCCCATATCAACAAGGGCTACTCCTCTATTTTTTTCATCTGAAGATATAGCAACTGTTGCAGCCGCTAAAGGTTGAAGACAAATATCAACAATTTCAAGACCTGCTTTTTCTACACAACGAAGTAGGTTATGTAGTAAAGTTCTCGAGCCTGTAATAAGTGTACCTTCCATTTCTAATCTTACACCGATCATCCCGCGTGGATCGTTAATCTCGTCAAGACCGTCTACAATGAACTGTCGAGGTACCACATCAATAAACTCACGTTCTGGAGCAATTGACACAACTTGTGCTGCATCTAGAACGCGTAAGACATCTTCATTCCCGATTTCACGATCTTCATTTGAAACAGCGACTACTCCGTGACAAGGAAGTAGTTGTACCTGGTTTGCATTGACACCTACTACAACTTGCTCAATGTGGATTCCCACCATGCGCTCAGCTTGTTCAATTGCTTTTTTAATTGATCGAACAGTCTCATCTATATCAACTATCGATCCCTTCTTTAAACCATTTGATTTTACATTTCCAACACCAATAATGTTTAAGCTGTCATTAACCATTTCGCCAATGATGACTTTAACATTGGATGTACCGATGTCAAGACTAACATATATTTCATTGCTGTTCATTCTTTGGCACCTCCTTCTTTATTTATACCATACAACTCAATATATGGAACAACAATCGCAACTTTACTATTTATAAGAAAAATATTCAACGTCTTTATACGTTTCCCTTTTTTAACCCTATATTTTTCTTATTTTTATTTAACATTCATTTAAGAATATCGCAGTAAACTGTGAATAACTGCTTATCTTGAAATAATTCCATTTCAAGTGTAAAGATTACCGCCAAGTATAAGTCTACACTAAGATGTACTCATAGAAAAGTGAAACTTGTACCAATCCTAGTATGAATCTAAGAATTTTTACATCTTTTTCATCAAATGAACCATTCTTGTAAATTCAGATGCATTAAGAAGAACATTCGTTTCGTTTTTTCTACAGTAATGTAGTGAAAACTATCACTCTATTCTTTTTTTTCTTCCGCTCCTAATTCTTTCGTATATGCCCCTACTTCTAAGTCAATTAATACCTTTTTACCCGGCTCAATTGTTTTTAAGATAAGTGGATAAGCTTCCATACGCTTTGCGAAATTTTGTATCGTAGTGCTCACCTCGTACCCTTCATTCATATATAAAGTAAGATGGTCTTCATTCGCATTCGTCGGTGAATAACGAATTTCAGAAATAGACCTTAAAATAGTTGGTGTTAATTTTTCAAGCTCAGCAATTAACTCCTTCATTTTCTCCTCTTTAAAAGGTTCAAAAATTGGCGCTGCAACAGGAAGTTTTCCGTTCGGGAGGACATCAAGTGTTTTCCCGTTCTCTAATAGCGGTTGTAATTTCCCATCTTTGTTTATATAACCAATCGTTAAATATTCTTCAATATGAACATCAATTTTATTTGGAAAACGTTTTTTTACATTTACCGCTTTAATTTCTTTTCGTTTCGTTAGGTTTTCTTCTGCTTTATGTGCTGTCACTCGGAAATAACTTGTATCATACGTCACACCTGATTCCTTCATCACTTGCTCATCTGTCATATAATGATTTCCAAACACACTTATCTTTTTAATATTGCTAAGCGGAGACCGAAAATAAATTAAAAAGAGCACTAATAAAAATAAAATTGATATGTATAAAATCAACCGATGATTAACATTTTTTTTGTTTTTTTTCTGCTGATTTTTTAACTTTGGTACACGATCCTGTAGTTTAATCACTTTACTATTTTTCATGTACGATCCCCCTACGTAACATAAAGAACGGCATGTTCCTCATGCCGTTCTTATCTTCTTATTATAACATAAATGATAATGAGCGGAACGAATAACCGTTATCTTCCAATGATTTCTACTTCTGTATGCATTTCTACGCTAAATTTATCCTTGATTGTTTGTTTTATTAATGCAATTAAAGATAAGACATCTTGCGCGCTGGCTCCCCCAGTATTAATAATAAAATTCCCATGCATTTCAGAAATTTGAGCTCCACCTATTTGATAGCCACGAAGCCCAGCCTTTTCTATTAAATCTCCTGCATAGTATGGAATTGGATTCCGAAATACACTTCCTGCACAAGGATGATTCCATGGCTGTGTTTCACGGCGATAATCTTTATTCTTTTGCATGACACTTACGATTCCCTCACGCTCTCCTAACTGTAATTGAAACTCAGCTTCCAAAACAATACCAGGACGTTTCGTTTGTAATATAGATGTACGATAGGAAAACTCCATTTCTCCATGCGTTAACCAGTCAATTGTTCCGTTTTCAAACAAAATAAGAGCTTTTGATAATATGTGTGCTATATCCGATTTATGTGCTCCTGCATTCATATACACTGCACCACCAACACTTCCTGGAATACCACTTGCAAATTCCAGACCGGCTAACCCTTGACGACTAAGTAAAGTTGACAATTTAATAAGGGGGTATCCACCACCAACTCTTACTCTATGTTTTTCGACTTCTAAATGGTCTAATCCTTCTCCTAAACGAATAACGACACCTTCTATACCTAGATCAGATACAAGAAGGTTCGAACCGCGACCAATTACAGTCCACTTTGTTTTATATTTTTTTACTAACTGCAAAGTTTTTTCAATACCGGCAATATGCTTTGGCACAATTAAAATATCAGCTGGTCCACCTATTTTCATAGTGGTATAACGCGCTAACGGTTCATTCACTAATACGCGACCAACATTTGCTTCTATAAGCTCATTTACTAATTGCTCCATAAACAATCTCCCCCATACTAAGTATCCTTATTACAGTAGTATGCAGGGCGTTCACCTAACGTTATTTTTTTACAAGCTTATTCATTACTTCATACAGCTTATTTGCTGCATCTGGAATACCTAATTGTGTAGCAGCTAGCTTCATATTTTGTAATGTTTGTGCATCTAATAAAATCTCATCAATATCACGAATAAGCGTTTCAGCTGTTAAATCTTTTTCAAGCAACATTTTTGCTGCTCCTTTATCGACAACAGAACGTGCATTTTTTTCCTGATGGTTATTTGTTACGTAAGGACTCGGAATTAACACACTTGGCTTTCCTAATGCGGTTAATTCTGCAAGTGTTGTTGCCCCCGCTCTTGAAACAACAAGATCTACCCCCGTAAGTACCTCTGGCATATTATGAATGAAAGGTTTAATAATAACATTATTCGGATTCCCTTTTTGCTTCACTGCTTCCATTACTTTGTCATAATGAACTTCACCTGTTACATACAATATTTCGTAACTTTTATTTCCGAACTGTTCAATTGCTTCTACGAAAGCATCGTTAATCGGTCTAGCCCCACGGCTTCCACCAAAAATAAGTACGGATTTTTTAGGAAGAGATAAACCTACTGAACGTTTTCCTTTCATTCCATTCTGATCCATTACTTCTGATGCTCGTGGATTTCCTGTCATGACAACTTTTGACTGTGGAAAATGTTCTGCAGCCGCTTCAAAACAAACCGCAACTTTATCAACATAGCGACTTAAAAATTTATTCGTTACACCAGGTACACTATTTTGTTCATGTACAATAGTTGGAATACCTAATTTCGCCGCAGCATATACAACTGGTCCACATACATATCCACCCGTTCCAATCACAATATCCGGATTAAAACGACGAATATATCGTTTACTATCTTGTACACCCTTTAGAAAACGCATCACCGTTTTCACGTTATCTAACGATATTTTGCGCTTAAATCCACTTATAACAATCGATTGAAACGGTATACCTGCTTTTGGAACGATTGTGCTCTCTAATCCATTCTCCGTACCAATATATAAAAACCTTGCTTCCGGATTTAACTTTTTTATTTCTCTTATTAAAGCAAGAGCCGGATAAATATGACCTCCAGTGCCCCCACCACTTACTAATACTCGCACTACTAACTCCTCCGCTTCTCTTTTCTTATTTCAGTCGTATTTATTTCTATATACATAATGTTTCTTCGCGCACATACGAAAAACCCTGTCTTATAAAACAGGGTTTAGTAGCGAGAATGGCGACTTATATTTAATAATACACCTACTGCCATTAACATTAATGTCAAACTCGATCCACCATAACTTAAAAACGGCAAAGTAATACCCGTAACAGGCATCAATCCTGTTACAACACCCACATTAATCATTACTTGAATCGCAATCATCGCCACAATACCTACTGCTAAAAACGTACCATATAAATCTGGCGCTCCTAAAGCTATACGAATCCCACGCCATAATAATAGACTAAATAATAATAACACAAATGAACCACCAATAAAACCTAATTCCTCGGATAAGATTGCAAATATAAAGTCTGTTTGTGGTTCAGGTAAATAAAGAAACTTTTGTCTACTTTGTCCAAGTCCGAGCCCGAATAATCCACCAGGTCCAATTGCGAGTAACGATTGAATAATTTGAAATCCACTTCCAAGCGGATCTGACCACGGATCTAAATATGATGTAATACGTTTCATTCGATACGGTGCTGATGCAATTAACCCTACAAATCCTGCTATACCCAGCAAACCAAACATTGCAAAGTGAAAGACCCTCGCTCCCGAGATAAATATCATAATGATACATGTCCCAACCATTACCGTTCCTGTGCCAAGATCTGGCTGTAACATAATCATCCCAAAAGCAAGAAATACAAAGCCAAGAGCTGGTAGTAAACCACGTTTAAAAGAAGTAATTAATTTTTGTCGTTCCGCTAAAAATTTTGCTAAGAAAATAATCATCGCAAACTTCATAAATTCTGACGGTTGAATGGAAAATGCCCCGATTCCAATCCAACTTCGCGCTCCTCCTCGGACAAGTCCTACCCCCGGAATAAGAACAAGAATAAGAAGAATGAAGCAAACTAGCAAAATTACTTTTGAATACGTACGCCACACCCAATAATCAATTTTCATGATAAAAAACATAGCCATTACACCAAGACTTGCAAATAACAATTGCCTTTTTGCAAAAAAGAATGAGTCCCCCATTTTATAAGAGGCCCAAACTGCACTCGCACTATACACCATAATCATTCCGATTGTTAACAACGCAAGTGTAACGATGATGAGAATAAAATCAGGCGTTTTCTTCATTACCCATAAACACCACCTCTTTAGGCAGAAACTTTTGCCCTATGTAACAAAACATCAGTAGGTGTTAGCCTACTGATGTTTTGATTTACTTTATATAAGTTTATGCACAGCTTGTATAAAAATGTCTCCTCTTTCTTCAAATGTTTTAAATTGATCCCAGCTTGCACATGCTGGAGAAAGAAGAATTACATCCCCATCTGTAGAATGAGCATAAGCTTTCACTACCGCTTCATCTAAAGTATCGACACTTTCAATTGTATCTAATCCCGCTTTTTCTGCAGCTCTTACTAATTTTGGAGCTGTTTGTCCAAATGTTACAATTGCTTTTACATTTTTGAAATACGGAATTAAATCATTGAATTCATTTCCACGATCAAGCCCACCTGCTAATAACACAATCGGTTGTGTAAACGCAGATAAAGCTTTCTCAGTCGCTAACATATTCGTTGCTTTTGAGTCATTATAAAACTTACGGTTGTTAAGAGTTGTTACATATTCTAAACGATGTTTTACACCTGTAAAACGTTTTAACACCGCCGTAATCGCTTCATTAGAAACACCCAATAATTTTGCGATACTCATCGCTGCTAAAATATTTTCTAAATTATGCTGACCAGGTAAAACGATATCGCCTACTTCAACAACTTTTTCACCTTTAAAATAAAGAGCATTATCTTTTATACACGCACCATCTTTAATTTCTTTCGTTGTCGAGAATAGTACTTTTTGACCTTTACTATAAGCAGATAGAGCCATCACATCTGCATCATCTGCATTTATTACACTATAATCATTTTCTGTTTGGTTTTTAAAAATATTTGCTTTTGCTAAACCATATTCCTTCTTCGTCCCATGATAATCTAAGTGAGCCTCAAATAAATTTAAAAACGCAGCAATTTTAGGTTGGAACAATTCTACTCCCATCAGTTGGAACGATGAAAGTTCTGTAACTACAACTTCATTTTCTTTTGCATCCTGTGCTACTTCACACGCTACAGTTCCAATGTTCCCTGCAATTACAGGATGCTTTTGTCCTTCTTTTAGCATTTCAAATGTAAGCATTGTCGTCGTCGTTTTACCGTTAGATCCCGTAATCCCAACAAATGGCGCTTCTGCGATACGATATGCTAATTCAACTTCCGTAACAATTGGAATTTGCTTTTCTTTCGCAGCAACTAATATTGGATTAGAATACGGGATTCCTGGATTTTTTACTACAAGAGAAATATTTCTCTCTAATAACTCTAAAGGATGACCACCGCATACAACGTCCATTCCTTTTGCTTGTAATTCTGCAGCAAGTACATTTCCCGCTAAAGGTTTTCCGTCATTTACAATAACATTTGCCCCTAATTTTTGTAACAACGTAGCTGCTGCATAACCACTTTTTGCAATGCCTAATACAAGAATATTTTTATTTTGAAATTCAGTTACAGTTTTCAATTACATCCACACCCCGATATAAATTCCTAACACAGCTAATAAAAATCCTACAGACCAAAACGTCACAACAACACGCCACTCTGACCAACCACATAATTCATAATGATGGTGTAATGGACTCATTTTAAAGACACGTTTCCCTGTTGTTTTAAACGAAATGACCTGAATAATAACGGATAAAGTTTCCATTACGAATACGCCACCAATAATTACAAGTAACAATTCTTGTTTTAATAAAATTGCTACAGCTGCAATGGCTCCACCTAAAGCTAAAGAACCTGTATCTCCCATAAACACTTTCGCTGGGTTCGCATTGAATACTAAAAACCCAAGTACAGCTCCTACAACTGCCATACAGAATATCGCTACTCCAAATTGCTCTTGTGCTACAGCAATAATACTAAACGCTCCAAATGCAATAGCCGCTGTTCCTGATAATAAACCATCTAAACCGTCAGTTAAGTTAACTGCATTTGATCCACCAATAAGCATAAATAGTACAAGTACAAAATACGCCCAACCTAATTCAAACTTAACATCCGTTCCCGGAATCATAATATATGTGTGGAACGCTTGCCCTTTTCCAATTAAAAAGAACGCAATTGCAATAACAAGCTGACCTACTAATTTTTGTTTCGATGTTAAACCAAGATTTCTCTTCTTAACTACCTTTATGTAGTCATCTAAAAATCCAATCAATCCATAACCAAACGTCACTAATAGTAATAATGAAACCTCTGCACCTAAACGATTAAACTTAATCGCCATAATAAGTGAAGTTACCATCATAGATACGTATATGACAATACCACCCATTGTCGGTGTCCCTGATTTTTTTTGATGTGACTTTGGTCCCTCATCACGAATACTCTGTCCGAACTTTAATTTTCTTAAAAACGGAATAAACAATGGCGAAAGGGCAACAGAAATTAAGAATGCTACCCCAGCCGTTACTAATAAACCTTGCTCAAGCACATGCAGTCCTCCTCTCACGTTGTTACTCTTCGTTGTTTAAACGCTCTGTAATTGCTTCTTTAGCGACTTCACGATCGTCAAAATGATGAACGTCTTTACCAATAATTTGATACGTTTCATGACCCTTACCAGCAATAATGATGATATCTTCAGCTTTCGCGTTAGCAATTGCATGGTATATCGCTTCTTTTCTATCAATAATTACTTCATAATTATTCCCATTTGCACCCTGTACCATATCATCTAAAATAGCCCCTGGCTCTTCACTTCTTGGATTATCTGAAGTGTAAATTGCGTGAGTTGCATATTTTGTTGCAACACTTGCCATGATTGGTCTCTTCGTTCGATCTCTATCACCGCCACAACCGACGATACAATATACGTCACCTTTTGCAAACTGTTTTGCTGTTTTCAATACATTTTCTAGGCTATCTGGCGTATGTGCATAATCAACAATAACTGTATAATTTTGTCCACCATCAACCACTTCAAAACGTCCTGGAACTCCAGCCAGGTTCTTTATCACATCAATAACTGTTTCTAAACTTACACCGGAAACAAGTCCTGCTGCTGTTGCCGCTAGTACGTTATATACATTAAATTTCCCAATCAATTTCATCGTAACATTTATACTTTCATATGGTGTTACAAGCGTAAACGTAGTTCCACCACTCGTCATAACGATATCTTTAGCCATAATATCACTTGTTGTATCAATTCCATACGTTACAACAGTTGCTGCAGTACTTCTCATATATTCCTCTGTTACAACATCATCATTATTCAGTACCGCGTACTTTTCACGATTATGATTATAACTATTGCCAAGTTGTGCAAATAACAACCCTTTTGCATGTTTATATTCTTCCATCGTTTTATGATAGTCTAAATGATCTTGTGTTAAATTTGTAAACACTGCTACATCGTAATCACATCCGTGTACACGACCAAGATCTAAAGCATGCGATGAGACTTCCATTACTGTGCTATCCACACCATGTTCAACCATTTTTGAAAACGTCTGTTGAAGTGTTAGTGCATCTGGCGTTGTATTTTTCACCTCAAATGTTTCATCACCGATTTTCATATTAATCGTTCCAATTAGCCCTGTTTTATGACCATGTGCGCGCATAATCTCATCCATAATATGCGATGTTGTTGTCTTTCCATTTGTACCTGTAATTCCGATTAAATGTAACTTGTGCGTTGGTTGACCATAAAAATAATCAGCTAAAACCGCTAACGAACGAAAAGTATTTTTCACAAGTACAACTGGAACGTCAACATCAATTGGTCTTTCCGCAACAATAGCAGCCGCTCCTTGTGCCGCTGCTTGCTTAGCAAAATCATGGCTATCAACCGTATATCCTTTCATACATACAAATAAGCTTCCTTCTTTCACTTTACGTGAATCAGCTTCTATAGATGTGATTTCTGGATTTTCTTTTGGAACAACTGGAAAATCATGCAAACATGATACAAGTGTATGCAACTTCATTTCACTAAACCCTCTCTACATTGTGTATTTATCTCTTTTTTTAATAAGCAACACGCTACCTCCTAATTATGTGAAATAGGAGGTAGGTGCTACTGTGTCTAATAAATAGACCTATTTATAACTGAAACCCTTACGGCCTCAAGTTAAGTAACTCTTCTATAAAGAACTCACTTCCACCAATTGTACCATAAAACGTACTAGGTTACCTTTAATTACCGAAGTAAATTCTAATTTTTGAGCCTTCTTTCACTTTAGCTCCTGCTTCTGGGGATTGTTTAATGACTTTCTCTCCATCTCCACTTATATCAAGCTTCAAATCGACGAGTTGCGTCTGTAAGTCTTTCTTTTTCATACCAATTAAATTCGGAACTTCCACAGTTGGTATATCGCCCCATTTATATTCTCTCTCAACTTGTTCTTTTCTCGGTTTCACTCCCATAACAGGAAGTGCATCCCGAAGAATATTCCCAACAATTGGAGCTGCTACTACTCCACCAAATTGCGTTACACCTTTCGGGTTATCAACAGCAACATAGACAACAATCTCCGGATCATCTGCTGGAGCAAATCCGATAAAAGATACTATATAATTATTCTCTAAATATTTACCATCTTTCACCTTTTGAGCCGTACCTGTTTTCCCACCTACACGATACCCATCAATGAAAGCACCTTTACCAGATCCCTTTGCTACAACATTCTCTAATGCATACCGAACTTTTTCTGAAGTTTCCTTGGAAATAACTTTTCTTTTTTCCACAGGTGTCTTTTTACTTACAACTTGATTATTTTTCGGATCAATAAATTCTTTAGCTATATACGGTTGATACAATGTTCCACCATTTACAGCCGCTGCTACTGCTGCTACTTGTTGAATTGGTGTTACAGAAACGCCTTGACCGAATGAAGTGGTTGCTTGTTCGACTGGACCGACTTTATCTAAATTAAATAAAATCCCACTACCTTCACCTTGCAAATCGATTCCGGTTTTCTGCCCAAAACCGAAATTACGAATGTATTTAAACAATCGGTCTTTACCAAGACGATCACCCAGTTCAATAAATCCCGGGTTACAAGAGTTTTGAACTACTTCTAAAAACGTTTGGCTACCATGGCCTCCCGCTTTCCAGCATTTCAATCTAGCTCCACCAACTTCAGCTGCTCCATCATCATAAAACGTATCTTTCTCTAAGTCTACTAAATTTTCATTCAAGGCTGCGGCTAACGTAATGATCTTAAATGTTGAACCAGGTTCATACGTACTCCATACCGGTAAATTTCTATTATACACTTCTGGAGAAACACTTTGAAAATCCGCTGGATCAAAGCTCGGCCGACTCGACATACCTAAAATTTCACCATTTTTCGGATTCATTGCGATTGCAATCATACCATCTGGATTATATGTCGACTCTGCAATATTCATTTCTCTTTCCATAATTCTATTAATACGTGCATCAATTGTTAAGCCTAAATTCAAACCAGCTTCTGGTTTTTTGAAATCATCGCCAACATTAGGCATCCTTTGTCCTTTTGCATCTGCAAAAAAACGCACATGACCATCATCACCATTTAGCTCTTTATCATAATATTTTTCTAGTCCCATAAGACCTTGGTTATCACTACCTGCAAACCCTAATACGTGTGATAAAAAGTTTCCAAATGGATAGTACCGGATAGAGTCCTCTGCGATATAAACACCTTTCAAACTTAATCCTCGTACCTCTTTCGCTTTATCATGTGATATTTTCCTGCCACCCTTATCTAATCTTACAATTGATTCCTTTTTTGTAACCCTCTTATAAATCTCGTCTTTTTCCACACCTAATACTGCAGCTAACTTCTCTGCAGTCTCTGCTGGTTTTTCAATTTGCCTCGGTACAACAAAGACAGTTGGGGCACTTTTATTCGTGGCAAGTTCCACACCATTTCGGTCTAAAATTTTCCCACGTTCAGGTTCAAAAGTAATATTACGACTCCATGAATCCTTCGCACGATCCGTTAACATATTGCCAAGAAAAAATTGCACATATCCAAGACGAATATCGATGATAGTGAAAATAAGTATACCTGATATGAGTATAAAAATAAGTCGTTTTCTAACTGTTACATTTGATACACGCATATTGGAACAAGCCTCCCTTACGCCTAGCTTGTTCCAAATATATGCTTGTACTTATTTAATTAGAACTTCTTCCCTTTTACCATTACGGTTTTTCTGCTTCTTGTTGTGGTTCAAGTGGCGGTACAAGTGTTACACCTAACTCTGTACCAGGTTGCAACAATGTTCCTTCTGCCACACTTTGTTCGGTTACATATCCGGTACCAGTAGGTTTTAAGTTAAGCTTTAATGTTTTTGCTAAATTCATAACATCACGCAATGCCCAGCCTTGTATATTTGGCATTGTAGGTTTATCTCCTACCAAAAAGACTCGGTCACCCTTCAATGTTTGCTCTGTCGCTTTCGGTACTTGTTGCTGTACTTTCCCTTCACCTAATACGATTGGACGAAGTTTTGCTTTATCAATGGCTTTTTTCGCTTCTTCCATCGTTTTTTCAGTTACATCTGGAACAGCAGTTTGTTGCTCTTTCACATATTTCTTCGGATCTTTCACTTCATTAGGCTTAATCTTTAAATACTCTAAACTATTCTTCGTTACATATTTAAAAATATCAGCTAAAGGTTGTGCACCGCTCTCATCATCTTTCAATTTCGGCTTTTTAACAGCTACATACACAACAAGTTGCGGATCGTCCATAGGTGCCATTCCTAAGAATGAGAATATATAATTCTCTCTTCCCGTCATATAGCCACCTTTTCCATCCGGAATTTGCGCTGTCCCTGTTTTACCACCAACTGAATATCCATCGACTTTATAAGCAGTTCCTGTTCCTTTCGGTGATGTAACAACACGCTCTAATAACTGTCTTACTTGCGCTGCTGTCTCTTTTGTAACAGGTTTTCCCACTTCTTCTGGTTTATGTTCTAATTTTACTTCCTCTGTTATCGGATCTACAATTTTATCAATTGTATAAGGTTTCATCATTTTCCCATCATTTGCTATAGCAGTTGCAGCTTGTACAAGCTGAATTGGTGTTACAGTAGAACCTTGTCCAAAAGCTGTTGTTACTTGCTGTATTTGCTGATCGAATACAATGGTATTTGAACCTTCACCAGGTAAATCAATATTCGTTTTTTCATCTAATCCGAAAGCGTGAATATACTTTCGGAAACGGTCTGGACCAAGTTTTTGATCCCCTAAAATTGCAAACGCTACGTTGGAAGATCTCTCTACCCCTTCATCAAAAGTAATAGATCCCCATCCAGCGCCGCCATTATGATCTTTTATTTTTCGATTCCCGACTGGATATGTACCAGACTGATAATAATCTTGTCCCTTATACACACCTTCATTAATAGCTGCCGCTAGTGTGAAAATTTTCATTGTTGATCCAGGTTCAAATGCATTCGCAATTGCGTCATTATAAAAATAATTATTATTCTCTTGGTTCGGATCATAACTAGGCTTACTAGACATCGCTAATATTTTCCCTGTTTTTGGATCCGCAACAATTCCTATTAAGCTTTCTGGCTCATAATGTTTACTCGCTTCTTTCATTGCATCTTCTAAATAACTTTGAATACGCTGGTCAAGTGTTAAATATACATTATCTCCATTTTTAGGTGCCTTCACATTCACTTTTCCACCGTCAAGAGATACGCCTCTACGATCGCCTGTATAAGCTACCTCTCCATTGGAAGCACCTAAATACTTATTCAAACTCTTTTCTAAACCAAATTGACCTACAGCGATTCCCTTTTCATCAGGTCTCGCATGACCTACAACATAAGATGCAAAATCACCGTTCGGATACACTCTTGCATTTTCAGTAATAAAAGATATACCTGGTAATTTCAATGCTTCTATTTGTTCTTTCTGTTCTTTCGTCAAGCCTTTACCTAATTTCCCAAACTCTACTTGACTTCTACCCTCTTTATTTAAAGTAGCTAAAATCTTCTCTTCTTCTGTTCCGAGTACTCCCGCAATTTTCTTAGCAGTATCCTCTTTATTCTCAACAGGCTTCGCACCTTTTAATTCCGCTACAAGTTTATAAGAGTTTGCATCTTGCGCTAACACATGGGAATTTTGATCATAAATCGTCCCACGATTCGCTTCCAGAACTCCTGTTTTACTATGTTTTTGCTTAGCAAGTGTATCTAAATCCTGATTATGCACTGTTCCTGTCGCTTGTATGTAAAAAAATCGGGCTAATAACAGCAAAAAGAGCAGGAGGAATAAAATCATAAAATACCCTGCTCCCTTATTGGTATGAAATTTAGTCATATTTCTCTTCATTTTCCCTTCACACCTATTGCCTTATTTGAGGCCTTTCACATTATTCGCATTAATTTCTAGCCCGTGTTTTTTTGCAACTTCAGAGATTCGTTCATAACGACTTAACTTCTCTACTTCAGCCTGTAACTCTTGATTTTCTTTTTGCTGCTGTACAATTTTTTGTTCTATTGTCGCAGCTTCTACATTAACTTGATAAAGACCTGCTTTATTTCCAATAAACGCTACACAGGCATACAATAAAAAGCCAATAAACGCTACATACAACAGTTTTTCGATTCTTGTAATCTTCGCTTTAGCTTTTGGCTGAACCATCTGCTGTGGGGGCGTTTGAATCTGAACCTCTTCTTGCGCTTGTTGCTTGTACTTTACAGCTAAGTTACTCATACCTCTCTCCCCTTTTTATCGTTTTTCAGCGATTCTCAATTTCGCAGAACGCGCTCGATTATTTTCTTCTAACTCTATATCAGAAGGTAAAATCGGTTTTCTTGTAATAAGCTTTAATTTCGGCTTAAATTCATCAGGAATAATCGGTAATCCTGGCGGCAATTGTGGCGTTGTACTATTTCGCTTAAACGTCGTTTTGCAAATACGGTCTTCTAAAGAATGGAATGTTATAACACTAACTCTTCCGCCTGGCTTGACCATCTCAATTGCAGATTCCAACGCTTCTTCAAATACTTTCAATTCATCATTTACCGCAATACGGATTGCCTGGAACACTCGCTTCGCAGGATGCCCACCCGTTCTACGAGCAGGAGCTGGAATACCCTCTTTAATTAGTTCTACTAATTCTGCTGTCGTTTCAATAGCTTTATTCTCACGATACGCTTCAATTTTCCTAGCTATTTGTTTTGAAAATTTCTCTTCACCATACTGGAAGAAAATCCTTACAAGTTGTTCATATGACCAGCTATTTACAACATCATATGCTGTTAAAGGGGCGTCTTGATCCATCCGCATATCTAACGGTGCATCATGATGATAACTAAAGCCACGCTCTGGTGTATCTAATTGCGGGGATGAAACACCTAAATCAAATAAAATGCCGTCTACTTCTGTTATGCCTAATTCGTGTAGTTTCTCAGATAAATAACGGAAATTACTTTTTACTGTTATGAACTGCTCACCGTATGAAGAGAATTTTTCTTTCGCATTTTGAATCGCTATTTCATCTTGATCAAACGCGATTAACTTTCCGCCTTCAGTTAATTGGGATAATAAATAAGAACTATGTCCTCCTCCCCCCAGTGTACAATCTACATATGTACCATCTGGCTTTATATCTAAGCCGTCTACTGTTTCCTTCAAAAGCACTGTTACGTGTTTAAACATTGTTGCACCTACTCTTTTTCCAATTAATTATGTTGAATGCATCTCCTCCCCTAAACGTACATTTCACGATTAGAGAACGAAATACTATGAAAGAACGACTCATTTAACTTGCCTACAAAGGCAGCATACTATACAAATCGCTATTTTCTTTTATTATATACTAAATTTTATCATCTTTTGCGGGAATTTAAATAAAAAACTGTCGAAAAAGATAATAATACGTTTACATTTTGTGCTATTTTGTCATATATTTAAGTATCCTGCATAATTACGATATCCATTGTTTTAAAATTAATAATTCAGAAAAAAATTCACTTCACAGTAAATTCAACGGGACAAAAATAAAATCCTGCTCCTAAGAGCAAGATTCTATAGTTTTATAACATGATGTTTTCCGTCCCAAGAAAACGGGTTTTCCATTACACGATCAACGAAATCCAAACCAAACTGATTTAAATAGTAACATACATTCCACACACGCTCTTGCGGCGCTCCTAATGGACGAAGTGCAAATTGTATGCGACGGAATTTATTTAGCTGCACTTCATGTTTTTTCTCAATATTTCTTTTCAACATTCTTTCCAACAGTTCTATTTGTTCATTAATTTTGAATTCATTTTTCCCTGCAAACCCACTTAACCCCGGATCTATTTTCTTCACAAACTGTTGTAATGACGTATGAATATCAATTATTTCTTTTTTCGCCTCTACAAATCGTTCATCTATCGGTTCCTCTATTTGATTAGATAACCAGTTTTCACGCAACTTATCTACGTTATTTACAAACGGATCACTCTCTTGCAATTGTAAATCATGTAAATCTGTCGCTATATCTCTCTCTATATAAGTGATTGTAATACGTGGAACGACAGGTGGCATTCGGAAACCGATAGTATGGAAGACTTGTTGCAATTCACTCCAATAAGCTAATTCCCCCGGACCTCCAATAAACGCCAGCGTAGGGAATACATACTCTTGCATAAGAGGGCGCGTTACAACATTATTACTAAAACGTTCCGGGCTTCTTTCCATCTCTTCAATCAATTCTTCATACGAAAAGGAATACGCTCCATCTTTCCCAACAAACTTCCCTTGATCGTCTTCAAGTAACACTCGCTCGTTATCAATTTCCATGAATATATGCACTGCATTAGACTTCGTTTCAATAATCGGTTTATATCCTAATTCTTTAATTACTTCCTGTTGGTTATGAAGCCCCTCTTGCACTTCTTTATACTTACCTACAATTTGTTTGAAAAACGGCAATTCTAGTTTTCTTAATTCTGGATGATGCGAATCGACAAGAATTAAACCAGAATTCACGAACATTTGCATAATAAGATGAGCAAAGAAATCTACATACGTATTCGATTTCCCCAAAGAATCATCAATAAATTGCAGTACATCCTTTGTAAAATTCGTTTCAGGGTATGTTTTGAAAATTTCTTCAATCCACTTTCTACAGTCTTCCAGAGAAAGATCGGACTCTGAAGCACTCGCTTTTTTCGGATTACGATCATGAAAAATAGTCTTTTTTATTTTTTTATTCTTCGTTACAAAAGTATGATTAATTTCATCCATATCATGGTCTTCACCAGCAATCCAGAAAACAGGAACAACTTTAACACCTAAACTTTCTTCCTTTTCCCTCGCAAGCTGTAAAACCGAAATAATTTTATGAATCGTATAAAGCGGTCCAGTTAATAACCCAGCTTGTTGTCCAGCTATAACAACATATGTATTTTCATCTCCAAGCGCTTTTACATTTTGAATTGTAGCTTCTCCCGCTTGTAATTTTGTATTATATTCTAATAAATGCGCTACTAAATCTTGGCGGAAAAACTCCCTCTCACGCAAATCTTGTACACGCTGTTTAAAAGCATCTTCTGTTAACATATAATCAAAACACGACTGTATCTCTTTTTTACCGTTCATATAGTCCGCTACAACACCTTGTTGCGGAACAGAGATTTCTTTTATCTCCATATAATTCTTCCTTTCGTATCCTGTTCTCTCACCAATCCACATTGTAGTCAATGTTTCACGTAAAAGCAAAGAATTACACTTATACTTTTACTTCCAATCCTTTTATTGCATCGAATAAAAATTGAAGTGTCGGAACGGATTGTTGTTGTTTCTTAGCTTCTTCTAATACATATCCAACAATCGCACCAATCTCTGTTTGTCTATTCGCTCTTACATCTGCCAGCATAGATGATGTATTATGAGACGTTTTTTCACATACATGACGTACCATTTCCCATACCATTTCTTTTTCTTCTTTAACGAGAAAAACGACTTCGTGGAATACTTGCTCCATCATCTGATAAAAAAACGGGTTCGTAATCAATTCTCCGTTCTTGACTTGTAATAATGCCGTCAATGGATTGATACATACATTAACTACTAATTTCTTGTGCATAACATCCTTCCAATCATCTTCTATTCGAATCGGAAAATGAGGAAAAGGAAAGCAATTAAATATTTTTTCAAAATGTATAGACCGGCCGTGCACGATTCCAAACTTTGTTACACCTATCCCTGTATGATAAACGGTATGTCTTTCTTCTTTTTTTGCACCATGCTCCACAATTCCAACTGCAATATTTTCATTCTCTATTTTCTGCATAGCATGAAGGTGTGACATCCCGTTTTGCAAAAAGATTAATGAGGATTTCCCTCGCACAAAAGGTAGTATGTCAGTTATATGATATTGCTTAACAGCAATAAATATATAATCTAGCTGCTGGTCTAGCATACTTTCTATCGGCAATACCTGCGGGAATACCGTTTCACGTTTCCCCTCCCTAATACAAGTTACACCCGTTATATTTAATTCTTCAGCCTGCTTAGCTGTCCTTGTAAACAACGTAACATCTTGATTACTTTTTTGTAAATAAAATGTATACAATAGACCGATAGCTCCTGGTCCCACAACTCCGATTTTCATTTTCACACAAGGAACTCATTTGAACACGATACATGAGTCCCTTTTCCCCTCCCCTTTTATTCCGCTATCACCCGATTCGTGCGGAATCATATTTAACTAAAGATGAACAAACGACACCAATTACAGTTTCACTTTATCCTCTTCAATTACATTAACACAGTTTATAACTTCCTTACTTTTTGACAAACAAATGCCACCTCTTCTTCCAATATGTATATACTACTTATTCATATGCTCCTACTCTTAGTTTAGCAAATCCTCAAAAAAATAATAAAAGAAATATACTATCATCTTCATAAAAATAAAAAAATGAGTTATAATATTATTATAAATATTTTTACTTTTCTGCATTCAACAAGATAAGAAAAGGATGTGATGTTATGGGATTCCCAAAAGTTGAGCGCTTGCTCATCAATTATAAAACATTAGACGAGTTTAAAAAATTTAAAGGTTGTGGAGCTCAAGAGCTATCCATGTTAGAAGAATTACAAGCAAATATTATTGAAAACGACAGTGAATCTCCATTTTACGGTATTTATTATGGCGGATCACTAATTGCACGTATGAGTCTATATATGAAAAGGAACGGCGGAGAACCATTCGAAATTACAGGTACTTACCTAGAACTCTATAAACTTGAAGTGTTGCCAACTTTCCAAAAACAAGGATTCGGAGAAATGCTTGTAAATTATGCGAAGGGACTACAGTTCCCAATTAAAACGATCGCACGTATTCATTCAGCTGGTTTTTGGGATAAATTAAATTTCCAACCTATATCAGTGCCTGATGGTGATTTTTATGTTTGGCAACCAGAAACAAATTTGAATGCGGTTACAAATGAAGAATCTGCATAAGAAATAAAAAAAACAGCTACATCGCAGCTGTTTTTTTATTTCTTTAACTTCTCTAATTTCCCATTCGACCGAGCGCTATTTCTTTCTGCTACTATTACACTTCTTTTTTGATCAATATAATCAAGCAATGTTCTATATTCTTCCTCATATACTGATAATCGCTCCAAAAGACGTTCTTTCTCTGTTTGTAACGATTCAATTTGCTGTTGCAACACCATCAAAGAATTTTCATCTTTATAATTTTGCAAGAAATCAATAACATCATTCAATGTAATTGACGCAGGCTCCAATACCTTCGTCTCTTTCACTTCATAATTTTCTACTTTACGCAGTTGCTTCGCTTCTTCAATACGTTCTTTGTATTGCTTTCTAACATAAGAATTCCACCTAAAGCCGCATGCTGCTGGTGTACGAGATAAATGTCTTCCTACTTCTTTAAAGGCAGATAATTGCGTTCCACCTTCTTGAATATGCCGGAGTACTACTTCTGCCAGAAGCAAATCTTCATCATCAGTCCAAGCATCTTGTCTTGTTGTCGCCATATCTCTAGTCCTCCCTATGCATTTTTTATTAAACATATGCAGTTACTAGAAAAGATAGAATACAACAAATAAAGAATAAGACAAAAAAAATAAACGTAGAAGATATCTTCTACGTTTATTTTCCCGCAATTACTTGCTGATTACTTCTTTACCTTTGTAAGTACCGCATGCTTTACATACACGGTGAGCTAATTTCGCTTCACCACAGCTTGGGCACTCTACCATACCAGGTACTGATAATTTGAAATGCGTACGACGCTTTCTTTTTACTGTTTTAGAAGTTCTTCTAAAAGGTACAGCCATTCTTCCCACCTCCTTAAAAGAAATAGTTATTTTCATATGAAGGCCTGAACCAGTCTTCCGATTATTTGTCAAAAAACTTTGCAAGTCCTGCCAACCTTGGATCAACAGGCTTTTCTTTGTTTTCTTCCGAAATCACTTGCCAGTCTTGACCTTGCATCGGTGCTCCACCAGAAACATCATCACTGAAAATTTGCATTGGAATCTCCAAAAGTATATTTTCCTTGATTACGGGCAGTAAGTCAAGTACTTCTCCTTCTAAACAATGAATTTCAGCTTCAGTTTCAAATTCTTCTTGTGAAGTTTGGAACACCTCAGTTGTTTTAATGTCAAATGGTAATGTCACATCTACTAAAGAGCGAGAACATGGTAAAACCATGCTTCCAGTTATATGTAGATGGAACGTAAACTTACCGGAGCCAAAATCAACTCTTCCTGTTACATGAACAGGATTAATTTCACGAATATCTTTCTCGACCTCTTTTAGCTCACTTACATCTACCATCTCATCCAATGTCAATCCTTTATTTCTCAATTTATTCAATTGATGGATGGACCATTTCATATCATATCACCTCAAGGCAACAAACAAAATTATAGCTAGCCATTTTATATTTGTCAATGTTTTTTCTTTACACTATAATGAAGTCATCATAGTAAATAATATATAGAGTATCACGTTTTCCAAAAAGATGCTACATCGAAAGGAGAGATTCCCATAAAAGCCAGTGGTATTGTTGTTGAATATAACCCTTTTCATAACGGTCATGATTATCATGTGCAACAAACAAAAAAGTTAACACACTCTGATATTACAATCGCTGTTATGAGTGGCCCTTTTTTACAACGTGGTGAGCCGGCACTCGTATCCAAATGGTATCGCACCAAAATGGCCTTAGCATGCGGTGTAGACCTCGTTGTAGAGCTTCCGTATGCCTTTTCAACGCAAAAGGCTGAAACCTTTGCAAATGGCGCTATTTCTATTTTAAATGCCCTACACGTTTCTGAAATTTGTTTCGGCAGTGAAGATGGACAAATCGAAAATTTTTATAACACCATCTCTGTGCAAAAAAATGAAGAAGAGACTTTTAATCGTCTTGTAAAGCAATTTATGAACGCAGGTAATAGTTACGCAAAAGCTACATCTGAAGCTTTCCTACACATCTTATCTTCTGAAAAAAATATAGACATTTCACAACCAAATAACATTTTAGGCTTCCAATACATAAAAGCAATACTGACGCAAAATAGTTCTATGCAAGCACAAACGATAAAAAGATTCGCATCTCATTATCATGATGAAACATTTAATGACCAACATATTGCAAGCGCAACAAGTATTCGCAAACAACTTTTTAGCGAAAATAGTTCCTTTACAGAAATTGAGCCTTTTATCCCAACAGCGACTGCTTCTCTTTTAGCAAGTTATAAACAAAACTACGGGACATTACATAATTGGGAACAATACTTTTCATTTTTTAAATACAAACTCATGACGATGTCTCCACAGGACTTACGACATATATATGAAATTGAGGAGGGTTTAGAGCATCGTATTTTATCAAAAATACAAACCAGTTCCTCCTTCCATTCATTCATGGAATCATTAAAAACGAAGCGTTATACGTGGACTAGATTACAAAGAGCTTGTACACATATTTTAACAAATACAACAAAAGAAGAAATACATAGCGCAAATATAGAGCAACATGCACCGTACATCCGTCTACTAGGCATGTCACAAAAAGGACAAACTTACCTTTCAAAAAACAAGAAACAAATAGAGCTTCCAATCCTTACCCATACAAAAACATTTGACCATCCTACTTTACACATAGAGCGAAAAGCCAATTCTGTATATTTCTCCATCATGCAAGAACCATTACGAACACAACTACTAAAACAAGATGCAACACACCATCCAATTCGTTATGATGAAACAACTGCAAAATTCCTATAAAAAAACCTCTCTTTTTCAGAGAGGTTTATTTTTTCTCACCCATTTTTTCCAAATACATTAATGCATCATCCAGTGTATCAACTGGCACAACTTTCATTTTTGTTTTAATATCTTTCGCAGCCTCAAGTGCATCTTTATAATTCGATTTCTCCGCACCTTTTTCATTTGGTGCAAAGAACACTTCAGCACCAGCATCACTTGCAGCAACTACTTTTTGTTGAATACCACCAATCGGGCCAATTTCTCCTTTTTCATTAATCGTACCTGTTCCAGCTATTTCATGCCCTTTTGTTAAATCCTCTTCCACAAGTTGATTATATATTTCTAATGTAAACATTAGACCTGCCGATGGTCCACCTATTTCATGAGAATCAATTTTCACTTTCGGATCTACCACTAATTCTCTTTCCGTAACGATAGAAACACCTATACCAACACGTCCATTTCCATTCGGAATGGTCTTTACATTTAAACTTTCTTTTAATTGTTTTCCATTCCTCTTGTACTCAATATTTACTGTGTCTCCTTCTTTTTTCCCTGTCATATATTCAATAAATTGCTCCGTCTTTTCAAATGTTTTTCCATCGACAGCTATGATGACATCTCCAAGTTTAAGCTTCCCTTCTGACGGCATTCCTTTCGCTACACCAGCAACCAATACACCTTGATTTTCAAAAGAAACCGTACGATTTGCACGTTTATAAGCATTATAGATTGCTGCATTTTGCGAATCTTTCATCGCATAATTTTGGCGAAATTGATATTCTTCATCACTCTCACCTTTTTGCAATATTTCTTCCGCTTTCGAAATATGTGTATATTTATTAAACTGTGCCGCTATTAAATTCACTACATTTGCCGGTCCCATCGAAACCGTAACAAGCATAAAATCACCAGATTCTTTTGTTCCCCCCTCAACTTGAACGTAAGGCTCTAATTTGGCAGCCATTCCTGGTTTTGTTACATAATACGGTAAACGTACATAAACAAGTAACATCGCCAATATAACCCCTATTAAAATTGCATATATAAACCGAAAACGTTTAAACATTATGTTTCTCCTTCCACTGCTCAATTAATAAATAGATATTTGCAACATGTTTTTCCGCTTCTACCTCTCCAACTCGAATAATGTCTTCAATGTTTGTAAAAGCACGCGAACTAAATTGTTCTACAGCTGGTCGCATCATTAAATCAGATGCAATTTGTCGATTCATCACAAGCTCATGTTGCATAATTTCAATACTCTGCATAATCACGTCATAAATAGACGTAACCTCTCCATTTACTTCAATCGGTGATACATCAACAGCAATGACAATATCGGCACCTAACTCTTTCACAACCGATACCGGAATGCGATCAATCACTCCGCCATCCACCAATAACCGTCCATCTATTTTCTCTGGTACAAACACTCCAGGAACAGATATGCTAGCCCTCACCGCATCTGCAACTGGCCCACTTGTAAAAACCACTTTTTCCCCCTTCAATATGTCAGTAGCCACAACAGCCGTCGGGATATCTAACTCTTCTAAATTTTTATTATATGTAAACATTTTAATCATATCTTTGACACGTTTTCCAGCTATAAATCCCATTTTCGGAACCGTAAAATCTAAATAATATTTCCTCTTAAAAACATTTGCCAGTTTATACAATCTTTCAACGTTTGAGCTCGCTGCATAAAATGTACCTACTAAAGCCCCCATACTACTTCCTGCAATCATATGAATCGGTATACCATTTTCCCTTAAAACTTTTATAACACCAATATGAGCAAACCCTTTTGCGCCCCCAGATCCAAGAGCTAAGCCAATTTTCGGTTCTGTCATTTTTCTCACCCTTTAATTTTTTTCATTCCTTTTTCATACTTATGGTCTAAATTCACTACGTATCCACGTATACTGAAATGAACGTTTTTTGGGACAAAGGGGGATTTACTTACATGTATGAAAAATGGAAAACGGCTTTCCTTACCATATCAACACTTTTTTTAACCTTTTCTCTTGTACTTCACCCCCAAGCTGCTTTACAAGCTTCCATTCGAGGGTTAAATATATGGTGGGAAGTTGTATTCCCTTCACTTTTACCTTTTTTCATCATTGCGGAACTTCTTATTAGTATTGGTGTTGTAAAATTTATAGGCGTTATATTAGAACCACTCATGCGGCCACTGTTTCGCGTTCCAGGGATAGGTGGATTCGTTTGGGCAATGGGAATGGCTTCAGGATTCCCTGCTGGCGCCAAATTAAGCGCTAGACTACGCAAAAGCAATCAACTAACACAAATCGAAGCAGAGCGTCTCGTATCTTTTACAAACTCATCTAATCCACTTTTTATTTTCGGAGCTGTTTCTATCGGTTTTTTCAATAATCCGAAATTAGGAATCGTATTAGCTGCTGCACATTATTTAAGTAATTTTGCCGTCGGGTTACTAATGCGTTTTTACGGCAGTAAAAACATTCCCAAGAATGATCAACATACTACTAAAAAACGCCCTTTTCAAAACCCTTTTTCAATCCTACACGAGACGCGCATGCTAGAAAAGAGACCAATAGGAAAATTACTGGGGGACGCTATCGTTTCTTCTATTCAAACACTACTTATGATTGGTGGATTTATTATTTTATTCTCTGTTTTAAATAAAATGATTACTGTATTTCATATTACAGCAGCCCTCTCTTTTATTATGCAACATATTTTATCATTCTTCCAACTAACTACCGAATTTAGTATTCCGATATTATCTGGCATTTTTGAAATGACTCTCGGAAGCCAAATGATTAGTCAAATAAATGCAATACCCCTCCTGCATCAAGCTATGGTAACAAGCTTTATTTTAGCATTTAGCGGCCTTTCTATTCAGGCACAAGTTGCTAGCATATTAGCTGAAACAGACATCAGATTTAAGCCCTATTTTTTCGCACGAATTATCCAAAGTATTCTTGCCCCTATTTTTACTTTTATATTTTGGAAACCATTTTATGAAAAAGTAAGCTCTTTTTCACCTATGCAAAAAGATATCCCCGTCTTTTTATCGAATCACTCTTCTATACTGCATGAAATTTGGACATCTTTTGTACACTATGGACCGATATTTACATTATTTTGTTTATATGTATATGTTATCTTATTATTTTTTCGGAGCCACAAAGAAAAACCCCGTTCACTTTAACGGGGTTTGAAACTTTTCTTTTAAAGCACGTTCTACAACAGGAGGCACAAGATCTACCACGCTTCCTCCATATCTCGCAACTTCTTTCACAATGCTTGAGCTTAAAAATGAATATTGGTTGTTTGTCATAATAAAGAAGGTTTCAATGTTTTCATCTAATTTTCGATTCATAGAAGTAATCTGCATCTCATATTCAAAATCAGAAACCGCTCGTAAACCACGTAAAATTGCATTGGCATTACGCATTTTTGCATACTCCACTAATAATCCGCTATGCGAATCCACTTTTACATTTGGGATATCCTTTGTTGCTTCACGAATTAAATCTAGGCGTTCTTCAACTGAAAAGAACGGTTTTTTTGATGAATTGTTTAAAACGACTACGTACACTTCATCAAACACTTTCGCTCCCCTTTTAATAATATCCAGATGCCCAAGGGTAATTGGATCAAAACTCCCTGAAGAAATAGCTATACTTGTCATTCTGTCTCCTCACCTTCATACTTATAAATCGATATTGCTGTAATCCCATAGTTTTCAGCTCTTACTTTTACAAGATCCCCTATAGAATCAGGTAAAACCACATCATTACCATGCTCTGACATAATTAATCCATCTCTATGTAGCAATCCATGTTGATCTATAACACTAATTAAAGATACAATTTTTTGATCTTTATATGGAGGATCTATTAGTATAAGGTCGAATGACATTTCACGCTTTATGAGTGCTTTGACCGCACGCTCAGCATCATTTCGATATACTTCAGCTTGTTCCTTTATTCTGCAACTTTCTAAATTTTGATGAATGACTTTTATTGCTTTATTATCTCGATCAACAAAAATTGCTTTATCAATCCCTCTACTTATAGCCTCGATTCCAAGACCACCACTACCGCCAAATAAATCAAGAGCAATACCACCATCAAAATAAGGACCTATCATATTAAAAATTGATTCTTTTACTTTATCTGTCGTTGGACGTGTTGTATTACCTGGCACCGCTTTAAGTGGGTGCCCTTTACATTTTCCTGAAACTACTCTCATCTGTTGTCACTACCTTTATTTCAATCTAACGAGCAATTATAGAAAACCCTTCTCTATTCAGTAACCGCTACCAAACTATACTAGTCTGTTCATCTTTCAACGAACACTAAGAGAACTTAGCTTAAAATAACCACTCTGCATTTTTATGTATTCATCTCACCATTCGCTAACACGAATCCATTATGTATATTCGTTTCACTTTATCCCGCGTTAACGCCCAATTGGTGAAGGCTAATAATCAGCAAGGAATACCCCGTCGATTAAAGTTTCACTTTACCTTTTTTATCCTATCATAAAATAAAAAAAAGAAAAATAAAAAGCCCAACATAAAATTTAATTTCATAATGTATATCTTTATTTAGATTGGACATAAATAATTATAACAACATCACCTTCGATGTTGTTGCCAACCGCGGAGAAGACTTACGTTTCCCCATAAGTTCTTCCTCCGGTTTCTCCTCTCCCTTTGCCTTCTTACTAGTATATGCTAGTATAAGAAGGGCCCTGCTTTGCAGGGTTTTTTTTATTTGTCTACTTTTCATTTAAAAAGCGAGATGATACAGTAAAAGAAAGAGGAGGAAAAAATATGATTCAACGCTTTATAGAACTCGGAGAAGGCTACTCTGATTTATATGAATTACTTGAAATTGCCAAAGCAAATCAAGAACGTATAGCACATATGTTACAATTTGAAACGATTAAAAATGAAAAAAAAGTGTGCTCACTTGTTGTAATATTAAAACCAACTACTACTGGTGATTTCCAACCATTATACATATGTCGTGAAGGCATTCCTGTACTTGAAAATAAAAAAAGTAAACGCGTCATTTTATTTGAAGAAACGGCAGAACAACTAGGAAAAAAAGTAACTACCTTTACGGTAAAACCATCCACAACTTTCCCAGAAAAAGAACTGTTTTTCAACCATTTAATTGGTATTTTACGAATGAATAATTTCATTCCTCCAATGAAATAAAGTGTTATTTCAAATGAAAAATCCCCCACTAAAATTAGCAGGGGATTTTTTCTATTAGCTATAATCGTATTCCTTCGCCCGATCAGGACGTGAATTTTCAAATTCCGTTTTTAAATACGGGCGGTACGACTGTTCTATCTTTTTCACAAAAGGAAGTTTATTCAACTTTTGCATCATATGCTCAATTTGTTCCATATCACAATATACTACTGCGTATTTTAAGCGTTTTGATATGTAATGTATGTTACCATATTTCCTTAAAATCTTGGCATGTTTCAATGAATGTAAATAAACAATCATACTTTGTCGTTGCCCGAACATAATCTTCTCCATCTTCTCCTTTTAAAAACATATATTTTATATTTCATGAAAACCAATCAGAAATTTATGACATTACAGGACAAACTCTGTATACGTTTTCTTCTATCTTCTAAAAAACGGGGTAAATTACCCCGTTTTTTTACAGCCGCAACCTCCGCCGGTACCACAACCGCCACCACAGCCACCAGCATCAAAAAATGGATTTCCTGTTGGAACTTTGATGGAAGAAGACACCTCAGAACCGATTGCTACACTAACTTCATCTAACAACTTTTGCAAAGCCGTTTCTACTCGTTTAAAAGCTGCAATCTTATCGTGTAAGTCTACAGAACGCTTTAACTCCCTCATTTTCGTCGAAACGAAAGTATAGTCAGGATGGTATTTACCGAAACGTTGTACTTCTTCATATCGTTCTTTCATCGCTGTAAATTGCTGAATTAACGTCTGAACTTCCATATCTTCATGCAATTCTTTATAACACTTACGATAATCTTCTGCTATATCTGAACAGATGATCGCTTTTGCAAGCTGCTCTGCCTTATCTAATATTAATACGCTTTCTAGCGTCGCTACAATCATGAGAGACACCTCCGAGTACTCATCATACCACATTTAGAATAGAACTACTAATTGAAGTGTCTCACTAAATAGAAAGATATCATTCTAACTATTTTTATATAATGTGAGCACACACTTATACATTAATATGTTCCGCAATATTATATTTAAGGACATCCCATTTCCCACTATTTTCGTTCACATAACTAATACAGGCGTTTTTTAACGGTGTTTTAAACGTAATATCTTCTGGTGCAATTGCATGTAAAATTGCTTTTATCGCATGTGAATGGGCTACAATGATAATACGTTTGCCAGAATGAGTTTCTGCAACATCTTTTACCGCAGCAAAACAACGAGCTACAATCTCTTCATCTTGCTCCATACCTTCTACTTTACCTTCTGCAATTAATTCCCTAACAGTCGCAACCGGCTTCCCAGAAGCTTCACCAAAATTACGTTCAACAAATCGCTCATCTAATAAAATTGATTGTAATCCAGTTGCCCCTGCAATTTCCTTAGCTGTTTCTTGCGCTCTAATTAATGGGCTACTTATAATGATATCCCATGCCTCCGCTTGCAAAGCAGCTGCACTTTGACTTGCTTGCTTCTTCCCCACTTCGTTAAGCGGAATATCTTCACGTCCCTGAATAATCTCTTGAAAATTCCAATCAGTTTGTCCATGTCGTACTAAACAAATTTCCGTCATGCTCATGCTGCAACTCCTTTTTAAATAATCCGCTTCTATTGTATCAAAAGTTCTGCATGACGGACATAGTTTTCCCTTCCAATTATGTTGCATTTTGCTGCTTCATATACTGAAACATATCAATCATAATGGAAGCAACTGCCAATTGATTTTGAAATTTCTCAACTTTATCTGGTATCGTTTTTTTGAAATGTTGCATAGCCGCTAACTCAAATGCCTCTTTTTCTTCAGGGTTTCGCGTTAGTTTTCTATACCAATACGGTTGCTCCCTAATATAGCGAGATAAATCCTCATCAGCCTTTATAAACTCCATAATTTCTGCTCTCATCCTCTTTCCCCCTAATCCTTCTGAAAGAAAAATGGATTATTTTCGGTAGTACTCTCTTCTTGCTGTGTGCGGTTTCCTTGAAATTGTTGAATAACTTGTTGCACACTACCAATAGCACTCGTCACATTGGCTAAATGATGTTGCATTTGTTCCACATCTAGCTTTTTAAAGAAAGAAAGCATTTGTCCCATCACATCAGCAGTTTTTTCCTCTTCAGTTCGATTATCTTTTTCTTTTTCTTTTTTATTTTCTTTTACTGAAGAAAAAGCAGGCGCTCCATCAGGTCTAAAATTTGCCCATATCGGATCTTCCTCACCAAGTAAGTACCATTCCTCATAAAACTGTTGCCAAGTTTTGTGACCACTTCTAACCTCATGAACCATTTTAGGGTGATGGTTTACAAACTCTTTAAACTGTTGAACCGATGGATGTAACGGTCCTTTTGTTGTTGGCATAATCCTCACCTCTTCATGTATATCTACTATATAATAAGAAAAAAAAGGCGCATGGTTCGCCTATTTTTAGACGATTCATGCACCTTTTTATCCTACTATTTGCATAGGGGCAGATTCCCCCCTACAATTCATTGAATATGAAGTCATTATCCGGGAGGTGTCCCTTTCACAACTTACAATCTCAACTTACAATCTCAATTTACTTTCGAATAAAGTTTTGTGTATAAAACTTATCGTATACCCCAACACCTAACCCTGTAAATTGTTCATTCAATAAATTCTTTCTATGCCCCTCACTATTTAACCAGCCTTGCAACGCTGCAATTCCATCACTATGTTGCGCTGCTATATTCTCACCAGCAAGTTGAAATCCTACTTTCCCACGCTGTAAACGATCTCCTAACGTACCTAATGTAGGTGAATCGTGTGAAAAGTAATTATTATCCTTCATATCTTTACTATGACCAATAGCCACATCCGCTGTTTGTTGATCCCAAGCTAACAATGGTAACTTATGACGACTTCGAATAATATTCGTTAAATCAAAAATTTGCTGCATATTCCCATTCTCTATTTGTTTCATTTTATCTGGAGTCAATGGTTGTTCTGCTAGTAATTCCCCCGAATAAACAAGCTGATACGGTCTTTGACGTAATAATGTTTCGTCATCCATATAACGAACACCAACAAGCTCATGTGTAAAATGATCAAAATATAATTGTGCCCAGCCATCTTCTACAGGTATTAATGGTTGTTCCATCACTTCGGTATCAGATAACTCAAATTGATAACTATTTTTCCCTCTTTTCAACGAAATCTCATGAGAAAGTGGATTCTTTTTATACACGTCTTCATACTTTTCATTTATATAATAAGGCGGCACCTTAACTTGCTCACCAGCAACATACGCCGTTACAACTTTACGTTCAGCAACCCCAAATTGAACATACTGAGCTAAATCTTGACTGTATACCCACCATTCATATCCGTAAGCAGATGGCTCTATTCGAGAAGGTTCGCCCCACTTTGCTAATAAATTTTCAGAGTCCCCACCAATCATATTTAAAACAGTATCGGAAGAGTCTTCATTTACTTGTTTTTTCTTTTTCACAATTTTATTTTCTTGCTTTGATTGAGATGGGGTTAATATATATTGTGAAACGAGTAATTTCCCGTATAAATCAACAGCTAAAATTAAAAATGTAATCATTACGATACGCAATAATTTCTTCAATCGATATACCTCCTGCACAAAACATAAAATTGAGATATACACAAATCCTTTTCTTTCCTTTTTTGTGTGTACCGTACTCTTTTCACTATATCATATTTTCGCAAAAAAAGTCTGGATTATCCCTTTTCTCTCAATATGAATTGCACTTTCTTATTATTCATACTATTATAAAAATAATGATGTAACATTAAAAGAGGAGGTATTATATGCAATTTACAAATACGAAATTTAATGGGGCAGTCGTTGATTTAACACTATTAACAGAGATTATGGAAAAGAACCATTTTGTACTTGCTGGACAGTGGGATTATGAACGAGTTACATACGATTATAAATTTGAAATATTAAATGATGTTTATTATTTGCGTGTACAAGGTTTAGCTGTTGAAGGTGACATTGGTAGTAGACACGCTGAAATAAAGCTACTTCCTCCCTTGTTAGGTAAACATTATTATCCTCACGGCGTTGAATATGGTGATGGCGAAACTTTCCCAACGAATGTACTTCAAAAAAGTGAACAGCTCCTACAAAATATCGAAAAAGAGTTAAAAGAATTCGAAATCATTGAATAAAATAAAAGTGAGTGCATCAATATGATGCACTCACTTTTATTTCGTTTGTAAATACGGCGGTAATTTCTGCAACTGCTCTTTATCCTTTTCACGCTCTCGACGTGCCCATCGAAAGAATACATAGCCGATAATTGTACCATACACTATTTCCTGGACAATTTTCATGATAATGCCGCCTGTTTGTTGATCTTGTACGACTGGCATCCAGTGTAAAAATTCTGGTCCAGTTATATTTAAATCTGATAAAGTTCCTGCTGGTACACATAATTCCATCGCCTTCATCCAAGCAGCCGGATCCGTATATGTTGCAAACAGCGGTGCAGTCGCAAAAATGATTAACGCGCAAGCTGGCGTTAATAATATACCATTAGCAAACATATAACCAAGTTTCTTTATATCACTTAACGTTTGATATTCTGGTAATGGATTTAGCATCGGCCACCACATCATGATCGCCGTAAAGAACAATATAGCTAGACAAATAGGATGAGCAATTTGACTTTGTTTTACTGTATCAAAAACAACTGGTAAATGATAAAAAGAAAACAGGCCATTAAATACAAACAATGCAATAAGTGGCTTAGCAAATACCTTTAATATAATTTGAACGAACTTAAAGGAAGTAATATAACGATATAACCAAACTGGTATACCAAGCAACAATAACGGCGGAACTGCAATATACATAACTGCCATTTCAAACATATGTGCACTAAATATAATATGACCAATTAAATCAATAGGCCCTCCCTTTACAAAATACAAAAGAACAATCCCGGTCGTAAAATAGAAAACTTGCTTCTTACTTACCTTTGTCGCATGTTCAAATCGCATTCTATATGGCCCAATAATTAAAAAGTACCCAATAAGGATCGAAAGCATAAATAATAAAAAGATTGGACTCCATAGAGCTTGAAAACCAAATATCCACAAGTTACTCATTGTCACACCTACCTTCTTAAGGTTATCCTTTCACATAATATGAAGAGGGAGCTGTGACAACACAAGCTCCCTCTTCACTTTTCAAATCCATACTATTGTCATAAAAGCTAAAATTGTAATTAACCCGATTAACAGACCAGAATAAAGAAAGAAACTTGCCGCTTCATGTCCTCTATGACTCATATGCATAAAATAATACAATTGAAAAATTACTTGTACCACTGCTAATAGTAAAATAAATGGTACTGAGAAAGTCGGACTAAACGTTTTCGGATATGCTACTGCTACAAATGCAACTAATGTTAAAAAAATCATTAATGCAAATGTAATAACTTGATGCTTCATTTCCTCTGCACTTTTCCTCTTCCGATAAACAAGATCAACTTTAGGATTATTTGTTTGCTTTATCGCCATTTGTTTATCCCACCATTCCCATTAAATATACTACAGTGAAAATAAACACCCAAACTACGTCAATAAAGTGCCAATAAATCGATGCAACATAAAACTTCGGTGCATTGTATAAATTTAGACCCCTCTTCGCATTTCTAAAGATTAATGTTAAAATCCAACACAACCCAAACAATACGTGGAGTCCATGTGTACCAACAAGAGCATAAAACGCGGAACCAAACGCACTACTTCTCATAGTATGCTTAAATTCATGCGTATAATGATAAAACTCATATATCTCAAACCCTAAGAATCCTAAACCTAGCAACACTGTGACTAGTAGCCAAAGTTGCATTTTTTTAAAGTTAAAGTTTTTCATATGATACATCGCATATACGCTCGTTAAGCTACTCGTTAATAAAAGCATCGTCATAATGAAAACGAGTGGCATTTGAAACATCTCTTGAGATGTCGGTCCACCATTTGTAGAATTCTTCAACGCTAAATATGTGCCAAACAAGGAAGCGAACAATACTGTTTCGCCTCCAAGAAATAACCAAAAACCGACAAACTTATTTTTCCCCTCAAGGGTTGCTTTTTCAGGCTCTGCTGGAAATGTTTCATTCGTTAATTTTTCATCTACATGCATTATGCCTTGCCCCCCTTATCTTCTAAATCTTCCTTATGAATATGATATCCATGATCATCTATTACTGAACGTAGGAACATTGTGCCAAATGTAATGATTAAACCAATAATTGCTACTAATAACCAAAACTTATCTTTTCCACCCTGCATATACATTGCACCAAATGCCGCTATAAACAACCCTAACGAAATGATAAATGGTGAAAATGATGGATTTGGCATATGAATATCACCAACTGGTTCCGCCGCTGTCATCTCTTTATTCCCTTCACGTTTTTCAATCCAAAACGGATCTAATCCGCGAACAAATGGTAATTGTTTAAAGTTATATTCCGGTGTAGGTGCTGGCATTGTCCATTCTAATGTACGTGCATCCCATGGATCACGACCAGCCTTTTCTTTTGATACCGTTGTTTTAATTACATTGAATAGAAGAACAATCGTTCCAAGAGCCATAAACACCGCTCCAATAGAACTAATCATATTCCCCATCTCCAATCCTTGCCCTTCAAGATATGTGTAGTAACGACGCGGCATACCAATTAACCCTAGGAAATGCTGAATAAAGAACGTTAAATGGAAACCGATAAAGAATAGCCAAAACGTTATCTTCCCTAACGTTTCATTCAATACTTTATTAAACATGAGTGGCCAATAATAATGAGCCCCTGCAAGTAAACCAAATACAACACCGCCAACGATTACATAATGAAAGTGCGCTACTACGAAATAGTTATCATGAAATTGATAATCAGCTGGTGCAGATGCTAGCATTACACCTGTAACTCCGCCCATTACGAATGATGGAATGAAAGCTACTGCCCACATCATCGGTGTCGTAAAACGAATACTTCCGCCCCACATCGTAAAGAGCCAGTTGAATATTTTAATACCGGTCGGAACCGCAATTGCCATTGTTGCAACTGAGAAAATAGCATTTGCAACTGGACCAAGCCCAACAGTAAACATATGATGCGCCCATACCATAAATCCTAAGAATCCAATTAATACTGTCGCAAACACCATCGACGAATAACCAAATAATCGTTTTTTCGAAAATGTAGCGAAGATTTCTGAGAATATTCCGAAAGCTGGGAGTATAAGAATGTATACTTCTGGATGACCGAAAATCCAGAATAAATGCTCCCATATAATTGTATTCCCGCCCAATGCTGGATTAAAGAAACTTGTTCCAAATAAACGATCTAACATCAAAAGTCCTAATCCTACAGTTAACGGCGGAAAAGCGAATAATATTAACGAAGATGTTACAAATGTCGTCCATGTAAACATCGGCATACGCATATACGTCATTCCTGGCGCACGCATATTAATAATGGTTACAAGAAAGTTAATACCTCCAATTAATGTACCAATACCGGAGATTTGCAAGCCGAGTACATAAAAATCAACACCATGGCCTTTAGAGGCTAAAGCTAAAGATGCATAAGATGTCCATCCTGCATCAGGTGCTCCACCTAAAAACCAACTTAAATTTAAAAATACTCCACCAAAGAAAAACAACCAAAATCCGAGTGAATTCAAAAACGGGAACGCTACATCACGTGCACCAATTTGAAGTGGTACAGCGGCGTTCATAAATGCAAACACGAGTGGCATAGCTGCGAGGAAAATCATTGTTGTACCGTGCATCGTTAATACTTGATTATAAGCATCCCCAACAAGAAAAGCGTTGTTAGGAATCGCTAATTGAAGGCGAATAAATAGAGCTTCTATTCCGCCTATTACAAAAAACAATCCACCTGCAATTAAATAGAGAATGGCAATCTTTTTATGGTCTACTGTCGTTAAATAATCCCATATGACAGCACCCATCCCCTGTTTTTTTGCTACAGAACTCACGTTTTCAACCTCCCCTTCGCGAATAATCCCTCTTTACTTTTCAACTTTTAACGTTTGTAAGTATGCATTTAATGCATCAATTTGATCATCCGTTAAGTTGCCATATTTACCAGTCATTTTATTTCCTGGTTTCATATTTTCAGGATCTTTCAGCCATTTTTTTAAGTTTTCTTCATTGTTTTCGGCAATACCGGCAACCATATCGCGATCCGCAAAGTTTGCTAAGTTTGGTGCGATACGAGCGGAAGGTGGTCTACTATCATTAGATCCAACTGCGTGACAACCAATACAGCTTTTATTAAATATTTCTTGGCCCTCTTGCGCCTTTGTTGAAGCTACTTCTTTCTTCCCATCAATCTTCTTCATATCAGCAAGCCACTTTTTGTACTCGCTTTCATCTAAAGCTTTCACTTTGAATTGCATTAAAGAATGTGATGGGCCGCAAAATTCTGTACAAAAACCATTATAAGTGCCCGATTTGTCTGCTTTTAACCACATTTTGTTCACATTATCTGTATTTGTATCCATTTTCCCAGCTAAAGATGGAACCCAAAATGAATGTTTAATATCGGCACCCTTCAAATTCAAATACACTTTCTTACCTGTGGGGATGACTAAATCTTGAGAAGTTACTATTTTTTCTGATTTATAAGAAAATTCCCACCAATAAAGATTCGCTGTTACATCAACAACGATAGTATCTTTATCAATATTCTTTTTCTCCATCGCACTTACATCAGCAAGTTTGAATGTATATGTAACCGTCGGAACAGCTAAGATTAACAAAAGAATAATCGGAATAACTGTCCATATAATTTCTAGTTTGTGATTCCCTTCAACTTGCTCCGGAATATAATCTTCCTGACCCTTCTTTTGTCGGAAACGCACAATTACATATAAGAAAATAATAGTAACTACTAGTACTACTCCTACCATAATCGCAGTTGCGAGTAAGAGCAAATCATATTGCATTTTTGCTACTTCTCCTTGCGGAATTAAAGTAGATTGAAAGGCTTTACCGCATCCCCCTAACAGTAAAGCCAGCAGTGAAACGAACGAAAGCAGTCGCCACTGTTTCTTCATACAAACAACCCCCACTTTCCTTGTGAATTAGATTGTACTTTATAGTTAAGTAAAGTAAATCTCAACGTAAAGAAATCCAATTATGTCGTTGTCTTAGAAGAATGTAACTACAATCATTGATACAAATAAGATTGTTAAATAATTTAGGGAATAAACAAACATTTGTACGGACCATTTGATGTCATCTTTCTTACGGAAGCCATAAAATCCTAAAATGATCCATCCGATGTTAAGCAAAGTTGCAATTACCATAAATGTTATCCCTAGTCCACTCATATAAAATGGTAGTGGCAATAAACATACTGTCCAAATCATAATTTGGCGTTTCGTAATTTCAAATCCATGAACTACAGGAAGCATTGGGATTCCTGCATTTCGATATTCATCAACACGTTTCATTGCTAATGCAAGGAAATGTGGGATTTGCCAAATAAACATAATCAAAAATAACATCCAAGCAATTGGATGGCCTAAAGATGGATCGATTGCTGCCCATCCAATTAAAGGTGGAACTGCACCAGAGATACTACCTACAACAGTATTTAGTGTATACTTTCTCTTTGTCCATAAACTATATAGAACAACATATGTGAAAGCACCAATAAACCCCATTAACACTGCCATTGGTGTTGTTAATAATAAAAATACAAATCCAAGAAGTAATATAACTAATCCAAATGTAAGTGCAAATCCTGGTTTATACTTTCCAGTAACCGTTGGACGGGTCTTTGTTCTTTCCATTAATGGATCGATGTCTCGATCAATGTAGTTGTTTAAACAACATACCCCTGCCATAACTAATCCAGAACCAACGATTGTAAAAAATAACTTATCCAGATTGTCCATCACACTTAATCCATTAAAGTGTAATGCCAACCAAAATCCTGTAAATACAGTAAGTGTATTTGAGTTTACAATCCCCATTTTAACGAGTGCTTTTAAATCTTGTAACCGAGTTGTTTCCGGTACACTTGTAACAGCAGACTCATCATGCAGCTCACTTGTTGCATGGTTCATCACTTTAACCCCCTCTTAAAACTTTCATCTTTCTTTTTGCGCCTATTTCAAATGAAATATTTCGCTTCTATATAGCAATATTATTACAGTAGAAACATTGTTAACCCATTCTACTACTAATCTACGCCCATACTCCAATATATTAAATCACATTTCCCGAACATTTTGTGAAGAAAACATGAACTTTTTGTGTCGAACATAAAAAACTTAATTCTTACTTGTCCTTATCATAACATGATGTTACCTTCTATCATAAACTTTTTTGTCATATTTAACACGTATTCTCCCCATTTCTTTTCAAAATCGCCTATTTTCTCCCTAAATTTTTCCTTATACATCCTATTTCTACACCCATTTTCTCTCCCCTGTCTTCCCCCGCCATTTCTTTGCTATTTTATTATTTTTTATATATCATAGGAACTAGCGCGTTTTATTCTATACATAATGGAATGAAAATATTTCGCAATAACTTCATAGCAGAAAGATGGTGAACGAGATTGCAACGCTTTATTAAATGGTTAGCAGTCATTACGAGTCTTGATTTATTAATAGTTTTATTAGGAGGCGCCTTAGTTACAAAAACGGGTTCTGGCCAAGGCTGCGGTAAATCATGGCCGCTTTGTAACGGTGAATTTGTTCCATCTAATTTATCAATGGAAACTATTATTGAACTGAGTCACCGCCTTACATCAGGATCCGCAGGAATTCTTGTCACTCTCCTTTGTATTTTGTCCTGGAAATATTATAAACATGTGCGCGAAACAAAAACGTTAGCAATTTTATCCTTCGTATTTTTAGTTGCACAAGCATTAATGGGGGCTGCAGCAGTTGTTTGGGGACAAATGCCAGCTGTACTTGCTATCCATTTCGGTATTTCCTTAATTTCATTTGCTTCTGTTATTTTATTAACGTGTCTTATCTTTGAAATTGACCAAAAATTTGATGCACGTTCACTTATTATGGACAAAAAAATGAAATTTCATATTTATGGTGTAACAATTTACTGTTATCTCGTTGTCTACACAGGAGCTTTAGTACGTCACGAACGAGCTAGCTTAGCCTGTCCAGACTTCCCTTTATGTAGCAAAAATAGACCTATGCCAACTCAACTCCATGAATGGGTTCAAATGGGACATAGAGTTGCAGCAATGTTAATTTTCGCTTGGATACTATACGCGATGATTCTCGCTATACGTCATTACAAGCAGCAACCTGTCGTATACTGGGGATGGATCATTTCATTTATCCTTGTTACACTTCAAGCTATCGTAGGAATTTTAGTCGTATTTACAAATGCTAGTTTAGCAATGGCATTATTACATTCACTATTCATTTCTTGCTTGTTTGCTGTACTATGCTATTTAGTTATGTTAGGTACAAGAAGTAAAGTGAATGCAAAAGAAGCTGAATCAACTTCTAAACAAACAAAATAAATTCACATTAAAATACCTTGCCAAATTGGCAAGGTATTTTTTGCGATAAAGAAAAAGAGCTGCATGTACACAGCTCTTTTCTATTTTAGTGATCTAATTCAATGAGTAAATCACCCGTTTGAATTGCATCTCCATCGTTAACATATACTTTTTTCACTTTACCATTGAACGGCGCTTGAACTGTCGTTTCCATTTTCATCGCTTCTGTAATTGCCATAGAATCGCCTTTTTTCACTTCATCGCCTTCTTTTACAACTACTTTAATTACCGTTCCTGGCATTGTTGCACTAATGTGGTTTGGATTTTCACGGTTTCCTTTCACACGTTGTGCCACTGTTGCTTTCACACTTTCGTCTTTCACAACAATCTCACGTGGTTGTCCGTTAAACTCCAAGTAAAGAACACGATTTCCATCTGGTTGAGGCTCTCCGATTGATACTAGTTTAACCATCAATGTTTTACCTTGTTCGATTTCCACATTGATTTCTTCACCAAGTCTCATACCGTAGAAGAATGTCGGTGTATCAAGCACAGATACACTTCCATAAAGCTCAGCAACTTTTTCGTAATCCATAAATACTTTTGGATATAATGCATATGCAACGACATCAAAAATCGTCACTTCGCGTCCAAGTTTATGGAATAGCTCTTCTTTTAACGCGTCGAAATCTACTGGCTCTAATAATTCACCCGGTCTTACTGTTAATGGTTCTTTCCCTTTTAAAATAATTTCTTGTAACTTTTTCGGGAAGCCACCGTATGGTTGTCCTAAATCTCCTGAGAACATTTCAACGACAGACCCTGGGAAGTCCATAGAATGCCCACGCTCTAAAACATCTTGTTCTGTTAAGTGATTTTGAACCATAAATAATGCCATATCACCGACAACTTTAGATGATGGCGTTACTTTAACAATATCGCCAAACATGTCATTCACACGGCGGTACATTACTTTCACTTCATCGAAGCGATCTCCTAAACCAACCGCTTTCGCTTGTTGTTGTAAATTACTATACTGTCCGCCTGGCATTTCGTGCATATATACCTCTGTATGAGGAGCATTCATACCACTTTCAAACGGTGCGTAGTATTTACGTACATCTTCCCAGTAATGAGATAATTTTTCTAATGATTCTATATTAACGTCTGGCTGTCTTTCATTTCCGCCTAACGCATAGTATAGCGTGTTCGCACTTGGTTGTGACGTTTGACCAGCCATAGAACTTACCGCTACATCGACAATGTCAACACCTGCTTCAATTGCCTTCGTATACGTTAATATACCATTGCCACTCGTATCGTGTGTGTGCAGGTGAATCGGAATCGATACCGTCTCTTTTAATGCTGAAACCAGATCATATGCTGCATTTGGTTTTAATAACCCCGCCATATCTTTAATACCTAAAATGTGAGCCCCTGATGCTTCTAACTCTTTTGCTAAGTTTTTATAGTAATTTAAATCATATTTACTACGTAACGGATCATGAATATCTCCTGTATAGCACATTGTTGCTTCTGCAATTTTACCAGTATCTCGTACAGCATCAATTGCAACTCTCATACCTTCTACCCAGTTTAAGCTATCAAAAATACGGAACACGTCAATTCCAGCTTGCGCAGAACATTCCACAAACTTTTGAATTAAATTATCCGGATAGTTTTTGTAACCTACTGCGTTTGAAGAGCGAAGTAACATTTGGAATAAAACGTTTGGCATTTTTTCACGAAGATCTAGTAATCGTTCCCATGGATCTTCTTTTAAGAAACGATATGCAACATCAAACGTTGCACCGCCCCACATTTCCGCTGAGAATAAATTCGGTAACATTCTCGCTGTCGGCTCTGCAATTTGATGTAAATCTTTTGTACGAATACGCGTTGCAAGTAATGACTGATGCGCATCACGGAATGTTGTATCCGTTAAAAGTACACGTTTTTGATCTTGTACCCATTTTACTAATCCGTCTGCTCCACGCTCATCCAAAATTTGTTTCGTTCCGTTTTGGATTGGCTCTGAGTGTAATACATTCGGTATACGAGCATCCGGGAAAATTGGTTTCTCTTTTTTCCCTACTCCTGGGAATCCATTTACTGTTACTGTCCCAATGTAATTTAACATTTTCGTTCCGCGGTCTTTACGTTTCGGGAACAAGAATAGTTCAGGTGACGCATCAATAAATGAAGTGTCATATTCCCCTGATAAGAAGTTTTTATGTTTTACTACATTCTCTAGGAACGGAATATTAGTTTTAATACCACGAATACGGAATTCTTTTAAGTTACGTTCCATTTTTGCAGCAGCTTGTTCAAAAGTAAGCGCCCATGTTGTAACTTTTACAAGTAAAGAATCATAGTACGGTGTAATAACAGCACCTTGGAAACTATTACCTGTATCAAGACGAACCCCAAAGCCACCACCTGATCGATATGCCATAATTTTTCCAGTATCCGGCATGAAATTATTTAGTGGATCTTCAGTCGTTACACGAGATTGTATTGCAAATCCATGTACAACAACTTCCTCTTGCTTTGGAACGCCTACCAATTTGCTATGTAATGCATGTCCATCAGCTATTAAAATTTGTGATTGAACGATGTCTACTCCTGTAATCATTTCTGTAATTGTATGTTCTACTTGAACACGCGGATTTACTTCAATAAAATAGAAATTATCATCTTTAACAAGGAATTCAACTGTTCCTGCGTTTAAATAGTTTACATTTTTCGTTAACTTCACAGCAGCATCACAAATACGTTGACGTAAATCATCTGAAAGTGATACACTTGGTGCTATTTCTACAACTTTTTGATGACGACGTTGTACAGAACAATCTCGCTCGTATAAATGAACAACATTGCCCTCTTCATCTGCTAAAATTTGAACTTCTATATGTTTAGGTTTTTCAACGAATTTCTCAACGTATACTTCATCATTACCAAAGGCTGCTTTCGCTTCTGACTTCGCTCGATTATACGATTCTCTTAATTCTTCACTAGTACGTACAATACGCATACCACGGCCGCCACCACCAAGGGAAGCTTTAATTATAATCGGGTAATCATACTTTTCAGCAAATTCTTTAACTTCTTCTACCGAATCTACTGGACCATCACTACCAGGAATAACTGGAATTTGTGCTAGCTGCGCTTGTGTTCTTGCTTTCACTTTATCTCCAAACATATCTAAATGCTTACTTTTTGGACCGATAAAGATAATTCCTTCTTCTTCACAACGTTTTGCGAATTGAATATTTTCTGACAAGAAACCATATCCAGGGTGAATTGCATCTACATGATTACTTTTCGCAATCTCAATAATGCCCTCAATATCTAGATAAGCATCAATTGGCTTTTTCCCTTCCCCAACTAAATAGGACTCATCGGCTTTATAACGATGATAAGAACCACTATCCTCTTTAGAATAGATTGCAACTGTTTTTAATCCAAGCTCCGAACAAGCTCGAAACACACGAATTGCAATCTCTCCACGGTTAGCTACCAATACTTTTTGAATACGTTGCAGCTTTGTCATGATTTTCCCCCTCTACTTTCCTACCACTCTAGAGATAAAATATATACACACCCTAAAGAGCGTGAAGTTCTTCACTTTCTACATTATATTATACTTAGAAAGCTTCACTTTATTTTTATCCATCATACCTTATTTTTTAACAAATGATAAGTTTTCTGATTAATTTGTTTCACAAAAACAGTATAGCATACCTCTTCCTTTTCTAACAACTTAATTGTATATCACATTCGATTCAATGTGATATATTTTTTATTATAAATACTAATTAATGTATCACATTTAATATTTCTAAAAAAAAACACATCGCGCTCTAAAGCACAATGTGTTTTTTATTTTACAACTACAAGACGTGGTCCATCTTGTTCTCTTTCTTTCATTATCTCATTTTGTTGTTTCTCTTGTCGTTTTACATGACTAGCAACATTTAATAATATACCCATCGCAATTAGATTAGCCAATAAAGAACTACCACCATAACTAATAAACGGTAAAGGTACCCCTGTAAGCGGTATTAATCCAGACATACCACCAACATTAACAAATGTTTGTATTCCAATTAAACTTGCAATTCCGATTGCAATTAAACTTCCAAATGGATCTTTACATTTTTGTGCCACTCTAAACGAACGAATGATAATAAGTAGTAAACAGATTAAAATGATAGCTACACCTATAAAACCTAGTTCTTCAGATATAATCGCCATAATAAAATCCGTTTGCGGCTCTGGTAAGTAGCCATACTTTTGTATACTATTTCCTAGTCCTCTACCATTTAACCCACCTGAGGCAATTCCAATAAAGGAATTAATTAATTGGAATCCATCATTTTGGGGATCGTTAAACGGATCAAGAAAAACTGAAAATCGCGCTTTTTGGTATTGACTCAATTTATAGTTTCCAATAAAATACAACGCTGGAATCCACACGACAGATGTTAATAAAAATCTTTTTATCCACAAGTTAACATTAACTCCTGAACAGAAGAACATAATTAACACTGTTCCACCTATTAATATGTCAGTCCCTAAGTCATTTTGTAATAAAATTAATACCATCGATCCACCGACCACAAATAAGGGAGGTATTATCCCTTGAAAAAAAGGGGTTTGCCTCTCTTGTTTCTTAGCAAAAAAACTTGCTAGCGTAATAATAACTGCTATTTTTACAAACTCAGCTGGCTGTATACCTAGTATCCATCCTTTTGCACCATTGATTACCTTACCGAAAAGGAAAGCTGCTGTTAGTAAACCAATACTTCCTAACCCCATCGCTGCAAGAATTATTTTTTTCCTCCACAATTTGTAAGGAATTATAACTACAATCACAAGTATTACCGTTCCAATAGCAAGAGCAACTAATTGTTTTTTAAAAAAGTGATCTGCTGGCCAGTTATTTTTCGACGAAATCGCGACAATGGAACTAGAACTATATACCATTATAACTCCTAACACACATAAGATAACAAGAGGAAGTAATAATGAATAATCCATTGATTTCCATACTCTTTTCATTTCATTTCCTCTCTCTGTTTCAATTTAATTATTGTTGTATTCCATATGTACATTGATTCTTCCTGCTTTATTATACAAATAAAAAGCCCAAACTTTTTCAGTTTGAGCCCCCCTATTTGAACCCGTTATTGTTGTTTGTTTGTAAATGCTTCATGAAGTGCAGATAACTCACGTTCAAGCTCTCCTAGCATTGCTTTCCCTTGTTCTTCTGCAATAAGACCAAGGCGAACTGCAAAATCGACTTCGCGGGATAGTCCAAACATTTGCGTGTCTAACACTTCTTCATATAATGGACATTGCGGCATTGTAAGATGGTCCATTTGCACCTTAATAAGTCTTAAAATCTTCTCCGCATCCGCTTGTAGAAGGGCTAGTGCCTTTTCCTGATGATTTGATACTGTCTCAGACGCCAAATTGATTCCCTCCGTTTCCGTCCTACTCTCTCCTATCTATTAATATTAGCGATAGTTTTAATAAATTGCAATAGAAACATTTTTTGTGACAATAGTGTCTAATACTATTATACTGAAAAGTGGGAGTATAACACAAATGGGGGAACAACAATGAGCGAAATTTTATTTATCAATGGAAAAGTTCGTTTTCCAATCACTATCGATCCAACCGTTTGGATCTTTGATGATCGAAAAGTAGATTTGACAACTTACTTTGATGAAACGAGAGAAAACACTTCAGAACTAGAAGCTTATTTAAAAAACACTTCAGAACATTGGGATCGCGAAATCCGTGATGGTGCTGCCTTCCCGCCGATACAACAAAGTGTAAAGAAATATAAAAAAGAACAGCTAATTACCGGAACGTTCGGTATACCCTTTCATCCCTTCCTTGCTAATGCCGAAATTTCAGATGACGCTACGCAAGTCGAGATTGAAACAGTAGATCATACAATAACGCTTCCATTAGAAACTGTCAAAAATGCTATTCTTGGTTTTTCAAAAGAAGGAAAACCATTAAAAGAAGATGGACCTGTTCATTTATATTACAATGACGGATCTAATAGACAAAATCCAATCCGTAACATCCGTAAATTTACAATTATTTAAAGTGTATACCTGACAGAAAAAAGGAGTGAGCCTCAGCTCACTCCTTTTTATAATAAATCTGCAGCTAGTTGAGCTAAATTAGATCGCTCCCCTTTAACAAACTTTACATGACCACTAATACGTTGCTCTTTAAACTTCTCTACAACATATGTTAAACCGTTATTATATTCATCCAAATACGGATGATCGATTTGCTGAGGATCTCCCATTAATACAATTTTACTTTTTTCTCCTACCCTTGTTAATATCGTTTTCACTTCATGTTTCGTTAAATTTTGTGCTTCGTCAATTATAATGAACTGATCTGGAATACTTCTTCCGCGTATATAGGTAAGAGCTTCTACTTCAATCGAGCCCATTCCAGCTAAAATAGCATCTAACTCTCCGGGCTTTTTCGTATTAAATAAATACTCTAGATTATCAAAAATCGGTTGCATCCACGGTCTTAACTTTTCTTCTTTTTCTCCTGGTAAATAACCGATATCTTTTCCGACTGGAACAATTGGCCTTGCAACGAGTAGTTTTTTATATAGCCCTAAATCTTCCGTTTGCATGAGCCCCGAAGCCAACGCGAGTAATGTTTTTCCTGTACCAGCTTTCCCCGTTAACGTTACTAGCGGAATATCTTCACGAAGCAACAATTCTAATCCCATAATTTGCTGTACATTTCGTGGTCGTATTCCCCATACTTGTTCATTGTGAAAAATAAGTTTCTTTACCTTCTTACCTAAGTGATCAACAATGCCAAGTGCTGAACTAGATCCTCCTAATGCATCTTTCATTACTACAAATTGATTTGGATAAAAAGGATGATTTGCAATTTCGGATAAAGGCAATTCGCCTTTTTCATAAAAATAATCCAATTGCTCTTTTGATATATATCCTTCTAAAAATCCTGAATATATATTATCTACTTCAATTACACGATCACTTAAATAATCTTCCGCCTTCAAACCAATCGCATCAGCTTTTACCCTTACGAGCACGTCTTTACTTACTAAAATAACAGACTTCCCGTCCTCTTTTTCTTGTTCTTCTAAAGATAGATTTTTTGCTACAGCTAAAATTCGATTATCATTTGTTTTTTCTACAAAAATATCTTGTAGTTGAACAAATGAACGATGATTTAATTCAATACGAAATGTACCGCCGTTTTCTAGCGGAATACTTTCATGCAGCTTTCCTATTTCACGAAATTTGTCTATTAACTTAGATACATAACGAGCGTTTCGTCCTACTTCATCCATATAACGTTTTTTCGAATCAACCTCTTCTAATACAACTGCTGGAATCACTACTTCATTGGTTTCAAATGAAAAAATAGATAAAGGATCCTGCAAAAGTACATTCGTATCTAACACATAAATTTTATCCAACCTGTTACCCCCTGACTCCACTTTTAAATTTGTAGAACAAGGGTTTCATCCAGAAAATATGGACGAACCATTGTTATAATTATATGTACCGTATAAACGAGGTAGAATCGAAATTTATAGCCATTAAACCTTTTATTTATTTTTTATTCATTTCTATTCAATATATTACTTTTAATTATAATTATTAACATAAAATCACAATAACTAATTACAAAAGTTACTAACTGGCTTTCTTATTTATCGCATTTATAATTCTTTCATTCCTACTAACACTTGGTTATCGAGCTTTTTTGCTGCCCGAAGATCATATGTTTTTTCATATGTTGGTTCAGTTGCAAGTTTTGCACCATAAAACATAACATCACGTACTTCTTGTACATTTACTTCTATTACAGTTAATTTTAGAGGAATGCCTTCCATTCTATCAGTCAAAATTTCACCTGCACCACTTATGGAAAATACGGAATCATTCGCCATTATAGTCAATACCACCCCTGTACTATGCCGTATATTTTCCACAATACGTGAACGTTGATCTACTGCAAATCGAATACTAGTTTTACTCACTGCATACACCCAAGAAATAGCACTTACGTTAGGAACTTGTTTTTCAAAATCTGTTGTTGCTACCATAACAATACACTCTTTACGTAACGATTGTACTAAATCATCTGTTAATGTAGGCTCTACTACATTCGCCATATTTCCACCTCCAAATATACTTAATATATCCTTATCATAACTTATTTTTAGAATTGCGAAAATATTATTTTTTCCCGCTATTATTCAAAAACATTACACTTCCATGATATACTTATACTGATAGAATTCGTATTGAGGTGACGACATGAGAGTCAAATGTATGATTTGTGATAAAAAAGATATGTTAGATGATGAAAATCCTATGGCAAAAAAACTGCGTAATCGCCCTATTCATACATATATGTGCATGGAATGTTCGGAACGAATTGCAGAACGTACGATGGAACGTCATGCAAGTGGTAGCTTCCGTTTATACCGTGATAAAAAAGTCGAAGACGATTGGTAAAATATAAATAAGTCCTTAATCATTTAGATAAGGACTTATTTATATTTTTCAGGCTCACTATTCATCTGATCCAAGAAACAATCAATAGCTTCTAACGGAAACCTTGCAAATTTTCTTTCTCCATTCATTTCATATGTAATCAAATACATTTCCTCGTTCTTTTTAACTTCCACATTCCTCAATTTGTGTTCTTCATATATCATATTTTGAAATAACAAATACGTTTCTTTTGCAGCATTATCATCTGGACGTGCTTCGGCAACTGTTTTAATTGTTAACCAATTATATAATGCATCTTGTACTGAACGCATAAAACTTCGCCCCCTCACCCTACTTTTTGTTGTCTTGCTTGACGTAATCGTAACCTATAAATCCCAAGTACAATTGCCGCTACAACAAGTCCCTCTCCAACAGGTAAAAAAACTGCAAAGAAAGTTAACACTGTACATCCAATCGCTAACGATATATATATCACTATATTTTTTATTATTGATAGTTTTCTTGCAAAACCTAAATTATACACAAGTGCACTTAATATAATAATGATGCCATACAGTAACCACATCCCTAGTTCTGGATTTTCATCAACTTTACATAATTTCGCAAAAAAAGACATTCTTTCTAACACTATTTATCCCCCCTTCTCATAAAAAACAAAATTTCTTTATGTACTTAATACAAGAGTAACCCGTGAAAAAAATACTGTCCACTAAAAAGAGTAAATATTCTAAAAAATAAACATAAAAAAACAGCTACCTTAATTTAAGGTAGCTGTTCTATTTTTTACGCTTCTACAGATTTCTTTTTCTTAGCAGCTCTTTCACGTTCGCTCTTATCAAGAATCTTTTTACGTAAACGAATTGATTCTGGAGTTACTTCACAGAACTCGTCATCGTTTAAGTACTCTAATGACTCTTCTAGAGTCATTAAGCGTGGTTTTTTCATTGTTGAAGTTTGATCTTTCGTTGCAGAACGAATGTTAGTTTGTTGTTTCATTTTCACAACGTTAACTGTTAAGTCGTTCTCACGAGTGTGTTCTCCTACGATCATACCAGCATATACTTCTGTACCTGGTTCAACGAAGATTACACCACGGTCTTCAACTTGCATAATACCGTATTGTGATGCTTTTCCTGTTTCAAGTGAAACTAGAACACCTTGGCGACGTCCACCAACTTGTCCAGCGTGTACTGGTTGGTAACAATCGAATGTATGGTTTAAAATACCGTAACCACGAGTTAATGTTAAGAATTCTGTTGTGTAACCAATTAAACCACGTGCTGGAACCATGAAAGTAAGGCGAACTTGACCGTTTCCGTTATTCACCATATCTAACATTTCACCTTTACGTGCACCCATAGATTCCATAATAGAACCAGTGTATTCTTCAGGTACATCGATTTGTACGCGCTCTACAGGCTCACATCTTACGCCATCAACTTCTTTAATGATTACTTCCGGCTTAGATACTTGTAACTCATAACCTTCACGACGCATGTTTTCGATTAAGATAGATAAATGTAGTTCCCCACGTCCAGATACGATCCACGCATCAGGAGATTCTGTATTATCTACACGTAAACTTACATCTGTTTCTAACTGTGAACGAAGACGCTCTTCAATTTTACGAGATGTAATGTATTTACCTTCACGACCTGCAAATGGGCTGTTATTTACAAGGAACGTCATTTGTAATGTTGGCTCATCAATACGTAATAATGGTAACGCATCTTCATGCTCAACCGGACATACCGTTTCACCAACGTTAATGTCTTCCATACCAGAAACAGCTACTAAATCTCCAGCTTTTGCTTCTTCAATTTCTTGACGTTTTAATCCAATGTAACCGAATAATTTCGTTACGCGGAATTGTTTTACACTTCCGTCAACTTTCATTAATGCAACTTGTTGTCCAACCTTCATTGTACCGCGGAATACGCGTCCAACTCCAATACGTCCAACATAGTCATTGTAATCAAGAAGTGCTACTTGGAATTGAAGTGGCTCTTCGCTGTTATCAATTGGTGCAGGAATATGTTCAATAATTGTATCAAATAATGATTTCATATTCTCTTCTTGATTTGCTGGGTTTGAATCTAAACTTGCCGTTCCGTTCATTGCTGATGCAAATACAACTGGGAACTCTAATTGATCTTCGTTTGCACCAAGTTCGATGAATAAGTCGATTACTTCATCAACTACTTCATCAGGACGAGCGAAGTCACGGTCAATTTTGTTTACAACTACGATTGGAGTTAAGTTTTGCTCAAGAGCTTTCTTTAAAACAAATCGTGTTTGTGGCATACAACCTTCATATGCATCAACAACAAGTAAAACGCCATCAACCATTTTCATAATACGTTCTACTTCTCCACCGAAGTCAGCGTGACCTGGTGTATCTAAAATGTTAATTCGTTTATCTTCATAGTGAATCGCAGTATTCTTCGCTAAAATTGTAATACCGCGTTCTCTTTCTAGATCATTTGAATCCATTGCGCGTTCTTCAACGTGTTCGTTCGCACGGAAAGTCCCCGCTTGACGTAATAACTGGTCAACAAGTGTTGTTTTACCATGGTCAACGTGGGCAATAATTGCTATATTACGTAAATCTTGTCGTTTTTTCAACATGTCCAACTCCTAATGTCTTTTTAATCCTTCTCTATTATAAGAGCGAAGGGGATACAATGGCAATCAAAATAAAATCAAGAATGAAAATATAGTTGTATTCTTACTTTTGTGAAAGTAAAATGAAATTGGAGGGTGAAGAAATGGAACACATTCAATATCGCTTTTTATTAACTGCAATTATCGGTGTTATTTTCTTAATCGGTATCGGCATTATGGTTGCTGAAAATAGTCCCATCGGTATTATTATTTGCATTATCGGCACATTTGTTACAGTTGGATACGGTTTTGTAACAAAAAGAAAAATGCGCAAATCGCAATAACGTCAAAAAGTAAGAAGCGAGTATACAGCCTCTTACTTTTTTTGTTACTCAGATATAAATCGTAACACCTCTTCATACACCCCTGGTTTTGCAACTAATACGCTGCTTTTCTCTACGATAGAAAGCGGTGTCCCAGAAAATGTTGTCACCTTGCCTCCAACTTCCTCTACAATTATCTGTCCCCCGCCAAAATCCCACGGTGATAATCTCGGCGTTACATATGCATCTATTCTTCCTGTTGCAACGTATACCATCTCTAACGCTGCACAGCCATATGATCTCGTGCCCCTTGCTTTCTTAACAAGTGCCATCATACTTTCCATATTAAGCAATGGATTGTCGGTAAGCCATATCGCATTTAAAGCTATAATACCTTGCTCTACAGTCCCTTTTTCCAATAAAGTTATTGGTACTTCATTACAAAATGCTCCAGTCCCCTTTAACGCATGATATAATTCATCATGAACTGGATCATAAATAAGTCCAATCTTTCCGATACCGTTCTCATAAATTCCAATTGAAATTGCAAAATTTCTCTTTTGATGAACAAAGTTCATTGTGCCATCAATTGGATCAATTAACCAAACAACCCCATCAGAAGAAGTTACCTCATCTCCATAACCTTCTTCCCCTAAAATACTATGATTCGGGAATGTTTCTTTAATTTTCCCAATTAAAAACTGTTCTATTTCTCGATCCATATTTGTTACTAAATCAGCTGCATTGGATTTCGTTTCTATAATAAGTGCTTTTTTCATTGATGCCATTAAACGCTCTCCCGCATCTCGAATCCACTGCTTGGCGTGTGCATCGATGTCTTTCCATACTTCTTGCATGTTTAAACACTCCGATCTATACTGTTCACAGAAAAAACGAACCCTTTATAAGGTTCGCACCAACTAATTTTTTATACATATACTATTATTACGCTTCTAAACGAATCATTTCAAGTCTTAACACTTCTAACTTTTGTACACACTCTTCTTTTTTCTGTTTATCATTTTCCATCATTGCATCGTATAAAGTCGCTAATTCATAATCTAGCTCCAAACGTAGCACCGGTATTCTCTTTTCAGCATCTGTTCTCTTTAACGCATTAATCACCTGTCTCATATTATTTGCCTCCTCCCAATATTCGTCTGCCCTCGGACTAGAATTGATTCAATTTTCTGATTTTTTGTTTTATACTATACTATGTTGGATAAATCATCTATGCAACAAAATTATATTTTTTTATTTAAATTTTTTTGTGCTGTTTTTTTTTATGAATAGTACAAGCTATGCTAAAATAAAAGCAAAATAGGAGTTGGAGGAACAATCATGACACTACAAACATTCAAATCAACTGATTTTGAGGTCTTTACAGTTGATGGTCTCGAAGAACGAATGAGTGCAATTAAAACGAACATTCATCCTAAGCTAGAAGCTTTAGGGGAACAGTTTGCAGCGTATTTATCCAAACAAACTGATGAGAACTTTTTTTATCATGTAGCAAAACATGCACGTCGCAAAGTCAATCCACCGAACGATACTTGGGTTGCTTTTTCAACAAATAAACGGGGATATAAAATGCTACCACATTTCCAAATTGGATTATGGGGTACTCATGCCTTCATATACTTTGGTTTAATCTATGAGTGTCCACAAAAAGTGGAGACGGCTCACGCCTTCTTAGAACATTTAAATGATTTAAAAACAAATATTCCAAATGACTTCGTTTGGTCCATTGACCATACTAAACCAAGTGTAAAATTACATAAAACACTCGAGACAGAAGACTTACAAAAGATGATTGAACGGCTAGCTACTGTGAAAAAAGCAGAATTATTAGTTGGTATTCATATATCACCAGAGGAGTTTTCAGCAATGACCAACGAACAATTCCTTGCTAAGATTGAATCTACGATGCAATCACTCCTTCCTCTATATTCTCTTTGTAATCGATAGTAGAAAACGGACAATTTATATTGTCCGTTTTTAGTTGTTATCACATTATATCACTTCAGTTTTTATTTTTCAAAATATTTTTACATTTTCACAAGCTTTTGCTCTTCGATTTCTTTAGCCCTTTGAATCGCACGGTATATAGAATATCCACTTACTTCTTGAAACTCCTTATCAATTTTCTTTTCTTCTGCTTTCGATGGAACAATCTCTTTAAAACGACGATATAACCCCATTAATTCTTCTCTTATAATTCCTTTTTCATATGCTTGCTCAATCGCTTCATAAAACTTCACAATTGTAACCATTTCCTCATTTGACCAATCGTAATCTAACGGATATTGATATTCCATTTTGCACCTCATTTATCATTTCTTCTTATTTCAATACGCTATTTTAAAGAGTTTTTTTCTTCTTCACTATAGCCACTTTGCATTATACACTATTTACTCATTTTAATGGAATTGTCTTCCTCTAGAAGCTAGTAGGAAACAATTATTTAACATACTCACCGTAAAAATATTTTTTGCTATACATCTATAATTATTGGTGATATAATGCTTTTGTTTTATAGAAAATAAAGTGAAGCTCCCATCTCAGAAAAGCTTTTGTGAATGGCAGAAAAACAAGTCTCATTCTAAAAAAAACTTAACTTTTTTAGAACAAGATTATATAAAACAAACTCTAATAAATATTAAAAAAAGAAGGGGTGTATAGATTGTCCCAATACGAAACACCATTGTTTACCGCTTTAGTTGAGCACAGTAAGCGAAATCCAATTCAATTCCATATTCCAGGTCATAAAAAAGGACAGGGCATGGATCCTGAATTTCGCGAATTTATTGGGCATAATGCATTAGCAATTGATTTAATTAATATTGCGCCGCTCGATGATTTACATCATCCAAAAGGTATGATTAAAGAAGCACAAGATTTAGCAGCCGCTGCATTTGGTGCGGATCATACTTTCTTTTCTATTCAAGGTACAAGTGGTGCAATAATGACAATGGTGATGAGCGTTTGCGGTCCTGGTGACAAAATACTAGTGCCACGAAACGTGCATAAATCAGTAATGTCAGCTATTATTTTCTCAGGTGCAAAACCTATTTTCATGCATCCTGAAATCGATCCAAAACTTGGTATTTCACATGGAATCACAATTCAATCTGTCAAAAAGGCACTTGAAGAGCACTCAGATGCGAAAGGCTTACTTGTTATTAATCCAACATACTTTGGCTTTGCTGCGGACTTGGAACAGATTGTACAATTAGCACATTCTTACGATATCCCTGTACTCGTTGATGAAGCACATGGTGTTCATATTCATTTTCACGATGAACTGCCGATGTCAGCGATGCAAGCCGGTGCAGATATGGCAGCAACAAGTGTTCACAAATTAGGTGGATCTTTAACGCAAAGTTCTATTCTAAATGTAAAAGAAGGTCTTGTGAACGTAAAACATGTTCAATCTATTATTAGCATGCTTACGACTACATCAACTTCCTACATCTTGTTAGCATCCCTAGATGTTGCTAGAAAACGTCTTGCTACAGAAGGAACGGCACTCATAGAACAAACAATACAATTAGCGGAACAAGTTCGTGATGCTATAAATGCTATTGAGCATCTTTACTGTCCTGGTAAAGAAATGCTAGGTACGGATGCTACTTTTAACTATGATCCTACAAAGATAATTGTATCTGTGAAAGATTTAGGTATTACAGGCCATCAGGCTGAAGTATGGCTTAGAGAGCAATATAACATTGAAGTAGAACTCTCAGATTTATACAACATACTATGTCTTGTCACTTTTGGGGATACTGAAAGTGAGACAAATACACTTATTGCAGCATTACAAGATTTAGCAGCAACATTTAGAAGTAAAGCTGATAAAGGTGTTCAAATACAAGTAGAAATTCCAGAAATACCAGTGTTAGCACTTTCTCCTCGAGATGCTTTTTATTCTGAAACAGAAGTCATCCCATTTGAAAATGCAGCAGGTCGTATTATAGCTGATTTCGTTATGGTTTATCCGCCAGGGATTCCAATCTTTACTCCGGGGGAAATTATTACACAAGATAACTTAGAGTATATTCGTAAAAACTTAGAAGCGGGTTTACCTGTACAAGGTCCTGAAGATATGACATTACAAACATTACGTGTGATTAAAGAGTACAAGCCTATCAGTTGATAGGCTTTTCTTTCACCCTTTTTCCCTTTTCTCATACGATATTGAGTAATGTAATGTATAGGTGGGGATACTATTATGATTGTAATAGGCCGTTCTATTGTACATCCTTATATCACAAATGAATATGAGCCATTTGCAGCTGAGAAACAACAAATTTTATCTATAATGGCAGGAAATCAAGAAATTTATTCCTTCCGGACATCTGATGAACTCAGCTTTGACCTAAATTTACGAGTTAATATTATTACTTCTGCATTAGAACTTTTTCAAAGTGGATTTCAGTTTCGCACATTTCAGCAATCCTTTTGCAACCCTCAGTATTGGAAAAGAACGTCCCTTGGAGGATTCGAGCTCCTTCCAAACATACCCCCTTCCATTGCCATACAAGATATTTTCAAAAACGGAAAACTATATGGAACTGAATGCGCCACCGCTATGATCATTATTTTTTACAAAGCTTTACTCTCCTTGTATGAGGAGGAAACTTTCAATCGTCTCTTTGCAAATCTTTTACTTTATACGTGGGACTACGACCAAGATTTAAAGCTCATAACAAAAACGGGTGGCGATCTTGTCCCAGGTGATCTCGTTTATTTTAAAAATCCACAAGTGAATCCAGCTACAATTGAGTGGCAAGGGGAAAATACAATCTATCTAGGAAATTTCTTTTTTTACGGACATGGCGTAGGTGTAAAAACAAAAGAGGAAATTATATACTCGTTAAATGAACGACGAGTCCCTTACGCTTTTATTTCAGCTTTCTTGACCGATACTATCACCCGTATTGATAGCCGTCTCATGAGCCACTACACCTCTCCTAACACTCCACAGACATCCATAGGATTTATTCCGATTAGAGATGATGCAATCGTTGCAACAGTAGGTCATACGACTACAATTTATTAAAAAAAGCACCTACACATGTAGGCGCTTTTTTTCTTATTATTAAGCTTTTGTATGTTCTTTATGAGTACAGTCGCAATGAGATCCGCATTTTCCGTATAGCACTGTTGATTTTTCATCTTCAAAATGTCCAATTGTTCCTTCACATACTTGGCATACGATTGTTCCCATTTTTCATTTCCCCCTGAGTTTTTATAGTAATCTACTTATTTATCATTAAGCTTTCGCATTATCTCTATTAGCACAGTCACAATTTGTTCCACATTTTCCGTAAAGTACTGTCGTTTTCTCATCCTCAAAATGTCCGATTGTTCCTTCACATACTTGGCATACGATTGTTCCCATTTTTCATTTCCCCCTAAGTTTATGGTCCTAAAAACTTTTAGCTGTCCATTTCCTATCCATTATTGGGCTTTTGTATGCTCTGTGTGATCACATCCGCAAGATCCACATTTCCCGTAAAGTACCGTTACTTTTTCATCCTCGAAGTGCGCAATTGTACCTTCACATTCTTGACATACGATCGTTCCCATTTTTCATTTCCCCCTAAGTTTATAATCCCAAAAACTTTTGTAACCGCTTAACTTTCTGTCTTTATTTTAATATGTTATACTTTTTACGTCAATAGGTTTTTAGTATAACACATTAAATATTTTATTTTTTAATTAGTATGCGATATTCAAATAAAAAAACAGCCATATTTATACGTACGACTGTTTTACATTAATTATTCTTCATATTCCGCATGCAAAGAAGTAGATGGAACTAGAAACGAGAAAAACTGAGCTAATTCCGCTGCTTCACCTTCTGATCCTAATTTAAAAATTTCCTGCAAATATTGAACATTCTCTACATCATCTCGTCCAAGTAAAGTAGATCTTCCTGTTTGCATGCAAACAATGAGTGGCTTTCCAAAAAACATATTTGTATAAATAATACCAAAATCATAACGAGTATCATGTGTCATAACCCCCAAAAATCGTACCTTCACACTTTCATGCTCATCATACAATTTTTCAAACATTGGTTTCCACCTTTCCACATCACCTTTCATTAGTATATTAAACAAAAAAAGGAATACTCCTTTTAATTGTCAAAAAATTCAGTAGGATGTAAAATAATAGTATTCTACTAAGTTAGGGGGAACTTATATGCAACATGCCTTTATTACGCTTGTACCTAAATCCAATCAACAATCTGTTTCAATAGATGATATAAAACAACTTTTTCATTATTATAAAACAGTTACTTCCAAAACTGGTGTTCAAATTAATTACACTTATACAAATACCGCTTTTCCTTATGAAATTTTAGATACATCAGCAACAACATTAAAACTACAATCTACTCACGATCGATATGACTCCATTTATGTTGGTGTTGGTATAGAAAAGGAACAATCTTTTATTCAGATTTCTTTACCACCTAATGCAACATTTGGTGATAAAGGAAAAGCAAATGAATTTTGCCGTTTTCTAGCGAAGAAATTAGAAGGAGAGTTACAACTATTTAATGGAAGAACAATGTATTTCTATAAACGTTAATTTAAAAAATAGAAAATATAATTAAGAAAAGTATGCAATTTGAACACGTAAGGAATAATGCTTGCTTTCTAATTTGCAATACAAAATATGCGATCACATATGCTAAATAAAGAAATACAAAAAATAGAATGACTTTGTAATGCAACTTATCACCATTTGACAATGATAATACAACGGAAAAACCACTCCATAATAAAAAATGATAAAATATAACATGTAATATTCTCATGGAACCTTCTCCTTTGACATGCTCTATTTTATTAATATATGGGATTAAGTTTGAATCAATTACATATTATACGAAAGCATATATGGCTTTTGGATTAACATATGTTCTAACGATTCAATTCAAGTATTATATATTCATTCGACAAGTACATATAAAGACCTTGCAAGCCATTTTATTAAAATAAAAAATAGCCCATCTCTTTAAATAAGAGATGGGCTATTTTCATTGCTTAAATTATTTTACAATGTGAATTGGCATTCCAAGAGCAACTTCAGCTGCTTCCATTGTGATTTCACCTAATGTTGGGTGAGCGTGGATTGTTTGAGCGATATCTTCTGCTGTCATTCCAGCTTCGATAGCTAAACCAATCTCAGAAATAATATCAGAAGCGCCTGCACCTGCAACTTGAGCACCTACAAGAAGACCATCTTCTTTACGTGTTACAAGTTGTAAGAAACCGTCAGTGCTGTTTAATGATAATGCACGACCGTTAGCAGCGAATGGGAACTTAGATACAGTTACTGTCATTCCAGCTTCTTCAGCTTGTTTCTTAGTGTAACCAACAGATGCTAATTCTGGATCAGTGAAGCATACTGCAGGAATTCCGATGTAATCGATAGCTGACGCATGGCCACTAATTGCTTCAACAGCTACTTTACCTTCGTAAGAAGCTTTGTGAGCTAATGGTGGTCCAGGAACGATATCACCGATTGCATAGATGTTTGGTACGTTTGTACGACATTGCTCATCGATTTCGATGATGCCGCGGTCAGTCATTTTAACTCCAACTTGCTCAAGACCGATTTCTTGAGTGTTTGGACGACGACCTACAGTTACTAATACGTAATCTGCTTCTACAGTTTGGATTTCACCTTTAACTTCGAAGCTAACTTTTACGCCAGTTTCTGTTTCTTCAACGCCTTTAGCCATAGCTTTTGTATGGATATTTACGTTACCTTTTTTCTGTAGAGCACGTTTTACAACAGAGCTCATAGCTTTTTCGAAACCAGCTAAGATTTCGTCGCCAGCTTCTACTACAGTAACTTCTGTACCGAAGTTAGCATATGCAGTACCTAATTCCATACCGATGTAACCGCCGCCGATTACAACAAGTTTTTTAGGAATTTCAGGTAAGCTTAAAGCGCCTGTAGAGTTGATAACACGTTTAGAGTATTTGAATCCTGGAATTTCGATTGGTGTAGAACCAGTTGCAAGAACAGCATTTTTAAACGTATAAGTTTGAGCTGCATCTTCAGTCATTACGCGTAATGTGTTAGCATCTACGAAATAAGCTTCACCGCGAATGATTTCAACTTTGTTACCTTTAAGAAGGCCTTCAACACCGCCAGTTAATTTCTTAACTACGCCGTTTTTCCATTCTTGAACTTTTGTAAAGTCAACTTTTACGTTCTCTGCAGTGATACCCATGTCATCAGAATGCATTGCATTCTCATAACGATGACCTGCATTGATTAACGCTTTTGAAGGAATACATCCAACGTTTAAGCATACGCCACCAAGGTTAGCTTTTTCAATGATTGCTACCTTTTGACCTAATTGTGCTGCACGAATTGCCGCAACGTATCCACCAGGACCTGCACCAACAACGACTGTATCTAATTCAATTGGGAAATCTCCTACTACCATTGTTATTACGCCTCCATTACTAATAATTGTGGGTCATTCAATAGACGTTTAATTTGGTTTAATGCTTTTTGAGCAGTTGCGCCGTCAATTAAACGATGGTCAAAGCTTAGAGATAATGCTAATACTGGAGCTGCAACGATCTCACCGTTTTTCACAACTGGTTTCTCAGCGATACGGCCGATACCAAGGATTGCTACTTCTGGGTGGTTGATAACTGGAGTGAACCATTGTCCACCTGCAGAACCAATGTTTGTAATTGTGCAAGAAGCACCTTTCATTTCAGTTGGAGCTAGACGACCTTCACGTGCTTTACCAGCAAGATCATTGATCTCGTTAGAAATTGTGAAGATAGACTTGCGATCTGTATCTTTAACAACTGGTACTAATAAACCTTTGTCTGTATCAGCTGCGATACCGATATTGAAGTAATGTTTATGAACTACTTCTTGAGAAGCATCATCTAAAGAAGTGTTTAACATTGGGTATTCACGTAATGCAGATGTTAAAGCTTTAACAACGTATGGAAGGTAAGTTAATTTAATACCTTTGTCAGCTGCAACAGCTTTGAACTTCTTACGGTGAGCAACAAGTTCTGTTACATCTACTTCATCCATTAATGTTACGTGAGGAGCTGTATGCTTAGAGTTAACCATTGCTTTTGCAATTGCTTTACGGATACCACTCATTTTCTCACGAGTTTCTGGATATTCACCAGCTGGGATTGGTTGTGCTTTTGGTGCTTCTTCTTTCGCTGCTGCTGGAGTAGCTTCTACTGCTGCTGGAGCCTCAGTTGCTGCTACTGCTTGTCCACCATTTGCAAATGCATCGATGTCAGCTTTTACGATACGACCGTTCTTACCAGAACCAGCTACTTTATGAATGTCTACGCCGTTTTCACGAGCATATTTACGAACTGATGGCATAGCGATTACGCGCTCATTTACTACTTCTGCAGTTGCTGCTGGAGTAGCTTCCGCTGCTGGAGCTTCTACCGCTTCTTCAGCTTTTGGAGCTGCATCATGATCGTCACCTTTAAATTTAAGGTTTTCGTATCCAGGAGCATCAAATTTAATTAATGTATCTCCTACAATTGCAACTGTTCCTTCTTCTACAAGTACTTCAAGTACTTTACCTTTAACAGGAGAAGGGATTTCTACTACTGCTTTATCATTTTGTACTTCAAGAAGTACATCGTCTTCGTTTACTTCATCGCCTGGTTTAATAAACCATTTTACGATTTCACCTTCGTGGATACCTTCACCGATATCTGGTAGTTTAAATTCAAATGCCACGGAATTCAGCCCCCTGATTCATTTCATTATTATGGAATATGTACAAAAGAAACCAGCATGTGCTGATTTCTTTTGCACATGAAAAGCTAAAAATTAGAAGTTCATTACTTTGTTAACAGCTTCAACAATATCTTTGTGGTTTGGTAACCATACGCTCTCAGCTTGAGAGAATGGGAATACTGTATCAGCAGCTGCAACACGTACAACTGGAGCTTCTAAGTTTAAGATTGCACGGTCGTTAATTTCCGCTACAACGTTAGCTGCAATACCAGCTTGTTTTTGTGCTTCTTGAACTACAACTACGCGGCCTGTTTTTTCAACAGAAGCGATGATTGTTTCGATATCTAATGGTTGAACTGTACGTAAGTCAACAACCTCTAAAGAGATACCTTCTTTTTCAAGTTCTTCAGCAGCTTTTAATGCAGCGTGAACCATAGCACCGTAAGCGATAACAGATACATCTGTACCTTCACGTTTGATATCAGCTTTGCCTAAATCAATTGTGTATTCGCCTTCTGGCACATCTTGACGGAATGAACGGTACAATTTCATATGCTCTAAGTAAATAACTGGATCGTTGTCACGAATCGCAGAGATTAAAAGACCTTTTGCATCATATGGAGTTGATGGAATAACAACTTTTAGACCAGGTTGTTGAGCCACTAATCCTTCTAAGCTATCAGCATGTAGTTCAGGAGTATGAACACCACCACCGAATGGAGAACGAACTGTTACTGGAGCAGTCCAACGTCCACCAGAACGGTAACGCATACGAGCTAATTGACCAGAAATTGAATCCATTACTTCATAAACGAAACCGAAGAATTGGATTTCTGGAACTGGACGGAATCCTTCAAGTGCAAGTCCAACTGCAAGTCCACCAATACCAGACTCTGCAAGTGGAGTATCCATTACACGGTCTTCACCGAATTCAGCTTGTAAACCTTCAGTAGCACGGAATACACCGCCGTTTACACCAACGTCTTCACCAAACACAAGTACGTTAGGATCATTTTTCATTTCAACGCGTAAAGCATCAGTGATTGCTTGAATCATTGTCATTTGAGCCATGGCTTACTTCGACTCCTTTTCTTTGTAAATTTCATATTGTTCAGCTAAGTTGTAAGGCATTTTTTCGTACATGATTTCCATTAAATCAGTAACTTTTTGTTTTGGAGCTTGGTCAGCCTTAGCGATTGCTTGTTTGATATCTTCTTTCGCTTCTTCGATTACTTTCTCTTCAACTTCTTGAGACCATAAGCCTTTGTTTTCTAAGAAAGCACGGAAACGTACGATTGGATCTTTTTGTTCCCATTCGTTTTCGATATCTTTTGTACGGTAACGAGTTGGGTCATCACCAGCCATTGTATGTGGACCGTAACGGAATGTTAAAGTCTCGATTAAAGTAGGACCTTCGCCATTTACTGCGCGCTCACGAGCGAAAGCAGTTGCTGCGTATACAGCTAATGGATCCATACCGTCTACTTGAATTCCGTAAATACCTGCTGCTACTGCTTTTTGAGCTACAGTTTTAGCTGCAGATTGCTTTTCTACTGGAGTAGAGATTGCATAACGGTTGTTTTGTACAACGAAGATTGCTGGAGCTTTGAATGCACCCGCAAAGTTCATACCTTCGTAGAAGTCACCTTGTGAAGCACCACCGTCACCAGTGTAAGTAATTGCAACAGATTTTTTACCACGTAGTTTCATACCTAACGCAACACCAGCAGTTTGGATGATTTGCGCACCGATAATGATTTGTGGAGCAAGTGCATTTACGTTCTCAGGCATTTGGTTACCCATGAAATGTCCACGAGAGAATAAGAATGCTTGGTATAATGGTAAACCGTGCCATACTAATTGTGGCACATCACGATATCCTGGTAAGATGAAATCTTCTGCTTCAAGTGCGAAATGACTTGCTAATTGAGAAGCCTCTTGTCCAGCTGTTGGTGCGTAGAAACCTAAACGTCCTTGACGGTTTAAAGAAATAGAACGTTGATCTAGTACGCGAGTATACACCATACGGCGCATTAATTCTTTTAATTGATCATCAGATAATTCAGGCATAGCTGCTTCATTCACAACTTCGCCTTTTTCATTTAAAATTTGTAATGTTTCAAATTGAGCTGCGATAGCTTTCATTTGCTCATCAACATTAAATAGGGTCTTTTTTGTTTTAGTACCCATTCCGTTCACCTCTTCCTCTCTTGAACCATATTCTGAAACGCTTTCACTATCTATTAGCTAGACTGAAAACGCAACAATGTAAACCAACAAATTTATCTGTCGGTTGAGAATAATTTTGTGTACCTAACAATCTGTACTAATGTTTTTTCAGAAACATATTAATACAATCTTGATCACGTTTTTTAGTTTACAACTATTCTAATTACGATGTCAATTACTTTGAATACGTTTTTTTATAAATAATCTGCAGGTCTCTTCTACACAAACGTGTTTTTATTTTTCACATCTGTATTAGTAAGCATTAACCCGCTGTTATATTATTCCCTTTTTCACTTATTTTTTCTCTTAGAATAATATGTAAACGATTTAATTCTCTTTAGTTTTTCTCTCTTCTTAACAAAAATATACAAACTCTCCTTCCTTTTATAGGTAATTACCCATACATTTCTACCCTTCGCTCCATACATTATAGTAACCGCAGTATTAGCGGGAAATGATAAAGGAGGTCATCTCATGTACGGATACTCATATTGCTATCCAACTTGTTCATATCCTTCCTACGGTTATGGCGGTTCTTGTGGCGGGTCTGGACGCGGCTTCGCCTTAATCGTTGTGTTGTTTATTCTTTTAATTATCGTTGGTGCTGCTTGCATTCGCTAATGTAAAATGAAACAACTATGGAAAGAAACAGACGGCTTTGCCGTCTTTTCTTTTTATTACATACATATTCTATAGTAGAACGCTTTCCAAAGCGCTTCCCCTTACTTGCCGATGACTTTTTCCATCTCCTTTGGTAGACTAAGGGGGAAAGGAGAGATTACATATGCTTACAATGAAAGAGGTAATTCGCGAAGGAGATCCTATTTTGCGAAACGTTGCAGAAGAGGTAGTAATACCAGCGAGTGAAGAAGATACAAATACACTTAAAGAGATGATTGAATTTGTAATAAATAGCCAAGATCCTGAACTGGCTGAAAAATATAGTTTACGCCCTGGAATCGGATTAGCAGCTCCACAAATCGGTATTTCAAAGAAAATGATTGCAGTTCATGTAACAGATACGGACGGTACGTTATATAGTCATGCATTATTCAACCCAAAAATCATTAGTCATTCTGTTGAACGTACATATTTACAAAGTGGTGAAGGCTGTCTATCAGTAGACCGTGAAGTACCTGGTTATGTCCCTCGTTACACAAGAATTACCGTGAAAGCAACATCTATCAACGGCGAAGAAGTAAAATTACGTTTAAAAGGTTTACCAGCAATCGTATTTCAGCATGAAATTGACCATTTAAATGGTATTATGTTCTATGATCACATTAATAAAGAAAATCCATTTGCTGCTCCTGACGATTCAAAACCTCTGGAGCGATAATAAAAAAAGGCGGAGTTAATCTTCCGCCTTTTTTTATTATGAAATGGGTTTCATATTCATTTATAACAATCCGGCCCATTTTAATCCATGATATATGCCGTCTTCACTAACATCCTTTGTCACGTGATTTGCAAGTTTTTTCAAATCCTCATGACCATTCCCCATCACAATACCTGTCCCAACTGCTTCAATCATTTCTAAATCATTTAAGCCATCTCCAAATGCATACACTTGTTCACGGTTAAACCCTAACTTCTCAATGAATTTCTCAATCCCTTTTGCCTTAGATCCACCATTTGGAATGATATCCATTGAATACGCATGCCAGCGAATAAAATGAAAGTCCGGGTACTGATTAATAAACTTTTCCTCTTCATTGACTTCACAGAAAAGCAGAGTTTGATAAATATTACGCTTCTCATAAAAATCAGGTTCATATGCCGGATGTTCAAAGTTTAAACTCCCAAAACCTTCTTTCACATAATCATGATATTCTACTGACGCTCTCATTTCTTGATGATCAAGATATACAAGTGGATATCCTTCTTGTTTTGCAAACTGAGTAAACTTATGCAGGGCAGCCGAATGTAACGGATTATTGAATACTACCTCATCCTCAAATACAACGTATTGTCCATTAAAACTAACATAATTATGTATATTAAGTTCCTTACGAATATCTTCAAACATAAATGGCGCACGTCCTGTCGCAATTGCTACATGCACACCTTTTTCTTGTAAATGTCTTACTGCATCTCGTGTAGATTGCGGAATTTTTTTATCATGATCTAATAATGTTCCATCAATATCAAAAAAGACAATTTTATCATTCATTTGTCAAAATCCTTTCTGTTACTCTATATTCCTATTTTGATTATCGCTTTTCAAATGCTAAAAAAAAGTATAACATATTAAACATCTGTGAAGAAAGCGTTCACTTTCTGACCTTATTTACGAAACCTGCATATATATATTAGTAAAAAATGTGGATACTTGTTCGTATGAATTTTCTTTTCTATTCTTTCTCATACTATACCTATAACTAACGGCTACTAATCGTTACTATAAAATAACTTTCCCTGTATGAGAAAGGACAAGATTCAACATTCACTTTTGTCCTCTTTCTTATATCAGAGACGGAGTTTTCACTAGTAATATGCATGTTCAAAATAAGGAAAGGAAGGAGTAATCATGCTGAAGAAGCTGAAGAAAAAGCTCAAGCGTTATTTAAATGATTTAGTCCGTAAAAAGACAATCGCTTAAATTGTGCCCATTTCGGGCTTTTTCTTCATTCTCATTCGAAAAAACATGAAAATCGTGACTGTTTGCTTTATAATAAGTAACAGATAATGCAAAACATAGACAAGGAGAGGTTTTCCAAATGATTTTTAAAGTATTTTATCAAGAAAAATTAACTGAGGTTCCAGTACGTGAAAATACAAAGGTTTTATACTTAGAGGCTACGTCTCAAAAGGATGTTCGTAAAAAATTAAATAAGTTCGCATATAATATTGAGTTTGTTCAGTCTGTTACTGGTAATCATCTTGAATATGAAAAACAAAACGCTGATTTAATATTAGCGGAAATCGTATAGTCATATGAAATTTCTAAAGAATGATCAGGCTGCCGTTTTTGCTTTAGGTGGACTTGGTGAAATCGGTAAAAATACATATGCTGTTCAATTTCAAGATGAAATTATTATAATTGACGCTGGAATTAAGTTTCCAGAAGACGAACTCCTCGGAATCGATTATGTAATACCAGATTACACTTATTTTGTGCGAAACGAAGATAAAATTAAAGGATTATTCATTACACATGGTCACGAAGATCATATTGGTGGAATTCCTTACCTATTACGTCAAGTGAACATTCCGATTTATGGCGGAAAATTAGCAATTGCACTAATCAAAAACAAATTAGAAGAGCACGGATTACTTCGTAAAGCAAAACTTTATGAAATTCAAGAAGATGATGTTATTAAATTTAAAAAGACATCTGTTTCCTTCTTCCGTACAACTCACAGTATCCCAGATTCATACGGAGTTGTTGTGAAAACACCTCAAGGACAAGTGGTTCATACTGGCGATTTCAAATTTGATTTCACTCCAGTCGGTGAACCAGCAGACTTAACAAAAATGGCTGAAATCGGAAAAGACGGTGTACTTTGTCTCTTATCTGACAGTACAAACAGTGAAGTTCCAAACTTTACAATGTCTGAGCGCCGTGTTGGTGAGAGTATTCAAGATATTTTCCGCAAAGTAGAAGGACGTATTATCTTTGCAACCTTTGCATCAAATATCCATCGTCTACAACAAGTTGTTGAAGCAGCTGTTGAAAATAATCGTAAAGTGGCTGTATTTGGTCGAAGTATGGAAGCAGCGATTGAAATCGGACAAAACCTTGGTTATATTCGCTGTCCAAAAGATACATTCATAGATACATCTCAACTAAACCGCCTACCAGCTAATAAAGTTGTTATTTTATGTACAGGTAGTCAAGGTGAACCAATGGCAGCACTTTCACGTATTGCTAATGGTACTCATCGTCAAATTCAAATCATTCCTGGCGACACAGTTGTTTTCTCTTCTTCACCAATCCCTGGTAATACCATTAGTGTAAGCCGTACAATTAACATGTTGTATCGTGCTGGTGCTGATGTAATCCACGGAAAACTGTCAAACATTCATACGAGTGGACATGGCGGACAAGAAGAACAGAAACTAATGCTTCGTCTAATTAAACCGAAGTATTTCATGCCAATTCATGGTGAATATCGTATGCAACGTATGCATATGAAGTTAGCAAATGATTGTGGCATTCCAGAAGAAAACTGTTTCATCATGGATAATGGAGATGTTCTTGCCTTGCGTTCTGATGAAGCAAGTGTAGCCGGTAAAATACCATCTGGATCTGTCTATATTGACGGAAATGGTATTGGAGATATCGGTAATATCGTATTACGCGATCGTCGTATTCTTTCTGAAGAAGGCCTTGTTATTGTAGTTGTAAGTATTGATATGAAAGAGTTTAAAGTTGCAGCAGGACCTGATATTATCTCACGTGGTTTCGTTTATATGCGCGAAAGTAGTGATTTAATTAATGATGCTCAAACATTAATTACAACTCATTTAGAAAAAGTAATGGAACGCAAAACAACACAGTGGTCTGAAATTAAAAATGAAATTACAGATACATTAGCACCATTCCTATACGAGAAAACGAAGCGTCGCCCAATGATTTTACCAATCATTATGGAAATATAAGAAAAAGGACAATACCTTCATGGTATTGTCCTTTTCTCTTATCTTAAAAAGTGTTTAAAACGATCCACTTCATCATCATGACCAATTACAATTAATATATCTCCCGCTTGAATATTTTCCGTAGCTCGAGGAGATACAATAACTTCTTTACCACGTTTAATCGCTACAATATTCAATCCAAACTTCGCACGAATATCTAATTCGATTAAAGAATGACCATCAATTTTTTTATTTGCAATAATCTCTACAATACTATGCTCATCTGAAAGCTCCAGATAGTCTAATACATTACTTGATGCAATATTATTAGCAATCCTTTTTCCCATATCACGCTCTGGGTGCACAATGTGATCCGCCCCTATTTTACTTAACACTTTTTCATGGTAATCATTTTGAGCTTTTACAGTAATGTTTTTTACACCTAACTCTTTCAGAATTAATGTTGTTAAAATACTTGAATTCAAATTATCTCCAATAGCAACGACTACATGATCAAAATTACGAATACCAAGACTTTTTAATACCATCTCATCTGTTGAATCTGCAATTACAGCATGCGAAGCTATGTTTGCAAACTCATTAATTTTATCCTCATCTGAATCAATTGCCATTACTTCCATACCTAATTGAGCGAGTTCTCGGCAAATACTTCCACCAAAACGTCCAAGCCCAATGACAGCAAATTCTTTCTCTTTTTCACCCACAGGAATTCCTCCAATAACATCGAATACTATGTATTTTTATTGTAACATACTTTAGATTTGCTACAAAAACCTGTATATCATTCTTATTTTTGTTTTTGCATATAAAAATACTGCTGTAAATAAAATGCGATACTGAAAATTAACATACCAAATACAAATATATTTCCAAATGAACTAAATGTTTCAAAAACGAATAATAACGTTTCTTGTCCAAAGAAAGCAAATAGTAGTTGTATAAATGCGAATAGCAATGCCAATATATAATGATGTTGATGGAATAAATAATGCGTCGCACCTAAAAAAGCGATAAACGAAATGATGAAAATCCACCAATTTTCTAAAAATAGTTGCCAATTAGTAAATTGATATCCATTTACTAATATTGCAATAATTCCTATAACCGCCATCGTTGGCACACTCCAAAATAATGCTCGCCCTCTAAAGAAGTGAGTCCCTTTAACATCACCTTTTTCATGTGCAATGTATGTTAATACTACCGTACTTATGTACAAAACAGAAAGAATTGTTAAAACGATAATAAGCCAAAAATGTAATTGATAATACTCATGCTCTATGTTTGTCACGATAGCCGCTAACATACAAGGAATTAACATTCCAGTCCAACCATCTACTTTTCTTTCATTCCAAAATACTGTGTTACCAATCCGTATTCCTAACAACATAAAAATAATGATACCTAGTACAAATAATGTCGTTTTATTCCCTACTAAGCTCGTTGAAAAAGCAATTAATCCAATAAATAAAAAGAGCACAAACCCATTCATAATTTCTAATACAGGTGATAAATATCTCTTCACCCATTTATATGTTTCGTCATATTCATGATTATCTACTAAACGGTAGGCATAAAAACTTATCCCAAAATACACCGCCGCAATAATAACATACGCATATAAGACGAAACACAACATCGCACTGCTAATTTGCACGTAATTCCCCACCCTTTTTTCTATGTTTCACCTTGATTTTACACATTTTTCACACAAAATGTAAACATATATAAGTTAGTTAACTAATCATCTTCTCAATAAGCGATAATGAATAATGAGCAGCGGCTCAAAACCACTGCTCATTATTTTATCCATTTGTATGCCAATGTCTATCCAAAGCAAATATGAAAGTTGTTTTCGCCCTGGAACTAACAAGTACCCATTTTAAATTTTTGCAAAGTTGGTGAACAAGTTCACTTTCTAGTTCCTTTCCACTTCACGTATTGATCTAAAAATACGATAGCTTTCTCAATAGCCTCTTCATCTGGTTTTAATTTTGCGTGGTGTAAACCATATTCTGAATTTACCCCAAGCCAAAACATAAATCCAGGAATCTCTTGAAGCATATAACCAAAATCTTCACCTGTCATTGCCTCAGTACATGTAATTACATTCATATCAGTTTGTTCACTTACAAATTGCATAAACTCTCTCGTTAATGCTTCATGGTTATATACTTGATGATACATTGCACCGTAGTCAATAACCGCTTCACATTGGAAAGAAGCTTCTATACCTGCAACAATCGCCTCAATCCTACTTTTAACACGACTCATTGATTCCACTGATAACGTTCGGATCGTTCCTTCTAACCGAGACTTTTCTGCTATGATGTTTTGAACTGTACCACCTGTTATTTTTCCAATTGTAATCACTGCACTATCAAGAGGATTCACATTACGACTAATAACGGATTGAAGTTGTGTAACAAGGTGACTTGCTGCAACAATCATATCATTTGCAGTATGCGGGTAGGCTGCATGTCCACCTTTTCCTTTTAAATCAACATATAACTCAGATGTATTCGCAAATAATAGCCCCTCTTTTGTTGCAATTGTTCCTACAGCGTATTCAGGTGCAATATGAAGACCAAGAATAATATTCGGCTTCCATTCTTTTAACTCTTCACTCTCTAACATAGGAAGAGCCCCTCCTGGTCCTTCTTCAGCTGGTTGGAATAGAAACACAAGGTCATCATCTATTCTTTCTGTTACAGCTGCTGTTAGAAGGCCTAAACCGATTGTTGTATGCAGATCGTGTCCACATGCATGCATCATTCCTTCATGAATAGAAGCAAATTCATATCCAGTTTCTTCTGTAATTGGCAAACCGTCTATATCTGCTCGATAACCTATAATTTTTTCTGGTTTTTTTCCATTTACTTTAACAATGACACCCGTTTTCCATACTTTCACTTCCACATGTTCATTCGAAAGCGTTCCTATGTAATCTAAAATATACTGTTGTGTTTTCCACTCTTTAAATCCAATTTCCGGTATTTTGTGTAGGTCTCTACGAATTTGAACGAATTTGCTTACTACCATTTTTGCACCTCTATCTATAAAAAGCGTAAGAGCCCGTTTACGCTCTTACGCTTTTTTGTTTTTATTTCTCTGGGTTTAATTGACGAAGCTCTTGTTTAATTTCAGTTTTTGCTTTTGTCTTCTCATCAATCTCTTTAATTACACGTGCTGGAGTTCCCGCAACAACTGTATATGGAGGTACATCTTCTGTTACAACAGCTCCTGCTGCTACAACTGCACCTTTACCTACTGTAACTCCCTCTAACACAACTACGTTAGCACCAATTACAACATCGTCTTCAACGATAACTGGTTTTGCTGAAGGTGGCTCAATAACACCTGCAAGTACCGCACCTGCACCTACGTGACAGTTCTTACCAACAGTTGCACGTCCACCAAGTACTGCGTTCATGTCGATCATAGAACCTTCACCAATTACAGCACCGATATTAATTGTTGCATTCATCATAATAACAGCGTTGTCGCCGATTTCAACGTGGTCACGAATAATCGCGCCTGGCTCAATACGAGCTTTAATACCTTTTAAATCAAGCATTGGAATTGCAGAATTACGACGGTCATTTTCAACAACGTAATCAACGATGTTCTTGCTGTTTTCATCAAGAATTGTCTTAATTTCAGACCATTCTCCAAATAATACACCAGACTTTTTATTTACAAATGCTTGTACCGTTTCAGGGAATGTTACTTCTTTTAAATCCCCTTTTATGTATACCTTTACAGGAGTTTTCTTTTCACTTTTTTGTATAAACGAAATAATTTCGTTAGCGTCCATCATTTTCATTCTTGTTGCCTCCTAAATCCATTTATAATGTTACTCTACCAAACGATAGAGCGAGTAGCAAGATAATAATCCTATTTTTCCATTTGAATTTCTTCTATAATTTCTAAAAATGCTTGTACTTGCTTTAATTGTCTAGCTGATTCACTCGTCAACAACCATGTTTCTCTCGTTAATTGAACAGGTGTTTTATACATATTTTCCTGTACCTCTTTTAAAACAGTAGAAGGTAACAGGGCATAACCTATACCATTTAAAACGAGTTGTTTGCACGTCTCGATTTGATCAACCACAATCGTTCTCTTAGGTGGATTAGAAAATAAACCATACCACCAATTTTGTATTTGTCCATAATAAGTCGAATCACTTTTAAATTGAATAAATGGTCTATTTGTTTCTTTTAACATTGAAATATCTTTTATTTCTTTATCTACTAAATAAAGTTCATCTTCAAATAATTGTTGCTTCTGACCTTTATATTCTTGTGTTCCTCTCAATATAGCAACATGAACGTCTCCTTCATAAAATTGCTTTTGCACTTCACTACTCCAGCCAGTAAACAGCGATATCTTCACAGAAGGATATTTATGCACAAACTTCTTTAGAACAGGAGGAAGCCAATATTGACCAATAACTGATGCAACAGCTATCTTTAACGTTCCGTGAGTTTCTGTTCTAAAAACAGCTAGCTCACTTTTAATATCCTCTTCTCTTTGTAGCATTTCTTTTGCATAATTTGCGACTTTTTCCCCTTCAGGTGTAATTGTCAATCCTTTTTGCGAGCGAATAAAAAACTTCATTCCCCATTGTTTCTCCATAGATTGTAATCGTTGACTAAGCGCAGGTTGTGAAACAAATAAACGTTCCGCCGCTTTTCTCATATTTGATTCCTGAGCTAATACAACCATCATTTGAAAATCATCAATTTGCAACTTTCTCCCTCTTTCCTTAGCTTCCATACACCTTATTTCAATAAGCTTTTCATCCTTAATTTAACTACATACTCTTATATTTTTTATCTTTTTAAATATAATACATACACAACTGATATGCACGAAAAAAAAGTGACTTCTCAGTTTCTATGAAGTCACCTTTCTTACATTATCGATTATGTTGCCTTACTTTTTTATTCAACAATTTTAAAATAGCTCGACGTGTTAAAATCCCCTCAAAATACCCCTCTTCATTGACAGCGCAAATAAAAGGATGATCAATTGTCATTTCTAAAGCTTTTGCAAATGAATCTTCTAACTTAAGAACCGGAATGTCCTCCTTCATCACCTGTTCTACTTTCATTTCTTCAAGTCTTTCAAACTCAATGCGCTCTAGCCCTAACATACCGTCTAAAATCATAGCAGTACTAATTAATCCGTGTAATTTATACATCGGGTCCAAAACAGGTATCGCCGAATATCCAGATTTCACAAGTACGAGTAAAGCATGCTCTAAACCATTCCCTATTTGGACATGTGCTACTTTTTCTGATGAAATGATTAAATCTTTCACAAAAATTTGTTGAAACTCGTCTTTCGGAATACTAATCATATTACATCCCCCAATTTCCCTTTTTCCTACTTATAATCACCGGCTCTATCCATATTTTATGACAGCGTTTTCATATTATTATTTTGTCCTTACTTTATTTCAATAAAAACAAAATTACACAGCTATTTTAGCATACAACACAAAAAAAAGACTACCATTCCGGTAGCGCTTAATACCCTTTATTTTTTAATCTGTAAAATAACCTCGTGATTTTTTTATATTGCATCGCATCTGTCTTTTTTAAACCATTCTCAATATCTGTAAGTTCCACAGATAAAATTTCACTCGCATAATTTTGCTGGAATAAAATATCTAGTAACAAACTTTCCTCTTCTTCCGTTAACACAAATTCCCTTTTCATATACCCCTCTCCTTATACTCGCATCGTTACTCCTATTATATAAAATTTCTTACCCATTTAATAGATGTAATATTCAGTTTTTAATAAAAGATATATGAAAATGGTTTTTTATTTCGTATAACGATTTGCATAACTAAAAGCAGCATAAGCATCCGGTTTAATCTTTGCAGTTAATCCCATCGCTTGAATTTTCTCTGTCATATCTAGAATAAATTCTTTTGTTAAACCATCATTTCCGATATCCAAGTGAATTTCCATTATAAATCCAGCCCCATCTTGCGCATATGGGTGCAATAAATCCCATATTGTTTGTATATGATTTGGAGTAAATAGACATGCGATTTCTTGACTAAACTGCGTCTCTAAATATATTTTCTCACGTAAAGTTGCTGGCTTATCTTTTACTGATTTATGGTGCAAGCACCCCCAGGCTCCTTTTCCAACGCGGTGAATATGAATTGCCGTAATAAACCTTGTATCCTTTTGATGTGCCTGTGAGTCTGTCCCAATGGATAAGCGATATAAATTTCGTGGATCCTTTTCAATGAAATTACAAATACGGGTAAAGACCATATCAAAATTTAAATGTCTCTCTGAAACATTATAAAATTTATGTTCACCGGCCACATAGTCACGTCCTTTCAATTAGACAGACTTTTCGTATTCTCATTGTATGGGACAAAAACAAAAATTATAACTTCCTACCCTTTATTCGTTTCAATGTTCCGAATGACATAATGGCAAACCTGACACGTATAAATTACATTTTGATTAGATTGAGCCGTTAATACATGAATAATCTCAGTAGAATTGTGACAATTAGGACAAATCACCACTGGTAAACGTTCCATACAGCACACCTCCTCATTATTTTCATCCCGCTATTTACTATCCGTAAACACCCAATTAGTGATGGCTAATAAGCAGTATAGGACGAAGATTCTCCACTGATTACAATTTCACTTTATTACCATTGTAGGAAAAATTAAAAATCCTTATACATATATACTAAAAAGTAATAGAACTAAAAAAGATGCTGCCATATGGCAACACCTTTTTTATATGTATCAAGAAATGATATCGTAAATCTCAATTGCAACCATATCGATATTATCGAATTGATACACTTGAGGTTTTTCACCTTGTTGATACACTTCTAACTCATACATTTCACTTTTATCGAAAAATTTCACGCTACATTTGCGCTCACCGTTCACTTCAAAATAGCGTTGTGCTACTTCACCGCTTTCAGCTTGTTCTTGTAGACTAACAAGTCGAGTTAAAATTCCTTGGAGTAGAGACATGAAATCTCTCCTTTCTCTTATCTTCCTAACAATAGGTTTTACAGCTATACTCATTCTATCCGTCATAACAGAAAAAATGTTCCACACTCTAGGATAAAGGTTATTGGCCAGAAACTCAACTAAAAATTTGTCGAAATACAAAGGAAAAAACAGAAAGAACATCTTTTCCCTTCTTTATTGCGATTTTTATACTGGAAGAATATAATAAAAAACAGAAAAAAGGAGGAATTTCAATGAAAAAAATTGAGGTTTACACACAACCTGATTGTCCGCCATGTGTCATTGTGAAAGAATTTTTAAAGCATAATAACGTTGTATATGAAGAATTTGACGTAAAAAAAGACGCCGCTGCACGCAATCGTCTTTTATATGACTATGATTCTTATTCAACTCCAACAGTTGTAATTGATGGCGAAGTTGTTGCTGGTTTTCAAATTGAAAAATTACAACAGCTACTCAATATAGAATAGGAATAGGTGTAAAGACCTATTCCTATTTTTATCCACGCTATTTTCGGGAAATAAACACCCGATTGAGGCGGGATAATAATCAACGGGAGATGCCCCCCACTGATTAAAGTTTCACTTTATAATTGTTGTAATCTTTTTATTTCAGTTAAAAGTTCTTGGCTTTCATGATATCCGGCCAACTTCCATTTCCCTTGATCTCTTTGCAATGTTACAATTTGATATTGTCCACTTTTCGCCCGCTCATATACATATAAAATTTTATGCTCTTCATCATATGACATTTTCGTTTCTGAATTAAAAGAAAACGGAGCTTCTTTTGCTGGAAGTAAATATTCACCACTTTGTTTATCACTTCTACTATTTTCATCTGTAAATACTTGAAGGAAATTCTCTGTAAAATACGGTGATAACGTTTCTATCATCTTATTCATCGGCAAATGCTTCCCACGAATTGAAAATTGGGTTTCATAGCCATTTTGTATCGTTGTAAACACTTCTTTCCGATCAACCTTCACTTCCTCTTTTCCTAAAACAGTTGTAACACTATAACCAACTAGAAAGGCAACGCATACAAATAGAACTAACCATATTCCATATTTCCTCATTTTCTCACCTTCCTTTTAAGAAAACTTGTCTTTGTAGTATTCATTGTAACAATGATTATGCACAGACAGGGCTGGTTTCGTTCGTAAAATCTTTACAACGATAGACAGCATTTTCATCACTATTTTCACTATTTCCAATTTATGATAAAAACAAACAAAAAATGCACGAATTTCTTCGTGCATTAAAATAAAACATCTTCTTCATATAAATATTCATACGATAAATCTATAAATAAAAAGTTTTCATCATCAATTGGGAAAGAAAATGTTCGTACCATCTCACCAGTTTCAATATCAGCATATAAATCTGATAGTCTTGCCTTATTCTCAAAACGCATTTTCATAATATTTTCTAGAAAATACGGACGCCAACTCCAGTTCTTCATATAATACTCAGGCATCACAATCCATTCCCCATCTTTTTTCATAACGTTTCCTGATTGTTGGAAACCATCTTCGTTACAAATAAATATGCGAAAACTACACTGTGATACACTTTGGCTAAATTGTAATAACCAATCGTTTATATCTTCATTCTTTTTCTGTTTGGCTAGAACATCACCAATTCGATCACGTAACATTTCTGTTAAATTATAAATTTTTTGTAACTTCTTCTTCTCATGTTGAATAAATTGATGACACTCATTACCAAGTCGTTCTTTCAAAACGTTCGTTTCAATAAAATCAGGCAAGCATTCTTTCAAATAATTCCCTTGATAGTATCTACCACCGTTTTTCCAAGCATATTGTAGTTGATAAAAAGCATCTATTTCTTCATATAACAATGTCGCACCAATTCTTCTAGCAAGTAATGATAAAGAATATAAAATATCTTGATAAGATTGTAAAAGTGCAGTTTGCCTTAAGTTTGTTAAATCTACTTTTAAAATATCCGGTGCTAATACGCTAATACGTTCTAAATTACTTGTACCCGTTCCGACTTTATTAATCGAAATTTGAATACCATATGTACGATAATACATAAGTAAATGATTAAATTGCTCTATATCTTCTTTACATTCATGTTCTGTAATCTCTAAAACAATGTGTTTCAAATTTAAACCTTGCTCTTCATACATCAATAAAAGTTGAAGCAAACTTTCATCATCATCGTTCATTAATACGTTAGCATTCCGATGTATAAATAATAATAGTTTTTGATCACTTTCTAAATAACGATTTAAAGCTTTTTCTACTATAATGTTATCCGCTTCCAGTTGAAACTCACTCGGAATAGAATCATCATGAAAGAAAGAAGCTAAACTTTGTATGCCCTCTTCTGTTTGAATACGTCCTACTACTTCATATCCAATTACAGTATGCTCATCAGCACTAAAAATAGCTTGATAATAAGGAAGGACTTTATCCAAGTTACTCATTACATCTAATGCATCTATCAACGTGCTTCCCTCCCTTTACTTTTCAAAAATTATAACATGATATTTACGGAAAAATAATAAAAAATCCCTTCAGTTTTCCTGAAGGGATTAGAGGGGTAAAATGCTAAGGGGAATTAGCAATTCTACTATGAAGAAAAAAGAGGTCTTAAATATAACGTACATATGACCTCTTGTAAACACTTTTCTTTCATATGTCACAATTCCGTCACATTTAACCGTAAAAAATGAATCCAACATTCATTTTTTTACCCCTTTTAAAATGGATATTGATGCAAATGTTGTCCTCCATCCATTGTCATGCAAGTTCCATTTATGTACGCAGCTTCATCTGAACATAAATAATAAGCTAGGCCTGCGATTTCTTCTGGCGTACCCAGCCTTCCAAGCGGAACACTTTGTATCGTACGCTTAGCCATTTCTTCTGAAATCCATAATTTATCAGCACCACCCGTACGTTCAATTGGTCCTGGCGCGATAGCGTTAACTCGTATTCCATATTTACGTCCCCACTCAACAGCAAGCGTCTTCGTCATTGCTAACACTCCAGCCTTCGCTGCAGCCGAATGAATAACTCCCGGACCTGCATCCCATGCATATGTTGCTACCATGTTAATGATATTCCCTTTTATACCTTTTTCAATCCAATATTTTCCGACAGCCTGGCTACAATAAAATGTGCCATTTAACACAATATTAATTACCGAATTCCAGCCATTCACGGATAAATCTTCTGCTGGACAAATAAAGTTTCCAGCTGCATTATTTATTAAAATATCAATTCGTCCAAACTTCTCATCAATCTGTTCAATCATTTTCTGAATATCTTCCGTATTTCTTACATCCATTTGTACAGGTAATATTTGTCCTGGAAATTGTTCAACTTCCAGTTTTGTTTCTTCTAGTTTTTCCTTTGTACGTCCTGTAATAACTACTCGTGCCCCTTCTTTTGCAAAGCGAGTCGCCATTCCTTTTCCCATTCCGCTTGATCCACCTGTTATAATAACTACCTTTTCTTTCACATACATCCCCTCCAAAAAATGAATACACATTCATTTTATCATTTTATTTAATAGAAATCTTTATATTTTTAAACTTTTCTGATATTTTAGCGTAAAGAGGTTTCTTTTCATTCATTTTTTTCGTAATCTATACTACTTTTTTATTATTTAAAATATATGTTTAATAAACTGAAAGGAGATTTGAGTAACCTGTATATGTAACAAAAGCATGTGCTATAAATCAAATAGGTATACTCATATTTTTATGAAGAAAATTACAAGAAGAGATTTTTTAAAAACTGGAATGCGCACTTGTCTATATTCACTTATAACCACTAGCATCGGATACTATTACGCTAAATATATTGAGCCACATCTACTCTCTTTTACAGAGCATACACTTAAATCACAACTCATACCAAAAAGTTTTCACGGTATGAAGATTCTTCAATTCAGCGATTTACATCTCGGATACTATTTCTCTCTCCACCATTTATCTCAAATCGTTTCTAAAATTAATGCTGTAAAGCCCGACATTGTTCTTTTCACTGGTGATCTCATTGATAATTATCAAACATATACTGACACTCCTTTCGTTGCATCCATTTTAAAAAATATACAAGCACCCTTCGGTAAATTTTATATTTATGGTAACCATGATCACGGCGGATATGGCACAGAATACTACGAACACATCATGCGTGAATCTGGATTTGAACTATTACTAAATAGCGAAAAGAGAATTCGTCTACTGGATAATAGTGAAATTTCAATTTTCGGTCTTGATGATATACTACTAGGCAAACCAAAAATAGAGGAGACACTACAACACGCGAAGCAAAACACTTATAACATTGTTCTTGTTCATGAGCCAGATATTGCACCGCAAATTGCTAAATATCCAGTTAACTTACAACTTTCTGGTCATAGCCATGGCGGACAAGTACAAATTCCTTTTTTAGGTGCTATTATTACCCCAGCGCTTGCTAAAAACTATGTTGAAGGTTTCTATACGATTCAAGATTTAGCTCTCTATGTCAATCGAGGCCTTGGAAGAACACGTGTCCCATTCCGATTTATGTCAAAACCTGAAATTACGATTTTCACGCTCCAACATTCGTAATAATTCGCCTATTTTCTTACATATCATTTCTTGTACGCGCTCATCCATGTTTCATTTACCATATGATAAAAGTGAGTCCAATAAAGGAGGTTTGTTCATGTATCCATATTATCAACCAATCCCAGTCCGTTCAGCACCTATTGGTCCAGTAGGCGACTCACGCTTCTTTCCGTTTTTTGGCGTTCCATTTCTAGCTGGCATTGCTGGTGGACTGCTCGGCGGAGCATTAGCTTTCGGTCCTAGACCGTATTACCCACCATATCCACCACCTTTCCCACCGCCAACACCTTATCCTTGTTATGGTGGACCTTGTCAACAACCATACTATTATTAATGTACCGCAACAATTCTACCAATGTTAATCCCTCTCTTAACCAATTCATAATCCATTAACATGCTTACAATAAAAACTATTCTCTCTACGCATCCTTCTATTTTGAGAACGTATAATAAGTAGAGAACAAAGTAAAAAAACCTAAGAGGTTTTTTTACTTTGTTCTTATTATTCAGCATCCGTGTTTTGATACGTCATTTTAATTTGAGAACGTATAATAAGTAGAGAACAAAGTAAAAAAACCTCTTTTGTAAGAGGTTTTTTTACTTTGTTCTTATTATTCAGCATCCGTGTTTTGATACGCCATCTTAAACAACTTCACTTGGCTATCAATTTCTTCTGTACCACTATTAATAACATAATAATAGTCACCGTCTTTATTTTGTTCACGCGTTTTCACATTATCAGCTAAAGTAAGCTGTAAAATCGCCTTAATTCGCGCCTTCATTTCAATATCTAATATCGGGAAAGATATTTCTACGCGCTTCTCCATATTCCGCGTCATCCAGTCAGCTGAAGATAAGTATATTTTCTCTTCTCCATTATGATGGAAATAATAAATTCGGCTATGTTCTAAATATCTTCCGACAACACTAACTACCCGAATATTTTCACTTACATTTGGAATACCAGGCCGTAGGCAACATGTTCCTCGAACGATGAGCTCTACCTTTACTCCAGCTTGTGATGCTTCATACATTTTTTTAATTAATGGTTTATCTGTTAATGAATTCATCTTAGCGATAATATATCCATTTCCATATTGTCTATGATAACGTATTTCCTCATCTATTAAATCCATAAATTGCTCTCTTATATCAAATGGCGCAACCGATAAATGATGAAAATGTGGTTTTGTTGTATAACCACTCAAATAATTAAAGAAATTTGTTGCATCAACCCCAAAGTCTTTTCGTGATGTAATATACCCAAAATCAGTATATAACTTTGCTGTTGCATCATTATAATTTCCAGTCCCAAGATGTACGAACCTTTCGATTTTTCCGTTTTTTCTTCTCACAACTAGCGTAATTTTACTATGTGTTTTCAAATGACTTACACCGTAAATGACATGACAGCCTGCCTTTTCTAACTCTTTAGCCCAATGCACATTATTCTCTTCATCAAATCTTGCTTTTAATTCGACTAATACTGTCACTTGCTTTCCTTTTTCAGCCGCTACCTTTAGCGCCTGAATAATCGGTGAATCCCCACTTACTCGATATAATGTTTGTTTGATCGCAAGTACATTCGGATCGTCTGCCGCATCACGGACAAAATCAACTACTGGCTGAAACGACTCAAAAGGATGGTGTAATAAAATATCATGCTCAATCGCTTTTTCAAACACATCTTCCGCATCCCCTAAATCTTGAGGTCGTTGCGGAATAAGGGCCGGATATACTAGATGTTCATATAAAGGAGCTAGTTTTTTATATAAAGAAAATAGACATGTTAAATCTAATGGTCCATCCATTATATACACATCTTCATCTTTTACTTCCAACACCTCATATAATAACGCTAATACTCTTTCATCAATATGCTCTTTGCCAACTTCTAAACGTACAGCAGCTCCCCACTTACGCTTTTTTAATTCTTTTTCAATTACCTTTAATAAATCTCTCGCACCTTCTTCGTGAATTGTTAAATCCGCATTGCGTGTAATACGGAAACGAGTAACAGATGATACTTTATATCCTGTAAATAATTTATGAGTAAAACTACTAATTACGTCTTCTAATAAAATAAATTTATGCTTTTTCCCTTCACTCGGTAAAAATATGAAACGTTCAAGTAATGAAGGAACTTGTACAATTCCTAACTTCGTGCGGTTTTCTTCCTCTACTTGTTTCTCATCATATAAAAGAGTAGCTAAATTCAAACTTTTATTTAATAACATCGGAAATGGACGATATGCATCAATAGCTACAGGTGTTAAGACTGGAAAAATCTGCTCATCAAAATACTCTTCTATAAATTCCCTCTGTTCTTTCGTCAAATCGTGGAATGTTAAACGTTCAATCCCCTCTAACTCCAGCGCTGGCAACACATAATTTTTAAACGTATCATATTGTACAGTCATTAATTCATGGGCCTTTATCGCAATTTTATTTAATTGCTTTTTTGGTGTTAAGCCAGCCTTATTTTCTGGTTGGTTAAACCCAGCACTCACTTGATCCTTCAATCCTGCTACGCGTACCATAAAGAATTCATCTAAATTGGAACTGAAAATGCTAATAAACTTTAATCTTTCCAAGAGCGGGTTTGTTTCATCCTGTGCTTCTTGTAGTACACGTTCATTAAATGCTAACCAACTTAATTCTCGATTATTGTAATAAGCTGTATCATTTAAATTTACTATATTCCCCATCAACATTTCCATCCTCTTCACACTTCCCCTGAAACTTTTTTACTATAATTTAGTTACTTTTATTTTAGCAAATTACAATATTCCAAGGTGTTAATTTTTTGTAAAGACATCCGTACAACTTAACGTTTTGATTCGAAGTATAAATTAATAGTCGTTTTCAACACTCTTTCCAGCTGCTTTTTTTGTTTTTCAGCTTGCACTTTTTCCGCTAATGCTGATTGCGCACATACAATTTTAAATGTTAATCCTTCTTTACTTTCTGTTATAGATATTGATTCCACAAGTGATCTTTGTCTTATATTTAGAGCTGCTGAAAATTGTAAAACAGCCCCTAATAGGCGAATTTTCTTTTGTTCGTTTTTATCAAACCATCCTTCAAATGGAGACAAATGTTGTTTGAATAGCATTTTTGATTTATAAGACGCAATAAGCGCTAATCTAACTCGCTCTTTATGCATCATACCGTCAATTGTTTTATTCGCTAATAAATAAAACGTATGTAAGCGGCTCGCTTCTTCGTCTATATATTTACCTATATTAAATACTTTCGCTGCTTGATGGAATACTTCCCAGTCTTGTACTGACATAGAAATCAGTCCTATTTCTTCAAGCTGTTGACAAATCAATCTTCCATGTTTAATAAGCTGCATTACAAATTCCATATCCATTTCATATTCATGTGATAATAAATACAAACTTTCTTCGACCACGTTCGGATAATATGAAATCCCCAAATCTTTTGTCAACTCTTCATAGAAAACACCTTCTCGTAGTCCTTTTCTACTTAATACAAAGGCTGGTGCCTCTATAACATTAACGAGCGTATGAAAAACCTCGACTGCTGGAATAATTGTATCTGCTCGATCTTTTGCCAATCCTTCCAATTTTTGAAGTTCTATGAACGACAGTGCTTCCAATTCTTCTTTCACATTTTTAATATCTTCTTCTTTCATCTTGTATAAATGTACCCCTGCTATAGGATAACAAATTAAATTTTGATGAATTTTCACTAAGTTCCTCGCACTACCCCCTATTGCAATAAGAGGCAATTTCTTATCGATTAACCATGGCAATGTTCGAAATTGATATTCTAAGTACGTTTGAATCTTTTCTAACTCGTCTTCAGTAGGTATATCCTCTTTAATAAATTGTTGCTTTAAGGAAAGTGCCCCAAAAGGAAAGCTATGATACTCTAAAATTTCTCTATTTCGAAAGTATGTAACTTCCGTACTCCCTCCACCTATATCTACTGTAATTCCTTCAGAGAACGAAGTTGAATTCATAACAGCTAAATATCCGTAACGTGCTTCTTCATATTCTGATAATACTCTAAGAGTAAAGTCTGTTTGCCCTTCAACAAGTTTTTTAATTGCTTCTTGGTTCTCAGCCTGTCTAATTGTTGCTGTTGCAACACAAAGTACATGATGCAACTGGTGGAATCGTGTACTTTCTTGAAATTGAAATAATGTTTGTAACAATACCTCTATTCCTGCTTCACTCAATACACCATCGACTAAATAATTCCTTAACCGAGCAACCACTTTCGTATTTTCAATCTCTTTATAAAAACCTCCGTTTTGCTTTTCATAAATAACTAAACGCATTGTATTAGATCCAATATCTATAATGGCATATTGCTGTTTTAATATTTCTTTCAAACTTCTCACTCTTTCATTATCAAATTTCTGAAACACATTCTATTACTATTATACAAAATAGTTGTTTTTTGTAACAATATTGCTTTAATATTGAAAATATATACAATCACTTTTTGCATATAATAAAAACCTATTTTATTTATGGTATAATAATGAAAAATTGAAAGGAGATTCAATATGAAACCTTCACAACCACAATCTCAATTACAAAACCAACATTCTATTAATCGACTAGCTCAATCTATTTTCGTTGTGAATCGTCATGCTAAAGCTGCAACTAACCCGAAGTATTTATACTGGTTAAAAAAGACGGCTTTAGAACGCTTAATTGCTGAAAAAAAAGCTATAAAAGAAGGATTACATTTTTCTAGAAATCCACGTTTTAGCCAACAACAATCTGATGTTCTTATACGTTTAGGCGATTATTTTTTCCATATTCCTCCTACAAAAGAAGATTTTCGAATCCTACCACATCTTGGTCATCTTGAATCCTCCTATCGAAATCCGAAAACAACCTTATCTTTAACAGTAGCAAAAAAAACACTTCAAGATTATATTGGTCCTGAAGCACTGAAACAAGAAAAAAAGTTAAGTGAACCTGTCCCATGGTATAGTCGTACTTATACAAAAAAATAAAACAGTTTGGCCAATTGTAGGCCAAACTGTTTTATTTTTTCTCTTCTTTAATTTTAATATTTGCTTGTTTATAAAAAGCTATTTTTTCTGTATTATAAGATTTCGTGAATTCATTAAACTTATCTTTTTCTGAATCAATATCCTTATAAGATTGATTCACTACTTTTACTTTTTCACTAATATCTTTTAATTTTGTACCTTTATCTTGTAACATTGTATATAATTCTTTTTCTTGTTTTAACGATTTATTATAGCTGTCATACATTTTGTTAAATGAATCATGTCGTTTCTCATATGTGCTTTTCACTTTATCCGCTTGATCTTTCAATTTCTTATCTTCAATTTTCTTCACATATTTATCTGCTGATTTCACTTCTTCTTGTGCCTTATTTAAAGATTCTTTTTCTTTTTTAAGCACTTTTTCTCGTTCATCTGTATTTTTCACTGCTTGGTTCAGTTTTTCCTTAACAGTTTGATTATTATCTTTTCCTTCTTGAACAATCTGGTTATATAATTCTTGTCCCTCTTTTTCTAAAGTTTCAAGTTTCTTTGCATCTTCAAACATTGTTTTTTCTTGCTTTGCAGCATTTTCAAAAGCAACATATAATTCCTCTTCTGGTTTCGGTCCGAAACAACCGGCTAGTAAAGTCATTGATAATGCAGTTACAATTGCTAATTTACTATATTTCAACATCTTTTTCCTCCTACTTATATACGATCATCGTGTAAAAAGCTATGAAATTATATATCCTTCTATAAACTCCACACTCGCACCTTTTTCACGAAAATCATTTATATTGTTTGTAATGCTTGTACAAATTGTATTACTTAAAATTACATTTTGCGTTTTTGAACACAATAGCGGTTTCATATCCATCTTTTACTTGGCACTTTTTAAAACCTGTTCATACTTATGTATTACATAAAAGTACAACGGAATTCATCACAGCCATCATAATTTGAAGAACAACAGTAATAATTCACCTGATAAAAGATGATCGTTGTTCTCTCACGTCTATCATTCTATCATTCCCATTCCCGCTTTCTATCAAATAATCTCTTCGTTCATTTTACACAGTATAAACGCTATCTTGCAACAACTTACAATTATTCTTGTCATTCCCTAAAAAGGAAAAGTGTAGAGTATGCTTTCCTCTACACTTTTAAAATGAAACACATTGTGCAAAATGCATTGACACATCCATCATAATTATATGCTTATTCCATATATTTTTAAAGACTTTTATTACAAAAAAAGTTCTTTTTGTAATAAAAGTCAAAAAAATGTTACATTCAAAACTTCTTCATTTCATATTTCTTCAAATCAAAGTTTTTCTTATTTCCTTACAAATTCCTATGCTGATACAATTGATTTTGTGCCTTTCTTAACAATTCTTCAAACGTTTTTCCTTCTATTGGATAACTAGCTGCTCCAAATAATAGAGTCATACTTAACAAGCCGTTTTCTATTTCACTTTCAATATTTTTCATTAAACGATTTGTTATTGTCGACTTTTCATGTCCGTTATCAATCGCCACAATAACATACTTATTTTCATCCCACTTAGTAACGACATCCCCTTTACGAATTGTCTTTACAATCGTACTCTCCAATTTTTGTACTAACACCTCCATTTTTTTTTCTTGCACTGTTTCTTTTAATTCTTTCCATTCTTTCACAGAAAGAATGTACACTGTAATATTATGAGAATCCCGTTCTGATAAAGCAGCTACTTTCTCAAAAAAATCAACTACAAAATCATTACTTGCCATTCCTCCTACTTCCGTATCTATGCTCCCACTCGCTCTTTTATCATACCAATGTCCAAAATAATAGCTGAGTATCATTTGCAATATATAAATAATAAAGACGGTATAAAACGATCGCGAATCCAGTTTTGTAATTACATCCTGAAGCGCAATCCATTCTGTAACTGCCACTGTATTCCCAAGTAGTAATCCACTAATTTTTCCTTTATGTTTCATACTTCTCCTCCCTTCTATACCAATATATGTTTCTATAGCAATTATGTTTTTCTACAAAATAAAAAATGTACATATTGATTGTACATTTCCGCTTAAACTTGTCTACCATTTCTATTCTATTTCATATATATACTATATATCGTTTTTAGAAAGGGGTGACCTATATGCTACAAAAAGAAAATCTATCAGATATTATGCGTTTACTAGCAGGTTTTCTGTTATCATTAAAATTACTATTTAACTCTTTCGGAATAAACTTTATTACAAACGATCAAATTGACGCTATTGTCAATGTTGTTTCATTTTTATTTATTCTATACTTTGGCTATAAAAATAACTATGTAGGAAAAAAAGGAATGGAGCAAAAGAAAATACTCAAAAAGCACAACCTTCACTAAAAAAGGAACCTTTCATACAGGTTCCTTTTTATCATTGGCGCACAACAACTTCATTTGTTTGTAGCGGACCATATGATAATCCTTTATATTGAAATGTATATGTAGCTTGAAATAATGCATTTTTGAGTGCTTTATCTTTATTTGCTTTTATTTTACAAATTAGTTCTACCTTCTCATTCGGTAATAAATTATCGATTCGCCACCTTACAAGCTGGAACAGAAACTCGCTCATCCCCTTATCAACCTTTAATGAATTTGGAATATATGCAAAATAATCTCGAATCATATGACTTACTACAACTCGTGAAATCATTTCCATTCCTTTATTTTCGACTTCAATTCGAATAATAAGTATGTCGTTTACATCATAGGTCAGTTCATATGAAAATTTTTCTTTATACATACTACGGATTTGTAATGTAACTGCTACATTAGGACATTCATTTTCCTTTTTTGAGCCATCAATCCATAATACCGGTTGTAGCGGTATTGAACGCCTTCCTTGATCCGAAATTCGTTTCCATATTTTCATAATAATATTCACCCCATTTCAGATGCATCATCCATACGACCTTATTCTGCCTCTCTACACGATATTAATAAAGCTTGTTACAAACGGTATATAGTTATTACTCTTCCTTTTATCCTATTCGACAATATAAAGAAAAAACCATTTTTCCTCTGTTAACAGAAGGTATTCTTACTGAAATATTTTTTTACAATTTCCTTCATTGACTTTATACCAATAATAAGTATTACTCACTCTTTCACTGTCCATACAACAGAATATTTTGACGGAAGAAAAAGTTTGCCTTTTAGTCAAATTTGACTATAATATTCTTTATGGCTTTGTCAGTGCACTTGTGGCAATTGATTTGAAAGAACTATATTAATTTTTTATGCACTGCACTCAAAACTTAATATAGTTTACTTATTATTAAAGGAGGGTTATATTTGGAATCTCAATTATCAAAAAAAGACTCCAACAAGACAAAATTTGTTGTTGCTGGTTTACTACTTGGTATTTTAATGGCGGCAATGGATAATACAATCGTTGCAACAGCAATGGCAACGATTGTTGGAGACCTAGGAGGATTTGACAAGTTCGTTTGGGTCACTTCTGCATATATGGTAGCAACAATGGCAGGGATGCCTATCTTCGGAAAACTTTCTGATATGTACGGACGGAAACGTTTTTATATTGGTGGTCTCATTCTTTTCTTATTCGGTTCTGCACTTTGCGGAACAGCATCTAGTATTGAGCAGCTAAGTATTTATAGAGCAATTCAAGGAATCGGTGGCGGCGCTCTTATGCCTATCGCTTTCACAATTATGTACGATATATTCCCACCAGAAAAACGCGGAAAAATGACAGGTCTATTCGGTGCGGTTTTTGGGACATCTAGTGTATTTGGCCCTTTATTAGGTGCTTATATTACAGACTATATAAGTTGGCATTGGGTCTTCTATATTAATATTCCATTAGGACTTATCTCCTTCTTCTTCATTACGAAATACTACAGTGAATCTCTAGAATTTAGAAAACAAAAAATTGATTGGGCTGGCGCTATTACACTTGTTATTAGTATCGTCTGCTTAATGTTCGCCTTAGAACTCGGTGGTAAAGAATACGCATGGAATTCCACTGTAATTATCGGCCTATTTACAACAGTTGTTATTATGCTTATTATTTTCTTCTTCGTAGAACGAAAAGCAACCGAGCCTATCATTTCGTTCCATCTATTTAAAAAACCTTTATTCGCAGCTAGCCAGGGGGTTGCCTTTTTCTATGGTGCAGCTTTTATCATCTGTACCGTATATATTCCGATCTTCGTTCAAGGTGTTCTCGGCGGTTCAGCCTCAAATGCTGGATTAATTTTAACACCTATGATGGTCGGCTCTGTAATTGGAAGTCAAACAGGTGGACAGTTAGCTTCTCGAACAAGTTATCGTAACATTATGATGGTATCTGGCGTTTTCTTCGTTCTTGGTATTTATTTACTAAGCACCTTAACAATGGACACACCACGTCTACTCGTAACGCTATTTATGGTTCTCGCTGGACTTGGGGTTGGTTTCTCATTCTCAGTTTTAAGTATGTCTTCTATCCACAAATTAGAAATGAGAGACCGTGGTTCTGCTACATCAACAAACTCATTCTTCCGTTCACTCGGTATGACTCTTGGTGTAACGATTTTCGGTACAATTCAAAATCATGTTTTTACAGATAAACTAAACACTTTGTTCCCTTCTGAACTAGCTAAATTAGCTCCAAAGGGTGGAGACACAAGTTTCTTATTATCACCAGGTGCTACCGATAAAATACCAGCTGAAATATTAACTGGTATTAAAGAAGCTCTCGCTACATCTATTGCCAGTACATTCTTCTGGGCACTTATCCCGGCTGTACTAAGCATTATTTGTATTTTACTTATGGGAAATGAACGCCTCTTTACAGGTCCAAAAACGAAGCAAAAACAAAAACAGGTAAGTTAGTATAGAAAAAAGAAACGGCATATCCTTTATGAAAAAGGGTATGCCGTTTATAATATATAAAGTAAATCTTTAATCAGTAAGGAACTATTCCCACTGATTATTATCCCTCACCAATCGGGATAAAGTTTCTATATACAGGAGTTGAGACAGAATGGGCATGAAATTAGTCATTCTCGGCTTGCTACTCGAAGGGGATAAACATCCATATGAAGTGCAACACATCATGAAAGAGAGACAAATGGATTGTTATATTAAATATGCAAAAGGATCTCTTTACTACGCCTTCGAGCAATTAGAAAAGCAAGGTGCAATTAGTATTACAACTATTGTTCGAGATACGAATAGACCAGATAAAACAATCTTTCATATAACAGAAGAAGGTAAACGATTATTTCACACGTTACTATTAAAACAATTCGAGGCAAAAAATCAAATATATAAACCAATTTATTCAGCACTCTCTTTCGCTCATTTTGGTGATGATCAAGAGTTAGTTCCTATTTTAGAAAAGAAGAAAAATGATACCATTCAATATTTACATAATATGCAAACTATTTATGATTGTAGCAAAGGACAAATTCCACGTGCTCAACTATATATTTTGCAAAGCGTTATTGAACATATTACAGTTGAATTGCAATGGTTAAACACCCTTCTTACAGATGCAGTTGCAGGGCGACTTTCAGAAATTGATATAGATGAGGATAAAGAAAAAGCTGTAAAAAGACAATAAAGTTATTTAATTTTTAAAACCTAACATATGATACCGAATTTAGGACGACGGTATCATATGTTAGGTTTAATTTTCGATATAAGATACTTCACTGTGCTCAAAAATATAACAATACAGTCT